>CAZWJC010000025.1:0-39955 GCA_964634255.1 uncultured Verrucomicrobiota bacterium | reverse complement strand
CTTAGCCGTATTGCTGAGATGATCTTCGCCACGGATGACGTGTGTGATACCCATTTCCAAGTCATCCACGACGTTCGTGAGGTGGAACACCGGCTGGCCGTCCGAGCGCAGGATGACAAAGTCCGGATCCTGCTCCTCGCGGTCGGTGAGCGGTCGGATCACGTCACCAACCACGATATCCGGAATCGTAATCGGCTCGCGGGTCATCTTGAATTTGATCGCACCCTCGTGTTCATAGGCGAGACCGTGAGAGAGCAACGCCTCCACCCGGCGCTGGTAGCTCTCCTTGCGCTGGCTCTGAAAATACGGACCGCGGTCGCCCTTGCACGGGCCGGTGGCGTCGCTGGTCAGCGGACCCTCATCCCAATGCAACCCGAGCCAGCGGAGGCCGTTGAGGATGACATCCACGGCTTCCTGCGTGTTGCGGGCGGTGTCGGTATCCTCAATGCGGAGGATAAACGTGCCGCCGGTGTGGCGGGCGTAAAGCCAGTTGAACAGCGCCGTCCGGGCCCCGCCAATGTGGAGGTAGCCCGTCGGACTCGGAGCGAATCGCACGCGAACTTTCATGCCCACATTCAACCACGCCGGCGATTGAATGACACGGAGGAAATTTGCGAGAAGTGCCCAGCAAACCGGCTTCCGCTCCTCCTCGCGAGCAAGCCGGCATCGCTCGTGAAAACCCGGCTTGTCTTCGCGCCCGGTTTTTGGTGGACTCCCCCCGTGCTAACTTGCCCGACGAAACCAATTTGAACCGCACTCTGCATGTCTTCCGTTAAACGACAACTCCTCAGCGGCGATGAAGCCATCGCGCTGGCCGCGCGTGACGCCGGGGTCGCGCTCGGTGCCGGCTACCCCGGTACGCCCTCGACCGAAATCCTCGAACGCTTTTCCGAACTCGGCGGACACGGCCAATGGTCGCCCAATGAGAAGGTTGCCCTCGAAGTCGCCATCGGCGCGGCTTTCGGCGGCGCCCGCGCCATGGCCACGATGAAGCACGTCGGTCTGAACGTGGCGGCCGACCCGCTGTTCACCGCGGCTTACACCGGTGTGCCCGGCGGTTTGGTCATCATCTCGGCGGACGATCCCGGCATGGCTTCCAGCCAAAACGAGCAGGATAACCGGCGCTACGCGGTCGCCGCGGGTGTGCCGATGCTCGAACCGTCGGATTCGCAGGAAGCCTACGACCTGCTCTTTGCGGCCTTCGAGATTTCGGAGCGCTGGAAGATGCCGGTGATCCTGCGGGCGACGACTCGCGTCTGTCACAGCTACACCGTCGTCCAACCGCGCGAATCGAACGGCCAGCCCAAGCCGGCGCATTTCCAGCGCGACATCCGCACACTGGTCATGATTCCGGCCTACGCGCGCCCGGCGCACCGGCGGTTGCGGCAGAAGCTGGCCGAGATCCAGGAGTGGAATGAGACGTGTCCGCTCAACCGCGTGGTGACCGGCAGCAAGGCGCTCGGGATCATCACCTCGGGCATCTCCTTCATGCATGCACGCGAGGCGGCACCGGACGCGAGCATTTTGAAACTGGGCTTCACCCATCCGCTGCCGATGAAGCAGATCGCTGAGTTTGCGAAGAGCGTGGAACGGTGTTTCGTGCTCGAGGAGGGTGACCCGTATCTGGTGGATGCCATTCGGGCCGCCGGAATCAATGTGGAAGGCAAGGCGGACATGTATCGCTTCGGCGAGTTTGACGTGCCGCGCGTTCGTCGGATTCTCAACAAGGATCTCAGCCCCGAACCGCCCAAGCCGCCCGGCAAGCCGCCGCAACTGTGCGACGCCTGCCAGTATCGCATCGTGTTCGAGAACTTACGCAAGCGCGACTGCATCGTAGCGGGCGACATCGGCTGCTACACGCTGGGCGTGCTGCAACCCTTTGAGGCCATTGATACCTGTGTGTGCATGGGCGCGAGCCTCGGCGTGGGCCTTGGGCTCCGCCACGTTCTGCCTCAGGAACAGGCGAAACGCGTGGTCAGCGTGATTGGCGACAGCACGTTCGTCCACAGCGGCATTAGCGGGTTGGTGGAGATGGTCTATAACCCGCCGAAAGACGGGCACGTGCTGATCATTCTCGACAATGCAACCACGGCCATGACCGGCCATCAGGAACATCCGGGCACGGGCCGCACCTTGAATCACGAGCCGACCACGAAGCTGGTGCTCGAAAACATCGCCCGCGGCTTGGGCATCAAACATGTCCATGTCGTGGAACCGCGCGTTGGCTCGGACGAGTTTGAGCGCGTGCTGGACGAGTGCCTCGCCAGCAAGGAACTGTGTGTGATCATTGCCCGCCGGCCGTGCATCCTCATCGTCAAACGACTGCGTGAATACGAGAAGTGCGAATGCGAACAAAAGGAAACCCCATGTCCAAAAAGCTAACCAACATTGTGGTCGCCGGTCTCGGCGGACAGGGCGTGCTGCGGGCGTCGGATATTCTAGCCGACGTGGCGTTGCGCGCGGGATTTGACGTGAAGAAAAGCGAGATCAAGGGCATGAGCCAGCGCGGCGGTTCGGTCACCAGCGACGTGCGGTTTGGAGAAGACGTGCTCAGCCCGATGGTCTCGCCCGGCGAATCGGATTACCTGCTGGTGCTCGAACCCACCCAGGTCGAACCCCACAAGCATTACCTCAAGCCGGGGGGCACGCTGATCACGCCCGCCGCCGTCAACGCAGACCAGTTGAAGAACAAGAAGGCACTAAACGTGGCCCTGCTGGGCGCCTTGAGCGCGCATCTACCGCTGCCGGAGGAGCAGTGGCTGGAATCCCTGCGTGAAGGCTTCCCGCCGGAGTTCTACGAAGCCAACCGCCAGGCGTTTACCGTTGGTCGCACAAGTCAGAATCCAACCTGAACCCCACGACCTGCCATGAAGAAAGACCGTGAGATCCCCCCGATGCATCCGGCCAGCGCGATAGACTTCCTGCCGCTCGCGCAGTTGCGGGACGTCCAGTTCGCCCGGCTTCAGGACATGGTGCAGCGTGCGTATGATCGCGTGCCGCTGTTCCGCCAGCGCATGGAGGAACGCAAGCTCAAGCCCGCCGACTTGCGCTCGATGGATGACATCGTGAAGCTGCCGTTCACGGTGAAAACCGACCTGCGTGACACCTACCCATTCGGCCTGCTAGCCAGTCCGATGAAAGACATCGTGCGCTTCCACGCGTCCAGTGGCACGACCGGCAAGCCCATCGTCGTGGCCTACACCCAAGAGGATATCAACGATTGGACGCGGGCGATGGTCCGCAGCTTTGCAGCGTGTGGCGTGCATTCGGGCGACATCATCCAGAACGCCTACGGCTACGGACTGTTCACGGGCGGTCTTGGCGCGCACTATGGCGCGGAGGGCATTGGCGCCAGCGTGGTCCCGATCTCGGGCGGCAACACGGAGCGCCAGATCATGATCATGAAGGACTTTGCCGTGACGGTCATCTGCTGCACGCCGAGCTACTTCCTGCACCTGATGGAGCGCGCGGCGGAGGCGGGTGTCAATATGAAGGAGTTGCCGTTGCGGACCGGTGTGTTCGGCGCCGAGCCGTGGACGGAAGACATGCGCGAGCGCATCGAAGCCGGTAGTGCCATCAAGGCCTACGACATCTACGGCCTCTCGGAAATCGTGGGCCCGGGTGTGGCGATGGAATGCGTGCACCAAGCGGGACCGCACATCTTCGAGGACATGTTTTACCCGGAGATCATTGATCCCAAGACGCTCGAACCGATGCCCGACGGCACGGAAGGCGAACTCGTGCTAACCACGCTCTGCAAGCGCGCCATGCCGATGATCCGCTATCGGACGCGGGATATCACCTCGCTGACCTCGGCTCGCTGCGCCTGCGGACGCACGCTCCGGCGCATCTGCCGCATCGGCCGCCGCAGCGACGACATGCTCATCATCCGCGGCGTGAATCTCTTCCCCTCGCAGATCGAAGCCGCGCTGCTCAAGGTCGAAGGCACGCTGCCGCATTATCAGATCGTGGTGGACCGCCAGCGCGACCTTGACACGCTGGAGGTTCAGGTGGAAGTCACGCCGGAGATTTTCGGTGATACGGTCAGCGCGTTGGAGCAATTGCAGAAACGCCTGGCACACGCCATTGAGAGCGTCACCGGCTTGCACCCAGCCGTCAAACTGGTCGCCCCGCGCACCTTGCAGCGGAGCGAAGGCAAGGCCAAGCGTGTGCTCGACAAGCGCATCATGTAGGCGGCGATTTTTAACACGAAAGGCATTCGCATGAAACTCAAGCAACTCTCCGTTTTCCTGGAAAACAAGCCGGGCGCGCTCAGCGCCCCGTGCCGTCTGCTGGCAAAGGCCGGTATCAACATCCAGACCTTCGCCCTCGCGGACACGCGCGAGTTCGGCATCCTGCGCCTGGTGGTTGAGGATTCCGATCGTGCCCGTCGGCTGCTCATCCGCAACGGCTTTGCCGTGAAAATCACGGAGGTGGTGGCGTTGGAAGTGTCGGATGAACCGGGTGGACTGGCCAAAATTCTCGATGCGCTGGATGGCTCAGGCATCAACGTGGAGTACGCCTACGCCTTCACCGCCAAGCAGGGCAGCCACGGCCTGTTGCTCTTCCGCTTCAACGATCCGGATGGGGCGCTGAAGATTCTCAAGGCGCGCAAGATCAGCACCGTGAGCAGCGAAGAACTGTTCAAACGTCTGAAAAGCTGATCCGCACTGCCACAATCCACAACCGTCGCTGGCTGCGCGATGCGGTGGCGACGGTTTTCTGCTTCCATGAAAGACATCAACGAATACTTCAAGACCGACCAGTTCGCGACGCGCAACAACATCGAGTTGATCGAGGCCGCGGGTGGCCATGCCAAGGCGAAGATGACGCTCCATCCGCACCATTGGAACGGGATCGGCACGGTGCATGGCGGGGCGCTGTTCACCCTGGCGGACTTCTGTTTTGCCGCGGCCTGCAATTCCCACGGGACGGTCACCGTCGCCATTGACGCCAACATCACCTTCATGAAGGCTATTTCCTCCGGCGTCCTCTTTGCCGAGGCAAAGGAGATTGCCAAGAACTTCAAGCTGGGGAGCTACGTGGTCGAGGTCCGCAGCGACCAAGGCGATTTGATCGCCCAGTTCCAAGGGTTGGCTTACCGGAAGAAAGACCCGTTGCCATTTCCCACGCCGAAGGCTTAGCGAGTGACGATCCTTGCGGTTCAGCGTTTGAAACGCCTGTTCACTGACTGGCGACGGTAACCACCGTGGTGACCGCCCCCGTCACCGGGGCGATTCGAATCGGACTCATCCCTGTTGCAGCGCGCACCGCGCGATTGGCTGCGAGACCGCTCCGGACATGGGTCTGTTTTGCTAAACTCCCCTGCTCCGCCTTGCCCTCGACCGTCACGGTGTAGGCCAAGCCGCTGTTGTTTTGTTCCTGGAGCAAGGTAACGGCCTCCCCATTGGCCAGCAGTCCTGATTGCACGACAGCGACGCGCTGCCGCGGCGGCACCACACCGCCAATGGTGAGGTGGGCGGCGTTGTCAGCGAGAGCAACGGCCGGCAGCAGCAGTCCCAGCAAGGCCATCGCCCAATGAATCGCGTCCGGTCGGTTCACCCTCCTGCATCGGTCAAACCGCAGGGCGGGTTTAGCCCAGAGTGACGGAGTTTGGTTCAAGCAGAGACATCCTATTCTCAGAATAGGACAAAAGGGAAGCGCGGCGTAGGAGTGGCCGTCGGAAAAAGTAGGACGGACACTGACATGCTGTCAGAGGATTTCCAGGCAAAAACCACGCGAAATCAGCGCGTTAGCATCCGCCCACGCACTGCTGCGCTCTCCCTCCCCCATTCGACGGCATGCCGATTGCGTAGAGGCGCTGCGTTATTGGGCACAACCGAACGCGTAATCAGAAACGGAGTGTCGCCCACACACTCCCGATTCAAATAACACAGCAGAAAGAACCAGTATGAAATTGCACATCGCAGCCGCAGGTGCGCTGTTGGCCATGGCTTTGACGAGCTCGGCACAAAGCAGCGGAAGCATCACTATTAGCGGGACCGTGGCGAATCGCACTTCGATCGCGGTTGCCCAACAAGGACTACACAACAACCTGCCCATCGAAGCTGGTTGCACGGATGAGAAAGTCGCAGACGTGACTGAAACCAGTAACAATCGCGCTGGTTACACCGTGACGCTCCGAAGCGCTAATGCCGGCACCGGTAACCAAGCGTTTCTCAAGGGCGCAACGTCTGAAAATACTGATACGGCCAATTACACGATGGAGTACGGCGGGACTACTGTATCGTTGGTCGGTGGGGTGGCGACCGTAACCAGTTCGACGACACGCACACCGAAAGAGGGAACTGTAAAAGGGCTCACCGTCACGATGGATGCGGCTTGGATCACCGAGGACACCTACCGAGACACGCTGACCTTGACGATCAAAGCGAATTAACCCAGCCTGCTTGCCTTGAAAGGAACGAGAGCCGCCCCACCGGGCGGCTTTCGTGTATCAGAGAGTTCCTATGCGCGCCATTTGCCTGCGGTTGATTCTCAGTCTCGGCCTCCTTCCGGTGGCCGGCCACGCGTTCACCCTCACCCCAATGTCCGCCACGCTCGCCCCAAAAGGGAACGGCGCCGTACAGAACTTCCGGGTCGAGAATGACTCCTCCAACCGCGTGGCGTTCGAGATCACCCTGCTCACGCGGGACATGGACGCCGATGGTAACGAAACCAACCACCCCGCAGCAGGTCTATTCACGGTATTCCCCCCCCAAGGGACGATTCCGCCGGGGAAGAGTCAGACGGTGCGTCTGGTGTGGAAAGGTACACCCGACCCGACGAACGAACTCGCGTTCCGCCTTGTGGCCGAGGAACTCCCGGTCAACTTCGCCCCGGAAAAGAACAAGGCCCAGATCAAGGTCCTGCTGCGCTACATGGCAGCCGTCTATGTAAGCCCCCGAAACGCCAAACCTCATCTCCAAGTCGCCGGCTTCACGCGCAACGCCACCAACGCCTATGTGATGACGGTTACAAACTCGGGCACCGCACATCAGTCCCTGGTGGAACCCACCCTCACCTTGACAGACACTCAAGGGCGCAAGCTTCAGGTATCGCCGGAGGCACTCAGCCCAATCGCCGGTCAAAACGTCTTGGCTGGCCACACACGCCGGTTCGTCCTGACGTTGCCTGAAACTTTCTCGGAAACCAGTTACCAGGCGCAGTTGACGGTCAATGACTAACCGGGGCACCAGCCTCTTGGGTTGGCGCGATGGGATGCGCGCCCTCCTGACGCAGATCGTATTCCTGCTGGCGGCAGGGAGCATACACGCCGATCAGCAGACCATTCCGGTGCCGGTGACTTTGAACCGGCAGGATGCTGGTGAAGTCAACGCCCGCCTCAGCAACACCGAAGTCGTCACCGTGGACTTGCGCCCGGTACGCGCCCGCCTGGAACAGATTCTCTCCCCGGCCCAGTTCGCACGATTGCCAGACGCCAGCACGGTTTGGGTCACTCCCAGCCAAATGGAAGCCGCCGGCATTCGCGTCCAATTCGATTTCCAGGGTCTGGCCTTGCACTTGACCATAGCACCGGAACAGCGTCGCGAAGAAACGCTGGACCTGATCGGCACGCCCGTAGTGCGCGCGAATCGCACCGTGTTGCCCAGCGATTTCTCGGCCTACATGAATATCCGTGGCGGCGTGGATTACACCGAGGAAAGCCGGAGCAACGCCGAAGGTTTTGGCGATACTCAGGTGACACTGGAGAATGCGTTCAACCTGCACCGATGGGTGCTCGAAAATGAAACCGCCATCAATCCCACATCGGACAAGGGCTGGGAGAAACGCGACACGCGGCTTGTCTACGACCTCCCGGAGCGGCGGCTGCGTTGGACGTTTGGTGACCTTAATTACCCGGTGACCAGCTTCCAGCCGTTCCTCCCCATGGCAGGTCTGTCGCTCCATCGCGAGAACAGCCTTCAGCCGTACCGCATCACCAGCCCACTCGGTCAGTCCTCCTTCTTCCTGAAAGAGGATTCCAAGGTGGAGATCCTGGTCAATGGTCACGCTGTGCAGACGCTGCAACTGAACGCCGGCCCGCACAAGATCAACAACTTTCCCCTCACGGGTGGCGCCAATAATGTCATCCTGCGGATTACTGATCCGGTTGGGCGCGTGGAGTACATCAACGCCACGTTTTTCTACGATCCAGGCTTGCTGAAGCAGGGCGAAACGGAATTCAACTACGCCGTCGGCTTTCCCAGCCGGCCCGACCCGGACAATCCGTTCTACGAGTACTCCAGTGAACCACTGGCCAGTGCGTATCATCGCTGGGGGTTGACCGATACCCTGACAGTGGGCCTCAACGGGATGGCCATGGAGCACAGCCAGCAGGCCGGAGCGGAGATTGTCGTTAACACGGTCGCCGGGGTGTTGTCCTTCGATTCCGCTTTCAGCCACGACCGCGCCGTCGGTTGCGGCCACGCCGAGCGCATGCAGTATCAGTATTACGCGCCCGCAGACAACCCGTTCACGGACGGCGTCCTCAGCCTCGCCGTCCGCCATGCCAGCGATGACTTTGCGCTGACGACGCCGTTTGTGAGTGCTGTCTCCCTCGGAGACACCTGGGATTTCCAGGCCCGCTACTCACAACGGTTCGGGGAGTATTTCAGCGGCGGACTGGCATATGGTGAACAGCTTCAGGAGGGCCGCACGACTCTGCGCACCTGCAGTCTGACCCTTTCGCACCGTTGGCGGCGCTTCAACACCGACATCACACTGCAACGAAACGACGGCCCGGCGCGGTCTGAGGAATGGGCGGGCTACTTCTCCCTCATCATCAACCTCGGTCGGGGCACCACCGCCTACGCCAGCCACGATACCACCACGCACACCACCCGCGCCGAACTTCAATACAGCCCGCCCACCACCGTGGAGAGCTTCAGTGGTGCACTCGGCATGCAAACCGCCTCAGGCGAACAGGATTTTTACGGTAACGCGCGTTACTTCGGGCGTCGTGCAGAACTCATGCTGAGCCACGATTCTCAAACCATCGGCGAAAGTCGCACCAGCTTGCGCTGGGGCACCGCCATCGTCTACGCAGACGGGCAGTTTGGCATCTCCCGACCGGTGCAGGATTCGTTCGCCATCTTCGATAGCTCGGGGGCGCTCGCCGACGCAGGCGGGTTGGGCGTGCAACCACAGGGCGGACGCTATGCGGCGCGTGAAGGCTGGCTCGGCGATGCAGTGTTGCCGGAGCTCACTTCCTACTACAACTCGCGCGTGGTGATCGAACCACTTAGTCCTGAGGCCGATTTCGATCCCCAGGAAGGCGACGTTTTGTTGAAGCCCACCTACCGGAGCGGAACGCACGTCCGCGTGGGCCGCACCGCGACGGCCAACGTCACGGTGACTCTTCACTGGGCCAACGGCCAACCCGCCGCGTTGCAGTCCGGCTCGGTCACTGCCGCCGACGGCTCCCGGGTCGAATTCATTACCAACCGCGAAGGCCTGGGTTATCTCCACGGACTTTCCGCCGGCACCTGCCAAGGAACCCTCGACAGCCATCCGGACACTCCTTTCACTATCGTCATCCCCGGCGGCAAGAACACCGCTGTTGACCTCGGCATCATTCGAGTCCCCACTATGGAGTAACAGTCATGCGCCTTATCTGCTTTCCTCTCTTTCTGGTAGGCCTGACCTTGAGCGCCACCGCCAACTACTCGCTTCAAATCGGCAACGTCACTTGGGCGGGCGGCCCGGGTGGCTACAACTGCTTCTCCACAACCGAGTACCCGAACACAGTCACCTTCACGATCACCAAGACCACATCCGGCACCCGCACCTATGCCGTCACCGCCGGGCCTTCCGCCACCACCGGCAACTACAACCGGCAGCTTCGCTCCGGTGCGAACCGCCTTAACTACCAGCTCTACACGACCAGCGCACGCAACTACGCGCTTAAAGCGCCGGTGAGCGCGCAAGCCTCCGAAGTCATCGGCGGCACCAGCAATGCCAAGGTCGGCACGGTCTTCCCGCTCTCCTTTGTCTTCCATGTCTCGCCCAACCAAATGGTTCCTCCCGGCACATACACCGACCAAGTAACCGTCAGCATTTACCGCCGCTACAACGACACGGCCGCTCCCCGCGATACCCGGACTGTCACTCTCACGGTTGTGGTCGTCCCCGCTGCCATCCTGTCGCTGGTCCCCACCGGTTCCGGTTTCAGCGGCACCACGAGCCACAACCTCCATTTCGAGAACCTTGCCAGAAACCAGAGCCTCGGCTGCGATCTTTTGGTGCGCAAGAACACGGGCTGCACCATCACCTTCAGCTCGTTCAACCGGGGCGTGATGAAGGCCATCCCCACGCCAACTGCAGATTCCATACCGTACGACTGCACCGTGAACAGCATTCTCCTCAACCTCGCAAATGCCGCCCAGATCAGCCTGCCGACCGGAGTGTCCCCCTCACAGGACGGCAATCGCCTCCCCATCAACGTCACCATTGGCGATCCCACCGATGCCGCGGCCGGCAACTATCAAGATCAGATCGTGATCACCTTGCTGGCCCAGTAGAGGCATAAACATCCGAAGGAGCCTGAGTATCACCGGCAGGCGCCGTCTTCAGTAGCCACCACCAATCCAAACAGCAGCCTGAAATTCTCCACTCCGCGTGGCCCTGCTTCACTGCCGCGACTCCTCGTGGCTACGATGCTCGGCGCGTCCGCGTGTCTTTACGACAGCTTCCCCCTTGACAGTCTAGGGAAGGCTCGATACGCTCTCCCTAGAATATCTAGGCAAGACTATGGCCACCACTAAAGCTGAACTGCTCCAAGGCACGCTAGACCTGCTCATTTTGAAAACCCTCACCGTCGGGCCGCTGCACGGCTACGCCATCGCCCAGCGCATCCTGCAACGCTCGGACGACGTGCTCGTGGTGGAGGAAGGCTCGCTTTATCCCGCGCTCTACCGGATGGAAGAGAAGGGTTGGATTTCTGCGGAGTGGGGCAAATCCGACAACAACCGTCGGGCCAAATACTATTCCCTGACACGCGCTGGTCGCCGCCAGTTGAACGAAGAGACAGCCATCTGGGAACGTATTCACCGGGCCATCACGCTCGTTTTGCAGGCGGTCTGAGTGATGAGAGGGGGGACAATGAAGATTCGTGGCACCGACTTCGTCATGTTCCAGGTTTCGGACCTGGCCGCCGCGGCGCGGTTCTATCGTGAGACTTTGGGACTTCCGCAGGAGGTTTACAGTGAAGAGTGGCAGTGGGCCGAGTTCAATTGCGGCCAGGTAACGCTCGCGTTGCACGGCGGCGCGATCAAATCCGGCGAGACGGCTCGCGGACGCATTGCTCTGGCGGTGGACAACGTCCACGCTGCCTTCGAGGAATTGAAGCAGAAGGGCGTGCCGGGCATCACGGAGCCCCAGGACCACGGGGTTTGTTGCGCCGTGGAGGTGCGTGATCCTGATGGGAACACCATCGTCCTCCACCGGCGAGCAGACGGCACTTACGGGCAGAATACCACCACGGAAGAACAGGACGCCGCCACCATCATCGCGATGGAGCGGGCGGCCATGGAACGTTGGGGCAGAGGCGATCCCTCGGGCTTCTTGGAGATATCAAGTCCTGACCTGACTTACTTCGATCCAAACCTCGAAACGCGGCTGGACGGTTTGGACGCGCTCAGCCAGCTCTACGAGAAAGTGCGGGGCAAGATCCGGCTCGACCGGTTTGGGCTGTTGAATCCGAAGGTGCAGTTGTGCGGCAACGGCGCGGTGTTGACCTACAACTTCGTCGGCGAAGTCGCGGGCAAGGTAAGCCGCTGGAATTGCACCGAGGTCTTCCGGCGAACCCCGGCGGGCTGGCGCATCATCCAGACTCACTGGTCCTTTTCGCAGCCTTCCCAGAATCCGTGAAACCCATTCCCGCGCCCGAGAATTGTCCACCATGATCCAACTCCGAAACATCGACAAGAGCTACCAAACCAAGGCGGGCTTCACCTACGTCCTGCGCCAGATCAACCTGGATATCGCCGAAGGCGACTTCATCACCATTATGGGGCCGAGTGGCGCGGGAAAATCCACGTTGCTTGGCATCCTCGGACTCTACGACCACACATGGGAGGGGGAATACCATCTCCTGGGTCATGCAGTGCATCGGCTCTCGGCCAAAGACCGGGCGACGCTTAACAAACGTTACGTCGGCTTCGTCTTCCAGCAGTTCCATTTGCTCGACGATCTGACCGTTGCGGAGAATCTGGACATTCCCCTCTCCTACCGGAACATCCCGAAGTCCGAGCGTCAGGCAATGGTGGCCGACGTGTTGGACCGCTTCAGCATCGTGGCGAAGAAGGACCTGTTCCCGGCCCAGCTTTCCGGCGGTCAACAGCAACTCGTCGCCGTTGCGCGCGCCATCATCGCCAAGCCGGCATTACTCCTCGCCGACGAACCAACCGGCAACCTCCACACCGATCAGGGGCGCGAGATCATGGACCTGTTCAAAAAGCTGAACCAAGAAGGCACGACCATCGTGCAAGTCACTCACAACGAGGCTTGGGCGGCCTATGGTCACCGCATCATCCGTCTGAAGGACGGATGGATGGAGAAATAGCACATGAACTCACTCCGAGCCATCTGGTCGAAACTGCGCTCCCTTTGGCAGCGGCACGAGGTGAAGCGCGAGATTGATGAGGAACTGCGCTTTCACATCGATGCACGCACTCAAGCGAACATCGCCGCAGGTATTTCGCCGGAAGACGCGGCGCGCGAGGCGCGGAAACGTTTCGGCAACTGGCAGAGCGTTCGCGAGGAGTGTCGGGATACGAAGGGATCGAGCTTTGGCGAAACGACGTTCCGCGACGTTCGCTTCGGCCTGCGCCGACTGGGGAAAGACAAGGGGTTCACGGCGGTCGCCGTGTTTATCCTCGCGCTGGGTATCGGCGGCAACACGGTCGTCTTCAGCCTGGTCAACGGGCTGTTCCTCAAACCGCTGCCCTTCCCTCATCCGGAGCGCCTCGTGAACCTCGACGAAACGGCTCCCAAATGGAATCTTCGCTACACGGGCATCAACTACGACGACTTTGCGGCGTGGCGGGAACACAATCAGACCTTCGCCGGCATGGCCATGTGGTGCGGCGACGATTTCAGTCTCGCCTGCGAAGGCACGATCGCCCGCATGCCCGGCCAACGCGTCACGCATGACCTCGCGGAGGTCTTCGGCTTTCAACCGGTCCTCGGGCGGATGTTCAGCGCTGACGAAGAACTGCGTGGCGGTCCGAAGGTGGCGTTGATCGGTCATCACCTTTGGAAGGAGTGGTTCGGCGGAAGTAGCGAAGTTGTGGGCAAGCGCATCACGATTGACACCGAGCCGTACGAGATCATTGGTGTGCTGCCGGCCACGGCGGTGCTGCCGTCGCGGGCCGCCGTCTGGATTCCGTTCCCCGCGAAGCCCCAGTATTACTCCGGCATGGCGGTGGGGCGGCTGAAGCCGGGCGTGACGGTCGAACAGGCTTCGGCGGATTTGCTGCGGATTCACCGGGGCCGAGTTTCAGAGGCCAAGAACAACGAAATCACCTCGCCACTGGTGCAGCCGCTGGTGCAACGCTACCTCGGCGAAGGGCAAATCGTCGCAGTGGTGCTCCAGAGTGCGGTCGCGGTGCTGCTGCTCATCGCTTGCGCCAACACCGCCGGGCTCATGTTGGCGCGATCGCTGGCCCGTGCGCCCGAACTGGGCGTGCGCGCGGCCCTCGGCGCGTCGCGCGGCCAGCTTGTGCGGCAACTCCTGACGGAGAGTGTGCTGCTCGCCGTGCTGGGCGCCGCGGCAGGGGTGCTCTTGGGCCGATGGCTGCTCAAAGGATGGCTTGCCGGGGTCGTGAATGAGCTGCCGGCCTGGATTCAGTTGGAGATGGACTACCGATTCTTGTCGTTCATTGTCGGCGTTATCGCCCTCTGTGCGGTCATCGCCGGGCTCCTGCCGGCGCGGCACATCCTGAACCGGCTCGACCTCCGCACCGTGCTCGGCTCGGGCGCGCGGCAGGCTACCGGGTCCACCGCTCGGGTCTCGCTCCTGCGCGGGCTGGTGGTCAGTGAAATCGCCCTGGCGATGGTATTGCTCCTTGTCGCCGGCTTTCTCGGGCAAGCCTTTCTGAAAGTGCAGCACCTCGACCCCGGGATTCGTCCGGAGCGCGTGCTTGCCTACAATGTCCAGTTGCCCGAGGCGAAGTATCGCGACAAGGCCGCGTGGCTCGCGTTCTTCGATCAACACCTCGCCCGACTCCGAGCATTGCCCGACGTGGAAGCCGCGAGTGCCTCGACCGTGCTGCCGTTTTCGGGGCAGCACACCGGCAACTTCTTCGAGCCGGAAGGCGGACTGCCCGGCGGTCCCGATTCGCCCACTCCGGTTGTGCTCACGCGCACCAGCTTTCCCGGATACTTCGAGACGATGGGCATTGCGTTGCAGGCGGGCCGTTCCTTCACCGAACACGACGTCCGCGATGTGGTGATCGTGAACGAGACGTTGGCCCGGCAATTCTGGCCCAACCAGAATGCCGTGGGCAAACGCATGCGCTCGCAGGGCAGCAAGGGACCTTGGCTGGAAGTTGTCGGCGTGGCTCACGATGTCCGTCACTATGGTCTTGAAGGCGAAATCCGACCGGGCGTTTACGTGCCGTTCTACGCCATGCCCCAGACCAGCGTCAGCTTTGTGGTTCGCACCAAAGGCGAGCCAGCTGCGTTGGCCCCGACCGTGCGGGCGTTGCTCCGCGAACAGGATGACACGGTGCCGACCGCCGGCCTCGCCACCATGGAGGAACGCATCCGGCAAACGCTGTTCGTGCGGCGCATGTATTCGGCGATGATTGCGACCTTTGCGCTCATGGCGGCGGCGATGGCGATGGTCGGGCTTTACGGCGTCGTCGCCTACGTCGTCGGCCAACGGACCCGCGAATTCGGCATCCGGCTGGCGCTCGGCGCGCAGATCCGCGACCTACTGCGTCTCGTGCTCGCCGAAGGTTTCCAACTGGCAGCCGTCGGCATCGGCATCGGCATGGTTGGCGGCATCCTCGCCGGAGCCGCCCTGCCGGGGTTGCTGGCTGGCGTCAGCCCGTTGAATCCGCCCGTGCTCCTTGGCGTGAGCGCGCTGCTGGGGTTTGTGGTGCTGATCGCCTGCTTGGCGCCCGCGCGGCGCGCCACGAGAGTTGAGCCCATGGAAGTCCTCAGAAGCGAGTGAGACGCGATACGTGGCGTATGAGCCATCGAAACATGATAAGCGTGCGTACAATCTGGTTGAGAATCCGCTCGCTGTGGCAGCGGGGCGGGGTGAAGCGCGAGATTGACGAGGAACTGCGCTTCCACCTGGAGCAGCGCACCGCGGAGAACCTCGCCGCCGGCATATCGCTGGAGGACGCGGCGCGCGAGGCGCGGAAGCGGTTTGGCAACTTGCAGAGTGTCCGCGAGGATTGCCGTGCAAGTCGCGGGGCAAGTTTCGGCGAGGGCGTTTGGCGGGACGTTCGCTTTGCGATCCGGCAGTTGCGCAAGAGTCCCGGCTTTACCGCGGTGGCGCTGTTGTCGCTCGCGCTTGGCATCGGCGCAAACACGGCGGTCTTTTCCGCGCTCAACGGTGTGCTCCTGCGCTCGCTGCCTGTGGCCGCCCCCGGCGACCTGCGGCTCATCAACTGGGCGGGCCACAAGCCTCAACTCAGCGGTGGCTACACGGGCCCCGGCACCAGCCCTGGGCCCGGCGGACTGGAAATGGGCACTTCGTTCCCCTACCCGTTCTACCGCGAGTTCCGGGACCGGGGCGCAGGGTTCGCCGAGGTGTTCGCCTTCGCCTCGAAGGGCGTTACGGCTGTGTCGCACGGAGAGGCATCGGCCACGGCGGCGATGCTGGTTTCGGGCAACTACTTCGCCGGCTATGGCGTCCAGCCGTTGCTGGGAAGGTGCGTCGCCCCGGAAGATGATCAGCCGGGCGCCGCTCCCGTGGCGGTCATCACGCATCGGTGGTGGGAGCGGCGTTGCGGACTGGACCCGGCCGTGATTGGCCAACCCCTCACGCTGAACCAAGCGGCCTACACGATCATCGGCGTTTTGCCGCGCCAGTACGTGGGGCCGATGATGGGCGACTCGGCGGACATCTACGTCCCGCTGTCCGCCCAGCCGCATCTCGAGCCGACCCGACCGCTGGATTCGCCCAATCGCTGGTGGGTTCAAATCATGGGACGGCTGGCACGCGGCGCGCGAGAAGCTCAGGCCCAAGCCTCGCTCTCGACGATCTTCCGCCAGGCTCTCGATGGGGCGAGTTCAAAGATGGAGCGGGCGGGCATTGTGTTGGAGGATGGCAGCCGCGGCCAATTGATCCTTCGGCGGCAGTTCGCAAAACCGTTTCTGGCCCTCTCCGCGGTGGTCGCGCTCGTCCTGCTGATTGCCTGCGCGAATCTGGCCGGCCTGCTCCTGGCGCGCGGCGTGGCGCGACAGCATGAACTGGCCGTGCGTGCAGCCCTGGGTGCGAGCCGCTGGCAACTCATCCGCCAATCGCTCATCGAAAGCCTCGTCCTTTCCCTGACTGGCGCCGGTCTCGGTCTGCTGGTGGGCGCGGGGATCAAACACGCGCTGGCCGGGCTTCTGGCGATGATGCCGGAGGGGTTCCGATTCGATCTGCGAACCGACTCCAACGTGCTCGTGTTCACTCTCGCCGTCTCCGTGCTCACGGCGCTGGTCTTTGGCCTCTGGCCGGCGAGCCGCGCTTCGCGAGCGGATCCTTCGGCCGGCTTGAGGAACCGCGCGGCCATGGGATCGCCCCGATTGACAGCGGGCAAGCTGCTCGTCGCGGTCCAGGTCGCCCTGTCTGTGCTGCTGGTGGTGGGGGCGGGCCTGATGATTCGCTCGTTCGCCAACCTGGCGCGCGTCACGCCGGGCTTCGATCCCACCAACGTGCTGCTATTCCGCGTGAAACCGGGCGACGTCGGCCATGGCAGCCAGGCGTGGATTGGGATTTACGACCGCATTCGCACCGCGGTCGCCGCGATCCCGGGCGTGAGAGACGTGACCTGCTCCAGTTTTGCACTCGTCAGCGACACGACTTCCTCCGAAGACATCGAGTTCACGGACCGGCCAGACGCGGCGGGCCAGCGGCAGCGAGTCCATCAGTTTGTCATCGGCGAAGACTTCTTCCGCACGATGAGCATCCCGCTCCTGATTGGTCGCGAGTTTACGCAGGCCGACACCGCCGCCAGTCCGCCGGTGGCCGTCGTCAATGAAGCCTTCGCGCGCCGGTTTCTCGCCAGCGAGAATCCCATCGGGCAGACGTTTCTCCTGCACGACGGCACGGGCCGCAGAATGCAGATCGTGGGTGTCAGCCGCGATGCGAAGTACAACGAAATGCGTGCCGCCGCCGAGCCGCTCATCTACCTGTCTCAGCGCCAGAGCGCGCAACCGGGCGCGTGCTTCGAGGTGCGCTCCGCGTTGCCGCCACTGACGCTTGTATCGGCGGTGCGCAAAGCCGTGGCGGCGGTGGATCCAAACCTGCCCATCTCGCGCATCAAGACCCAGGAGCAGCAGCTCCACGAATCGCTGGCCGCCAACCGGCTCTTCGCAGCGCTGGGCGCAGCCTTCGCGCTACTCGCCGTGTTGTTGTCGTGTATCGGCCTGCATGGCTTGATGGCTTACACCGTGGCGCGCCGCACGCGGGAGATCGGCCTCCGCATGGCGCTGGGGGCGACGCGGGGGAACGTGGCCGGGCCGATCCTGCGCGAAGCGGTCCTGCTCGTCCTGGCAGGATTGGTGGGCGGAATCCCGGCGGCGCTCGCCCTAGCCCGGCTCATCAAGAGCCAGCTTTACGGCGTAGCGCCCGCCGATCCCGCCACCTTTGGTGGAGGCGGCGTTCTGTTGATCGCGGTGGCGCTGGTGTCGGCCTGGATTCCAGCGCGGCGCGCCGCCAGGGTAGATCCGATGACGGCGCTGAGAAGTGAATGAACCGTGAAAACACTGCGAACCATCTGGTCAGGAATCCGCTCCCTCTGCCAACGGCGCGAGGTGAAACGCGAAATTGACGAGGAACTGCGTTTCCACATCGAAGCGCACATGCAGGAGAACATTGTCGCCGGCATGGTGCCGGAGGACGCGGCCCGCGAGGCGCGGAAGAGGTTTGGCAACTGGCAGGGTGTCCGCGAGGCATGCCGGAATGCCAAGGGGGCGAGCTTTGGCGAAGGACTGTGGCACGACGCTCGGTTCGGTTTACGGATGCTACGCAAGAGTCCGGTGTTTACGGCAGTGGCGGTGATCTCGTTGGCGCTGGGCATCGGGGCGGCCACGGCGATCTTCGCCTTGGTCCATGCCGTTCTGCTCCGCTCGCTGCCGGTACCGAATCCCCAGGAACTGGTCGTGCTCAAGTGGTCCGGAGCTCACCCGAAGACCGGGAACTCCATGGGCAGCATGGAGAGCGACGCTGCCGGACGCGTGACTGCGGACGCCGTCTCCTATCCGGTTTTCCGCGGCTTGCGCGAGCAATGTGCCGCCCAAGCGGACGTCTTCACCTTCACCGAACTCCACCAACTGGGCATCACTGCACGCGCCCGGCGCGAGCCCTTTGCCGCCGCGGGCCTTATGGTTTCGGACAATCTGTTTTCCGGCCTGGGGGCGCACCCATTGCTGGGCCGCCTTCTCGGGCCCGAGGACCAAGCCGGCGCGGCCGTGCCGGCAATCGTCCTCACCCATGAATGCTGGCAGCGGGAGTTTGATCTGGATCCCGCCGCCCTTGGACAATCGGTCACGCTCAACGGCAATCCCTATACGATCGTGGGCGTGTTGCCGCGCGATTTCCCCGGTGTAGTGGCCGGCGACCGGACGGAGTTCTACGTGCCGATGTCCGCCCAACCCCAACTACTATCCAGTTGGTCGCTGACAGCGCCGGATCGCTGGTTCGTGAAGTTGATGGCCCGCAAGAAGCCCGGCGTAAGTGACGCGCAAGTTCAGTCAGCTCTCAATGTCGCGTTCGCGCGCGAAACGGAAACGATCATGAAGGATGCGAAAATCCTGGTCTTCAGCGGCCGGAACGGCTTTTCCTACCAGCGAAATACTTACCGCAAACCGCTGCTGCTTCTGCTTGGCATCGTCGGCGTGGTCATTCTGGTGGCGTGTGCGAATCTCGCCGGCTTGTTGCTGGCGCGTGGCGCGGTGCGGGAGCATGAGTTTGCCGTGCGCGCCGCCATCGGCGCCGGCCGCTGGCGACTGATCCGGCAATCGCTCACCGAGAGCGTGCTCATCGCCTTGTTTGGTGGCGCGCTCGGCATACTGGTGGCGGTGTGGGGCAAGGCCGTCGTCGCGCGGCTGCTCGCCGGGTCGCTGGACGACTTCCGTTTCGACACGTCGCTGGATCTGGCGGTGCTCGGGTTCGCGCTGGGCACAGCGTTGCTGACTGCGTTGTTGTCGGGTCTGCTCGCGGCGCTGCGGGCAGGCCGGAGCGATGCGCTCGCCGGACTCAAGGAACGCACCGCGCTGGGCGCGCCGCGTTTGCGCGTAGGGAAGGCGTTGGTTGTAGCGCAAGTCGCCCTCTCCGTCCTGCTCTTGGCGGGTGCGGGCCTCTACGTGCGAACATTGGTGAACCTTGTTCGCGTCAATCCCGGATTCGCCACCGACAATCTGTTGCTCTTTAGAGTCAGCCCACGCACCGCCGGTTATCGCGGTTCCAAGTCAGCCGGGTTTTACGACAGCGCCCAACAAGCTCTGGCGGCGATTCCCGGAGTGAAAGCGGTGACGCTGATGCAGAACCCACTGCTCGCCGGAAGCATGTCGGGCGGCTCTTTCTTCACACTGCTGAATCAGTCGTCCGGATTCGATCCCAACGCCCACAAGCACACCGTGAGCGAAACCTTTTTCGCGACGATGAGCATCCCGGTGCTGCTTGGGCGCGAATTGCGCGCCAGCGATACGGAGAGTTCGCCCAAGGTCGTCGTGGTGAATCAGGCGTTTGCCCGGAAGTATTTCCCGGAAACAAATCCGCTCGGTCAAGTGTTGAAGGTGAAGGGCAATGACGCCGACTGGCAAATCGTCGGCGTGTGCCAGGACACCAAATATACCGGCGTCAAAGACGAAATCCCGCCCACCGTGTATTTCTCGTATCGCCAGGACGCCATCGGGTTTGCCTGCTTCGCGGTGCGCACCGCGCTGCCGCCGCAGGCGATTGTGCCCTCGGTACGAAAGGCGGTCGCGGCGGTGAACCCCCTGGTACCGCTGGCGGGCATCACGACCCAGAAGGCCATGCGCGACCAAAGCATTGCCCAGGAGCGCATGTTCGCGTCGCTCTGCGGTGCGCTGGCGTGTCTGGCAGTGCTGCTCTCGTGCATCGGCCTCTACGGACTCATGGCCTACAACGTGGCCCGGCGCACCAATGAGATTGGCATCCGGATGGCCCTGGGCGCGACGCAGCGAAAAGTGGCCTGGCCCATCTTGCGCGAGGCCGTGGTGCTCGGTGGCGTGGGTGCGGGCATCGGCATTCCAGCAGCGCTTGCCCTGACACGGTTTATCAAGAGCCAGCTTTACGGTGTCGCGCCGACCGATCCGGTAACGATGGCGGTTGCGGCGGTTCTGCTGATCACGGTGGCGGTCATTGCGGCCTGGATTCCGGCTCGGCGCGCGGCCCGGGTGGATCCGATGGTGGCTCTACGATGCGGATGAAACGTGACACGAACTCTTGACACCAAAATCACGATGAACAAGCGAACGATGCTCATGGCGGTGATCGGATTGGCAGTACTGCCGGTGCTTGCCCAAGAGAAACCGCTCACCCCTGACTTGTCCACACTGCCTGAGGGCAAGGGCTGGAAGCTCTTCAATCGGGCGGCCTTTCCCGCCAACAAAGATGGCCAGCCCGCCGTGCGTTTTGAAGACTGCGACGGCATCGGCGTCGCCTGGTTGGAGGATTTCACCTTCACGAACGGCACGATTGAGCTCGATATTCGGGGCACGAACGTCACCCAACACAGCTTCGTCGGCGTGGCCTTTCACGGCCAGGACGTTCATACCTACGACGCCATTTACTTCCGCCCGTTCAATTTCAAGGCCACGGACCTCGCGCGCCGGCGGCGAGCGGTCCAGTACATTGCGCACCCGACTTATACCTGGTCGACGCTACGCCAGGAACACCCGGGCACATACGAGCAGCCTATCGCGCACGTGCCGGATCCCAACGGCTGGTTTCACGTTCGCGTGGTGGTGAAGCATCCGAAGGTAAGTGTTTTTGTCAACGACGCCAAGGAGGCGTGTCTGGTGGTGGAACAATTGAGCGATCGGAAGCAAGGCCGGATCGGTCTCTGGGTCGACACCGGCGGTGGCGAATTCGCAAATCTGAAAATCCACAATGAGGTGGGCGTTGAACCATTGAATCGTTGAACCGTGTGAAATTGCTGCGATCCATTTGGGCGACGCTCCGCTCCCTCGGGCAGCGCGGCAAGGTGAAGCGCGACATAGACGAGGAACTGCGTTTCCACGTCGAGGCACGCATGCAAGAGAGCATTGCCGCCGGCATGTCACCGGAAGACGCGGCCCGCGAAGCGCGGAAACGGTTTGGGAATCTGCAAAGCGTGCGCGAGGAATGCCGCGAGGCGCGGGGTGCGAGTTTTGGGGAAACGACGCTGCACGACGTTCGCTTTGGCTTGCGGATGCTGCGGAAGAACCCTGGTTTCACAACGGTTGCGGTGCTCACGCTCGCGCTGGGCATCGGCGCCTGCACGGCCATCTTCAGCGTGATTGACTCGGTCGTGTTACGGCCCCTGCCCTACCCACAGCCGGATCACCTTGTCCGGGTTTGGGGACACTTTGCCGGCATCGGGTTGCCAGACAATCAAAACGCGATCTCGGCACCGGAACTGAGAGATCTCGAAACACAAAACCGGTGTTTCTCTCACGTGGCCGCACTCAGCACCGGCGGCAGCTTCAACGTGAAGTTCGGTGATGATCCCCAGCGAATCGAGGGCGCTTATCTGACGCCGGCGTTGTTTCCACTACTCGGGGTGCAACCTGCGTTGGGACGCGCCTTTCTGCCGACCGACGCCGACCCGGGACAGAACCAGGTGGTTCTGCTCAGCCACAGCCTGTGGAGACGCGGTTTTGGCACCGACCCCGGCGTGGTCGGGCGGCGGCTGAACATCAACGGTCTCAGCCATGAGGTGGTAGGAGTCATGCCCGCCGGATTCGAATCGTTCGGCGCGGAACTGTGGGCGCCGTTGGGGTTCACCCCGGAGAACCTCAAACGCCGTGACCAGCATGGCCTCCAGGTTCTGGCACGAATCAAGCCCGAATTGACCCTTGAACAGGCACGGGCCGACATGAGCGCGTTGACGCAAGCGGTCACGGACCAGAATCCGGGCTATCCCTACGCGCGTTTCCAATTTGCCTTTCGGTTGACGCCCCTGCATGACGCCCTGGTGGGCAGCGTGCGGAAGCCGCTCTGGATTCTCGCCGGTGCGGTCGCTTTGGTGCTTCTCATTGCCTGCGCGAATGTCGCCAATCTTCTGCTCGTCCGAGCCTCGGCGCGGCAACGGGAGGTCGCCATCCGGCTGGCGCTCGGGGCGAGCCGGGGTCGCTTGTTCCGACAATGGATCACCGAAAGCGTTCTTCTATCCGCGCTCGGCGGGTTCGCGGGTCTGGCAGTGGCCCAGGTCGGGCTGAAACTCGTGATCCATCTTAGCACCACCATCTTTCCACGTGTGGCCGAAGCGACGCTGGATGGTCGGGTGCTGACGTTCACGATATTGGTTTCGCTGGGCACTGGGATTCTGTTCGGCCTGGCGCCCGGCTTACACACCGCGCCGAAGGTCAAGACCCGGGCTCTGCGCGGGGACGATCGAAACTCCACCTCGGGGCCAATCGTTCAGCGCCTGCGCCACGCCCTGGTCGTGGTCGCGATAGCTTTGGCCCTGGTGATGTTGAGTGGTGCCGGCCTGTTGCTCCGCAGCTTGATGCACGTCTGGGCCGTGGACAGCGGTTTCCGCCCGGATCACGTGCTGACGATGCGGGTGTCTCTGCCCGCAGCAAAATACACGGAATCCCACCAAGTGCGGGCGTTCTACGATGAGGTTCTGGCCCGCATCTCGCGGCTCCCGGGAGTGGAGGCCGCCGGTGCAACCGGCGTGTTGCCGCTCAGTGGTGGCGGTTCTTCCGGAACGGTCATCATGGACACCACCGCCGTGCCGCCCGACCGCGCGTCGCCGGAGGCGGATTTGTGTGTGGTGACCCCAGGCTATTTTCAGGCGATGGGCATTCCCGTTCAGACCGGACGCGCGTTTGAATCCCAGGACACCGACCGATCCCAGCCGGTAGTGGTCGTTGACGAGACCCTGGCCAGAACTTACTGGCCCAGCGAAGACGCGGTCGGCAAGCGCCTGCGCCGCCCTGGCAATGACGCGCCCTGGGCCACCATCATCGGCGTGGTTCGGCACGTCCGCAGCCGGACCTTGGAGGCTCCTTCGCGCGTTCAAGTTTACTGGCCGGAAAGCCAGGCGACGAGCCGGTCGTTGACCCTGGCAATCCGAACCCGGACAGCGCCGCGCAGTCTCATCACTGCCGTGCGGAAGGAAATCGCCGCCGTGGCCCCGGATCAACCGGTCTACAACGTCAGGACCATGGCCGAATGGACTCAGGATTCACTGGCGCTACGGCGACTCGCGACGCTCCTGCTTTCGGCCTTCTCCGGCGTGGCTCTCGTGCTGGCCGTGGTGGGAATCTACGGCGTTATGGCCTACTGGGTTGGCCAGCGCACTCGAGAGATCGGATTACGGGCGGCCCTGGGCGCCCGGCAGCAGGACTTGCTGCGGCTCGTGATGGGCCAGGGTCTGCAACTGGCGGTGGTGGGAATTGCCCTGGGTCTCATGGGCGCGCTGGCTCTGACTGGCATTTTATCCACGCAGCTATTCGGTGTTCACTCTACCGACCCCCTCACCTTCTCCGGCGTGTCCTTGACCTTGCTTTGCACAACGATGCTGGCGTGCTACCTCCCCGCCCGCCGCGCGGCGCGGGTGGACCCAATGCTGGCATTGAGGTGCGACTGACCCCTGAAAGGCCATGCGTGACACATGAAAACGCAACAAACCAATCTTCTGAACTGCGATTGTTTGGATTCGACACTCGACGCCGTCTCCGAGGCACTTTTCTTCAAGCGTCCGATCCCGTTGGCGCAACGCCGTGCCGTGGCAAAGTGGATTGCCGCCCGACAAGGTCTGCCGGGCGCTTACGCAGACACCTTCGCCCCGACTGAAAGAGACACGCTCGGCGTCCATCTCTTCACGGGCGAGGTCATCCGCACGCGCGCCGGGATGTCGCACCTTCTCGGCGAGGAATCCTGCCGGGTGCTGCATCTCTTAAACATCAAGGATCGCCAGGTGCAGGAAGCCCTGACCCGAGCCTTGCGCGGATTGACCGCTCGGATCGAGGAGGCGGAGGGACGCGGGTGCCCGGTTGGGTTCTATTGTTGCGGCGCCTGCACGGCAGCGTATTGGCGTAACTTGGCCAACGCCCTCTTGCCCCGATCCGAGGAACGACTGCGGGCGGGGTTGAAGGAGTTGGCGAACCTGCGGTCCGGCGGCGGCAAGTGGCGGCGCTTTCCGTTCTTCTACACCTGCTTGGTGCTCACGGAAATCGGCCCGCGTTTGGCCAAAGCCGAAATGCAGTACGCCGCACTGTATTGGCAACGCCACCTGAAGAAGCTTGCGCTCAGAGACGGCCGCTCAGCCGTCCGCCGGGCGGCGGTCGGATTGCACCTCCTCGAAATGTGTGAAACACGTGACGCGTGAGGCATGAAACCTGATGAACTGACAAATATATGCATACACCGATCCCCTTGATCGAACTCAAAGACATCCAAAAGGTATTCCTTACCGACGAAGTGGAAACACACGCCTTGTCGGCCGTAAATCTCGAAATCAACCACGGCGAATACGTGTCCATCTCCGGGCCGTCCGGCTGCGGCAAAACCACGTTGCTCTCCATCCTCGGCCTGCTCGATTCGCCCACGAGCGGCAGCTACGAACTGCGCGGCGAGCCCGTCGCCCAGTTGGATCACGCCCAGCGCGCCAAGGTTCGTAACCGTGAGATCGGTTTCATTTTCCAGAGTTTCAACCTCATCGGCGATCTAACAGTGTGGGAGAACGTCGAACTGCCCTTGACCTATCGCGGTCTGACCAAAGCGGAACGCCGCGAGCGGGTGGACGAGGCACTCGCCAAGGTTGGCATGACGGCGCGGGCGAAGCATTACCCGGCACAGCTTTCCGGCGGTCAGCAACAGCGCGTGGCCGTGGCCCGAGCGCTCGGCGGGCGGCCATCTATCCTCCTCGCCGACGAACCCACCGGCAACCTCGACTCGAAAAACGGCGATGCGGTAATGAAACTCCTGCACGAACTGCACCAGGAAGGGGCGACGATCTGTCTGGTCACCCACGACCCGCGCTATGCCCGCGATGCACAGAAAACGATCCACCTCTTCGACGGACAGATCGTGCCCGAACCTGTTCTGGAGGCGCACTGAAGCCATGGACGTTCCCGTTTCACCTGCCCTGAAGAAGCGGCGCCAGAGGCGCCGCTGGCTGCTCACCGCTGGCGCCGTCGCGGCGTTGGCCCTGGTCACAATCGGCCTGTCGCGGCTGCAACCCGCCGCGCCTGCGATCGAGAAGTCCACCGTTTGGACCGACACGGTCAAACGCGGCGCAATGCTCCGCGAAGTCCGGGGCAACGGGACGTTGGTGCCCGAGGACATCCGCTGGATCACGGCGACCAGCCCGGGCCGTATCGAGCGCATTCCCTTGTTACCCGGCATCACAGTCACGGCCGACACCGTGCTCGTCGAATTGAGCAATCCGGAGTTGGTCCAGGCCGCCTTCGACGCCGAATCCAAAGTCTCCGCGGGCGAGGCGGGCATGGAGAAACTCAAGGTGCAATTGGAGAGCGACCGCCTCACCCAGGAGTCTGCGATCGCTTCCCTCAAATCCGACCTGGTCCTGGCGAGCATTGAAGCCGACGCGGACGAGAAGTTGCGTCAGGCGGGGCTCGTACCCGAGCTCGGAGCCAAGCGCTCCCGCGCGAAGGCCGACGAACTGCAAGCCCGCCACGCGCTGGAACAACAACGCCTGGCCATCAACGCGAAATCGGCACAGGCCCAATTGAAAGTCCAGGAGGCGGAATTGGCCGCACTCCGCACGCAATGCCAGTTGAGAAAACAGCAGGTCGAGGGACTCAAGGTGCGAGCCGGATTTGCCGGCGTGCTTCAGCGGTTGGGCGACGAGCGCCCGCTCCAGCTGGGTCAACAACTCACCGCGGGCGCCGCCATCGCGCGCATCGCGGATCCCTCCAGGCTCAAAGCGGAAATCAAGGTGGCCGAAACCCAGGCCAAGGATATTCAACACGGGCAGCCGGCCGTCGTTGACACTCGCAACGGCATCATCCCGGGTCACGTGGTACGGATTGACCCCGCCGTCCAGAACGGCACGGTCGCCGTGGATGTGGCCCTGGACGGTCCGCTGCCGAAAGGCGCACGGCCCGACTTGAGCGTGGATGGAACGATTGAGCTGGAACGATTGCAGGACGTGCTCTATGTCGGCCGACCGGTGCAAAGTCAGGCCGACAGCAAGACCTCACTGTTCCGGCTGGCGGACAACGGCAAAGCGGCCGTGCGCGTGCCCGTCAAACTGGGCCGCAGTTCGGTGAGCACCGTTGAAGTCGTGGAAGGCTTGCAGGTCGGCGAGCAAGTAATCCTTTCGGACATGTCGCAATGGGATGCGCACGATCGCGTGCGACTGCAATGAACCGGCGTGGCGGCGACTCGGCGGAGCCCCACCGTTCTTCAGTTCGCGCTCGACCACTCCCGGCTCTCACTTCTCATTTCTCCCCTCGCACTTCCATTCAGTCTTCCGCCCGCTCGCCGTGCGGCGCCATTTTCACCAGCTTGGGATCAAACTGGCCGAGGATCGTCACCAAGTCGCTTTGGGCCGCCATGACCTCGCGGATGTTTTTGTAGACCATCGGCACTTCGTCCAGGCCGGCGGAAATCAGCGTCACGCCTTTCTCGCGGAGGAAACGGTTCACGTCTTTCCAATTGAACTTCTCGCTCGCCGCCTTCCGGCTCATGACACGACCCGCGCCGTGTGAGGCTGAGTTGAGAGATTCGGCGTTCCCCTTCCCGCTCACGACGAAGCCCGGCGACGCCATCGAGCCGGGGATGATGCCCAGCACGCCTTCGCCCGCTGGCGTCGCGCCCTTGCGATGCACGATGACCTCGCGCTCCACGCCGCCGATCGCGTGCCGCTCCTTCCACGCGAAGTTGTGATGGTTCTCCACGTCGAGCAGGACCTCCGCGCCGAGGTTCGCCGCAATGTGCCGGTGGATGAGGGCGTGATTCGCTGCGGCATAGCGCCCCATCAATTCCATCGCCGCCCAATACTCCTGGCCTTCCTCTGAATCGAGCGAGAGCCAGGCGAGGCGCTTCAGTTCCTTCGGCAAGTCCGGGAACTGCTCGAACGCGATCCTGCTGTAATGATCGCATACTGCCGCGCCCGTCCCTCGGCTGCCGCTGTGTGAAAGCAGCGCGACGTAAGTCCCAGCGGGTAGTGGCACAGGCATCCCTGCCTGTGCTTGTACCGTAGGCGTCCCCGCCTGCGGGGTCTGAGCCGAAATCTCCCCATGCGCCGTGAACACGCCGAACTCGACGAAATGATTTCCACTCCCGCTCGTGCCCAACTGCGCCCACGCGCGATCTTTGTTCTGCCGCGTCACCGGGCTGATGTTCCAATCCGCATCCAGCACGTCGTGCTGTCGGCGATCCTTGAAACTCGCGCCCACGCCGAAGCGCGTCTCCGCCTCGATGGCGCGTGTCAGCCGCTCCTGATGCCGCTCCAAATCGCGCAACGGGATGTCCAGCACGGTCATCTTCATCCGGCACGCGATGTCTACGCCGACCGCGTACGGGATCACCGCGTTCTCCGTCGCCAGCACACCGCCGATGGGCAACCCGTAGCCCACGTGCGCATCCGGCATCAGCGCGCCCGCGACCGACACCGGCAGCAGACACGCCTTCTCCATCTGCATCACCGCTTCGTGTTCCAGACCCGTGCCCCATTGCCGATACTTCACCGGTTCAGCCCGCGGCGGAGGCGGCGCTTTGAGCAACGCCTTCGCGAGGTCACCACGCAACGGGTCGTCCGCGAACGCCGCCGGATTCGCCACGATGGCCGCGACCTCCTCGTGCAGCCACGACTTATCGCCGCCGCCAAGGATGAACTTGGAAACGAAATCCGTCGCCCGCCGCGTGGCTTCACCCAGCGGCACGCCAAGACGGAGGAAATCCTGCGTGTTCATTTGAAATAGACTGCCAGGCACGCTCGCAATTCGGCAGCGAATCCACGTGGCAGGTGCGATTCAAACTGATTCAATGCCAATGAAATCTCGTGGAAGTCGTCACTTGTCGGTTCGGCGAAGCTGCTGTTGTAGTTGTGTATCCACGCCCGCAAAGCCTTGGTGGCCTGTCCTGCAATGCGCGCGTCCTTGTCGGCACAGGCTTTCAGCAGCGCTGGGACCTTCTTCCACTTGGCTGCGTTGCAAACTAGCGTGAGCGCGTTCCGGCGAACATGAATCTCCCCACCGTTGGCTACCAGCACCTCCAAGTCCGCAGCTGCGACGTACCGTGCCTTTGGCTGCAAGGCCTTGAGCGCTTCACGCGAGACGCTTGGCCTGGCATCACCCAAAACCCGGGTCAACCGCTGAAGCTGGCCTTTGACGTCAAGTTTGCCGACGGCATATGCCGCGGCGCGACGGATCCTCGTCACGTTCGAGTCAAGGAATGTCGCGACCAAAGGCACGTCTGCCGCGTTACCGGTCTCCCCGAGACCGCAGATCGCAGCATACTGCTGTTTCTCATTACCGCGATGAAGTGCATCAGCATAGAAGCTTTTCGCGCTTGCCACATCTGCGAGCGCCAAAAACTGACGGGCTGTATCGCGCATTGAGATGTGGCTGTCGAGCAACGCGTCCAGGAGTGGTAACTTGGCAATGTCTGGTCGTTTCGTCGCTGCAAACCAAAGTGCGTCCCTGCGTACGGGCATGAACCGGTCTTTCAACATCGGCCCGACGACCTCTGGCAATTCGTGAGGTGGAACTTCAGGAAGGAAGTGGCGGACAGCCCAGTAGCGCGCGACAGCGTCAGGGTCGGTCATTGCAGCTCGAATAATCGCAGCCCGCGATGATGGTTCGGCTTCGGCAGCAAGTTGGAAGCAGATCCGCCGAATGGTTCTGTCTTTGGATTTCGTTCCCGCCTGCAGCACGTCCTTGCAGTCTACGCGTTTCAATAAGCCACAGATGTCATCAACGAACTTCTTGTCCACCCGGCCACAAATGCGAAGGCGAAGCACGAGAGAGATGTTTGCCAGTAAATGTACGGCATATGCGGGCTGGATGCGCGCCTGCACCGCCTTGGCCGCGACATCTCGAACCTGCGAAACCCAGTCGTTCAACCTAATGAGCAGGAAAGGGAGCTCTTTGCCGGTACGGTGCGAAGCCAGTCCCATTACGGCTGCCTCTCGGACGAAACCGCTGAAGTGAAAACTCGCCAATCCAACGAGGCTCGTCGCGAACTTCGACTGGGCAAGTCTGCCAACGTCGGAAGGACGAAGGCTCTGCCAGTTGTGCGACATGTAATAACGGTAGCCAGTCCAACTATCGCGTACCCGCTGATCGAGCGTTGCCAAGTCGAGCGGAGACAATTCCGAAACGATTTGATGGATCTCCTCAGCATCGTTGCTTTCAAAGAAACGACGCCACCAGCTTGCAGACTTGGCGAGTTTGCGCAAGAGTTCGCTTGTCTCCGTTGAGTTGGGTTTCATGCGCAAGGGGAGTTTGGCTTGGGTTTGATATCGGTGCGAGCACGCAGAATGGTCATTTGATCAGCAACAGTTCCTCTTCGACGACGCTTGAGGCCTTGTGCGGGCGCACCGTCAACGGGATCGAGATAACCACCGCCGCCAACACGCCCAGCACGGCGCAACTTACCCAGTACGCCACCGGATGCAGCGCGAATAGTTTCATTCCGAGAGCCGGGCCGAGGATCAGTGACAAAGCCCAAGACATGCCGTTGATGCCCATGTAGCGCCCGCGCATTTGCGGGGGGGCGAGGTCGGCCACGTAGGCGGACGCCATCGGCAGCGCGAACATCTCGCCCAGCGTGAACGCCACCATGCAGGCGACGAGCGCCGGCACAGTGTGCGCGAAGTGGTTCGCGGCAAAGCCGAGGCCGATGAACACGTAACCGAGCGCCATCACCCAGCGCGGTTCAAACCGCCGCGTGAAGGCCGTCAGCGGCAGTTCGCAGAAGACGATCAGCGCGCCGTTCAGCGAGATGACCGCCCCATACGTGGCGGCGGAGAAGCCCAGTCCCGTGATGAACAAGCCAAAGGTGGAGGCGAATTGCATGAACACCAGCGACACCGCGAAGTTCGCCAGCAGCAGTTGCTGAAAGCGCCGGTCGCCGCGCAACACGGTCAGCACCTCGCGCCAACTTGCGTCGCCGTTGGCCGAGCGGTGGGCCACGCGCGGCAGCGCCAGCAACGCGATCAAGCCGAACAGCGCCGAGGTGAATGCGTCGCCCACGAACAACCAGATGTAGCCGTACGAGGCCAGCAAGCCAGCCGTGGCCGGGCCGAATGCAAACCCGGCGTTCAACGTCACGCGCAGCGCGGCAAAGGCCGTCAGCCGTTGTTGGGGTTGCACCAGGTCCGTGAGCAACGCGGCGCTCGCCGGCCGATACGCCTCGCTCGCCAGGCCGGTGAGGAACGTGAGCACAACGATCATCGCCAAGCCATGGGCTTGCGAAAGCGCCAGCATCGTCGCCGCGGCCCCGAACATCGAGAGCACGATCGTCTTCCGTCGGCCCAGGCGGTCCGCCAAATGTCCGCCGACGAGCGAGGCGAACAGGTTGCCAACGCCATACGCGCTGACCGCCAGTCCGGCTGCCGTCACCGAGTAGCCCTGCCCCGTGAGATACAGCGTCAGGAACGGCACGACGAATCCGCCGAAGCGGTTGATGAACGTGCCCGCGAACAGCACCCACGCCGCGCGCGGCAGCGCTCGCAGGCTGCCGAACAGCGTCAGCGCGCTTTGACTTGGGATGGCTTGAGTTGCATTCATGGAAACAAAAAACCCTGCTCACCATCGGGCAAGCAGGGTTGGAAAATCGGTTTCGTTATTTCAGCTTTGCTCCCCCTGCCTGCCGCGTGGCGCGTAATCCATGACGCCATGCCAGGACATGCGGCGATTACGCGGTACAATGACAACGCCCGCGATCGCTCGCGTCCGGAATTGAGTTGTCAGCGCCGTGTTCATTAACTTCGTGACAATGCCCCCGCTGAATGGTTGGGTCAAGGCAAACGTTGGGGTGTCGCGCCCCAGAAAAAACGGCCCGCGGATTTGTCGCGAGCCGTCCGTTGAAAGGAGGAAGCGCTCCCGGCTCAGCGGTTGCGTCGACGAAGCATTACTGCTCCGCCCAGAACCAGCAAGGCGAACACCGAGGGCTCAGGTACGGTGTATAGCTGAAAGCCCGAGACCTGCATTGAATTGGCCGTTGCCTCGTTACGAACGCTGGTGACCACAAACTTGTAGGCATCGTAGGTCTGGTTGTTGTCGAACCAGTAGATGTCATCCGCAGCCTGTCGGGCTGTGGGAAGGTCCAACAAACCGGATGCAATCAGTGCCCAATCACCCGCACCATCACTGTTCAATGAAAGGGGATCCACCGGGCCATTCATGCCGAACAGGGAGAAGCCAGCCGGATCGCGCTCGGGCGCGTCGTTGGCGGTCCAAAGCTGTAACCCAATGGCGGTGCTCGGGCCGGATTGCGGCACCACAATGATGCCGCTGTTGACTTCACCGAAATTCAGGTACTTGGTCGCGGTATTCCCATCCAGCAACGCGGCTGGATTCTCCGCCGCTGGATAACGGCTGCTGCCCGCCGCGCCGGTCTGATCCACCGGGATGATAGGGTTAGCCGTTCCGAGAATGGCAGTCCCGGCACCGGCGGTGTCGGAATAAAACTGCGTGTCGGCGATCTGCATGCTGGCGTCACCACCGCTACGAGTTGCCGGAAAGAGCAGCTTGTAGGAGGTGTAGGTTGCGCTGTTGGCGAAGCTCACCAGCGTGCTGGCATCGAGCCGCGTCGTGGGAAGGCTCAAGGCTCCACTGGAAATCTTGGTCCACGATTCACTGAGGCCGCGACTCTGAGAAGTGCTGTTGATCGCGTCCATCGTGCCGTAGAGGACGTAGTATGCCGGATCACGATTGGCAGCGTCATTGGCCGTGGTGAAACGGATGCTCTGCACGGTGGATGCTCCAGGAGTGACGATAAAGCCGGACCAGTTGTTCCCGCCGGTCAAATACTTCGTGCCACTGTTCCCGTCGAGAACATTGACAGCGCCCTCGTTAGCAGGTGACGTAGGTGTCGCTCCCACATCGGAATCGATGCCGTAAATCGTGTCCCCGGCCTGAAGAATTGTTCCTGCTTGGACGGAAACGGTGAGGAACATCCCCATCACGACAGCCATCTCTCTCAAGTTGGAGTTCATATCGTTAGTTCAAAGGATGGAACATCCTGACGGGGGGACGTTTCTCCGTCAAGTTGCTTTCCGCGGTCGGTGGGAAAGGCAGCGGCGATCAAGCTGAACGGCATTCCCCTACAATCCTGAGGCTTTGGACCGCGGACAGTCCCTGTCCGCAGCGTGGGGAAGGCCTAGGATGGCGCGTGCTTACGGCTGCGATTGGCAGGTTGTACAGCTGCGCCCGGGGACCGGACGCGCTCCTCCTGACCGCCACTTTCTTTCCCAACCTCCGCTGTCTTTCGAGTGTGACTCAAGGCATTTCTTCCAGACACACAACAAGCGACAAGTCGCCGGCCTCCTCAACTCACAGAAACCACGCGGTAGGCGTCGCGGACGCCGCCCAAGGTCAACTGCAGACGGTCGCCTTGTTTCTTGCCCTGGAGTTGTGCACCCAACGGCGATTGCGGAGTGATGACCAGTATCTCCCGGCCATCGTGAATCACCTCCGTGCCGCCGGCTTTCGGGCCGATGAAATGCAGCAACCGCTCGCCCTTGTGCTCCAGTTCCACCAGCGCGCCCAGCTCGATGGGCTCGCTGCTGCCAAACTTGCGGACCTCAAGTTGCTCAAACGCCGTGATAGCGGCTTTCGCCTCCACCGCTTGGCGGGATTGACCATGCGCCAGGTAGGAGGCCTCCAGCCCGCGGGTATCGTATTTGTTCTCGGCCTTGTTCTGTTCGTGCGTGGCCTCTGCATGGGCCGCATGGGCGGCGCGGAAGATGACTTCCAGCTCCGCCGTTAGTTGGGCGAGGATCTTCTTGATGAGTGCGCGTTTGTTAATTGCCACAGGCCGAGAGCTTGCCCGCTGGCAGCACGGTGTCCAACTCCCGGAAGGCTAACGCAGGCTATTGGCGACTGACGGCATGAGAGTCACCCGGAGCAAGCCCTCAAGGCAACCATTGCGCCCGGAAGAAGCGCGGCGCTGCAACGCTCGGAATCGTAATCCGCTGAGTCATTGCCGTCAGAGTGTTGGTTTGCACCCCGGTCCAATTGACCAGGTTGCTGCTCGTCAAGATGGCGTAGCGTTGGCCAACATAGCCGTTGAGGAGAAATTCGAAGGTGTTGCTCGGGGTGACCGTGGCTGCCGTCAGCGTGGGTGGGTTGCCGCCAGGTAAAACGTAGAGTGTGACGCTCTGCGCCGGCACGGTGTTCGTGAAGGCGTTGCCCGCGAAGCTCAAGTCGCTCAGCCGGCTGATCGTGTTCGCCGAGGTGAGCTGCCAAACCTGGCCCGTGCCCCGCGGCAGGAAGTTCGTGAGTTTAATGGTCGGGGTTGTCGCGCTCGTGAGGAGCTTGTTGATCACCAGGATCGTGAGCGCGCCGTCGGATGAGCGCAGTGCGGCGAAGGTGGAAACGCTGTCCGGATTCGGTCCGGCGGCCGCGACACTGGTATCGCCAAACGCGGATTTGTTCCCGTCGTAGTTCCGGAACATCTTCATCGCCTTGAACGTCGGCGAAGAGTAAGTCGGCAGCGCATTCGTGGGTGTGGTCCAGCGCGTGGCTAGGTCCAAACCTTCACGCCCAAAGATGCCCAGGAGGTCTGCCTGCGCAGTGGCACCGTTGATGTGATTCTCCGCGCCCCAGTTGTATTCGGTGATGCCGATCTTCGTGCCCGCGTAGTAGGCTGCCACCCAGTTCCTCAACCGCGGGATCAGCATGATCTTGTTGGCGATCCAGCTTTCGTCCACGTAGTTCGTATCCCACAGCGCGCGCGTGGAGCGGTTGCGCAGCAGTTGGGTCGCAGTCGAAGTGTCGTCGCCTGACTCACCGCCCTGCGGGTAGATGTGCACGGAAAGGACGTCGAGCAACCGCCGCCCGGTCTGCGTCTCCCGCTGGCGTGATTGGTCAAGCAGCCAGGGGAGATAATCCCAGCCGCCATTCGTGCTGCGGTCGAGGAAATGGGCTGGATTCCAATCGCTGTGATCGCCGGCCCACTGCCAGTCGAAACCGCTGTAAAGATAGCCCGGCCAACCCCATTCCTCGGGGAAAACCAGCAGCGCGCCGGGGTCAACGTTCTTCACCATCTCGCCATAGTCGAAGAACTTGTCGCGAATCTCCTGCATCGTCGTGCCCACGGGGTGCACGTCGCGATGCGTCGAGTGCCAGAGCGTGTGCTCATTATCCATGCAGTAGTAACGCACGCCACCGTTGGTCGAGAGCCCCCAACGATTCGTCAGGTGTCTGACCCACTCACGTTGGAACGCGGAGTTGGTGAGGAAATTGGCGTCGTTCGGATTGTTCGTGGTGATCAGCCAACTTGTGCGGGCCGTTGTATTTGTGCCCACGCCGGTGCCCGCGTCCACAAACCACTCCCAGTCATTGCCAGTCTGCGGACCGTATTTTGCGATCGAGTAACTGGCCAGCTTGCTTCGCCCGTTGCCCAGCTTCGGCATCCAGCCGATCATGGGAACCGTCAGCATGGGCTCAGCGCCGCAGTTCTTGGAGTCGCTGATATGAGCATCGGCCCAGGCACCTGTAGTTGCGGGCTGTTTCTCGATGCTCTCGAAATACCAGTCGGCACCACGGTTGTGCGCGTTGAGCTGCCAGTTGTAGCGGGTCTCGGCGTTGCCGCCGGAGCGGTTGAGCGTGGCGTTGAGTTCGGCCAGTTCCGCGGCGGTAGCAAACGCGACGCCGTAGATCAGCGGGCTGATCGGTCGCCGGTTTTGCAAGACATTGACTGTGATAGCGACGGGTGTGTTCGTTGCCGGCGGGGCTGTCCCGGCGATCAGGGTGATGTCGTCGAGGTAAAAGGTCGGTTGCGCCGCGCCGAGACGATCTTGTATCCAGAAGCCCGTGAAGGTCGCTTGATTCGCCACGCCGAGACCGGCCAGCGAGAGCGTGATTTGCTGCCAGGCATTCGTTGGGAGATTCGGCAGCGCAACGGCTGGCTGAGCCGTGCTGCCGAGGATCGCCTGGACCTGAAGCTTCTGCCCACCGCTCGCCCCGCCGTTCGCCCAGAAGGTCAGATTGGAGTAGCTGCTGGTGTCGATTGCGTTGTGATGCAGGTAAATCGCCTGGTAGGTGTTGTTGGTGATCGAGACGCTGATGGACTTGCTCCCCGAATGCACCGGGCTGGTGTTGTTGTAGTTGATCTGCGTCCAACCCCAGGCCTCCCAACTGTTCTGCAGTGAATCTGTGTAGATGGCCTGTTCCGTCTGGGCTTGAACAATGCCGCCTGCCAGCAGCAAACCCAGGATGCAACCGCCGACCGTGCTCGATTCAAATGGCCTTCTCATCGCGTCCCATTCTTGCACCGGACGCGTGACTTCGCCAGTAGCTCATTCTCATGACACGCCCACCAGCGACAGGGGCGTGCTCCTAATCACCGAGCAGCCCGCAACGCCCGCTTCAGCGTCGGCTCAATCGTGTCCGCCATCCGGATGAAACCCAAGTCCGTCGCATGAACGCCGTCCACCGTGCCTTGTCCGTCGTCGCCCAGCAGCTTCTCGCCGCGAACGTAGAACAGCTTGCGATCCCCTCCCATGCGCCGCTGCTCGTAGAGCACGCGCAACGAGGCGTTCGACTTCATATAGCCCGCCTGCTTGTCGCCAAGAACCGCCGCGTTGGCCACGCCGCCGTGCTCCACCAGCACGATAGGCGTCTTCGGATGCGCCTCCCGCAGCTTGGCCACGAAGGCTGACATCCGCTCGGTCACCCATTCGGGGCGCATGTTTGGTAGCGGGTCGAGCACATAGACGGCCGGGTCGAGTTCCGCGAGCAACGCGGCCATTTCCGGCTCAGACTGGGCGTTGCCGGAGAAGCCGAGGTTGATCGTCGGCCAATCCAGTCGCCGCCCAAGCATTGCCGGATACGCCATGCCCGGGCGCGACGCACAGCCCCCTTGCAGGATGGACGTGCCGTAGAAGGCAATCGGCTTCCCGTTCCCGGGTCGAGCGGGCGGTGGCTCGCACTTCGCCTCTGCCGGCACGCCGATATCGACTTTCTCCACGCCATTGTAGAGCGGTAGGTAGAGCAGGCACTCGCGACGTTCCGATTTTAGTCCACTGACGAGTGTCTTCTCGGTCGTAACCGATTTCTCAGGCCGCGCGGCGCCCAGCCAGCGCCACTTGCCTTCATGGCGCACATACAAATCCACGCCGCTCACGCCACTGGCCGGCATGTGAGACATCGCGAGCGATTCCTTGCGCACCGTCCAGCGCACCGTAACTGCCGTCGCGTCCGTCACAAACCGCACCGCCATGCCGGCGGAGTCGTGACTCAAGCCCCAAACTGGTGGCCGGACCACGCCTTCCGCCTTGGCCGGCAGCCGATCGTAAAAGTGTTTCGTATCTTCCCAACCCTTGCCCTCGAGACACAGCTCTTTCGCGTCGAACCAGCGCAACTTGGAGTCGGCATCGGTGGTTTGAGCGAAAGCGCTGCAGGCAAGCGCCAACAGCGCAGCCGCAAACGTGCACAGCGTTGCCATCCGTAGAGGTTTCGTGCCAGCCAGGTCCCATCCGAAAGAATGCCAGTTCATGATGTGTCAATTGAAGTCAAACCGCTCGCCACTCGCAACGGTTTTGCTCGCCGTTCTGCGAGAGTCATAAGGGAGGTTGCGTGCTGTTGCCGGACCGCGACCAGTCCCCTGGTCGCAGCGCTGCGTGCCGGGACGGCACGCGGTCCACCGGCACGGGCAGTGGATCTCTCTCATCGTTGTTTTCGAGGCGCGATTCTGCTTGAAGCCCTCAGCCCCGTTCCGCATCGTGCAGTCGCCATTCCATGAACGAAATCGGAGCGAGATTCAGGCGGTGGACCGTTGTCTGCGCGGTAGCCGTAGCAGCGTTCTCGGCGAACGCGGCGAATGCCAATTTGCAGGCTGGTGTCGCCGAGGTGAATATCACGCCGCCGCTCGGCCATCGCATGGCGGGCTACTTCAGCGAGCGCCTTGCCACCGGCACGCACGATCCACTCAAGGCCAGGGCCATCGTCCTCGCACAGGGCAAGGAGCGCGCGGCGCTGCTGTTCTGCGACCTGCTCGGCGTCTCGCTGCACGTTTCGACAAATGCCCGCGCCCGGATCAGCGCGCGGACCGGCATGCCCGTGTCGCACATTCTCATCGCCGGCTCGCATGCGCACACCGGACCGCTCTTCGACGACGTCCTTCGCGATTTCTATCACGACCAGGCCGTCGCGAAGCTCGGCAAGGACGCTGCGGAGGAGATTTACTACCCGGACTTTCTGGTCGAGAAGCTGGTCAACGTGGCAGTCGAGGCCAACGCTCGGCTTGCGCCTGCAACACTCTCTGCCGGCACCGCCAGCCGCGAAGGCCTCGCCTTCAATCGTCGCTTCCACATGCGAGATGGGCGCGTCGCCTTCAACCCAGGCGTCCTGAACACCAACATCGTCAAGCCCGCCGGCCCCGTGGACCCGAGCGTTGGCATCCTGTTTGTGCGCGACGCCGCGAATGAGCGTCCGCTCGGCGGCCTCACCGTGTTCACTTGCCACCTGGACACCGTGGGCGGCACGGAATACAGCGCCGACTATCCCTATTTCATCGAGCAAACCCTGCGCGGAACACTGGGGACAAGTTTCTGTTCCGCCTTTGCCCTCGGGTGCAGCGGCGACATCAATCACATCAACGTCGCCACGCGGGAATCGCTCCCGCGCTTCGGCATCACGGAACGCATCGGCAAGGCCTTGGGCGAAACCGTGCTCGCGAGCCTAGCGTCGCTGGATCGCGTGACCAAGCCGCGCCTGGCCGTGCGGAGCGTCATACTCCAGATGCCGTTGCAGGAGATCACGCCCGAGCAAGTGCAGCCCGCACGCGCCAACATGCCGCGGTTCGAGAGTAGTGAGACGGGCTTCATCGAACGCGTCGAGATGACCAAAGCGCTGGATCTGGATTCGCACGGCAAGACCTGGCCGATGGAGGTACAGGTGTTTCGTCTGGACCGCGACACCGCGCTGGTCGGCCTGCCTGGCGAATTGTTCTGCGACCTGGGCCTTGCGATCAAAGCGGCATCGCCGTTCAAGAAGACGATCGTGATGTCCCTCTGCAACGATGCGCCGTCCTACATTCCGACGAAGAAGGCCTTCGCCGAAGGCAGCTACGAGATCATCAACTCCCTCGTGAAACCCGGCGGGGGCGAGATGTTGGTGGAGGCTGCGGTGAAGCTGCTGAAGGCAGTCAAGAGCCTGCGTTGACCCATGGACGACGATCCAAGACCCGAGTTCTCGCTGCTCAGAGTTCTGCTGCTATTGCTTGTCATGTTGGCGATTCTGTATTTGATTCTCCCGCTGGGCGTACGAAGTCATCCGCGGGTCGCCCCAACGAAGCGAGCGCAATTGGAAGTTAATGACCTCGTTCAGGCTGTGAGACAATACCAAGTTACCTATGGTTGCTTACCTTTGCCCACTAACCTCTCCCCAAACTCACAAGGTGACTTCACTCTCGGAACACAGGGCACGAAGACAAGGCTCGTGGTTACCAATGGCGCGCACCTCGATGCTAACAACACCGAGTTGGTAGCAATTCTTCGCGACCAGACCCACTTCGGGAGCGGCTTGGCAACAGCGAATCGCGATCACGCATTAAATCCGAAGCAACACCGGCTTCTGTCCCCGCGCCTCGTGTCTGACACCCATTCTCCCGGCGTGGGCATGGATGGCGTGTACCGCGATCCTTGGGGCAATCCATACATCGTCACGCTGGACTTGAACGGCGATGGACGCTGCCGAGACGCGTTCTATCGGCTGGTGAGCGTTTCCGGCCTCGACGCGGGCACAAACGGCCTGTTTGGCTTGACCCGATCCAGTTCCACGGACTCCCCGGACACCTTCGAAGCTCAAGTTCCCGTTATGGTTTGGTCGTTTGGACCGGATGGGAAGGCTGACCCGTCCAGGAAGGCTGACGAAGGTGTAAACAAGGACAACGTCCTGAGCTGGCAAGATTAAGATGAATCCTGAGAAGCCGATTCCCACCGACCGACATAGCGCAGGCCTTCTCCCCTCCCTCGGGCTGTTCTCAACGATCATGCTCGTGGTCGGCGGCGTGATTGGCTCGGGCATCTTCCGCAAGCCGGGCGTGATGGCGTCGCAGCTTGGTTCGCCGGAGGTGCTGCTGCTTGTGTGGGTGCTGGCCGGCGTCATCACGCTCTTCGGCGCGCTCACCAACGCCGAGATCGCCAGCATGATTCCCGAGACCGGCGGGCAATACGTCTATTTCGAGCGCATGTATGGTCCGTTCTTCGCCTTTCTCTACGGCTGGGCCGTGTTCGCCGTCATGCAAAGCGCCTCGATCTCGGCGGTCGCCTACGTTTTCGCAGAATACTCGACGCAGTTTGTGCCGCTGCCCGAGTTCGGGCCGGCGCTGGCCAACTGGTCCTTCCACCTCCCCTTCATCGGCGACGTGACGCCGCTGCGCGAGATCGGTACGAAAGGCGTGGCGGCA
>CAZWJC010000024.1:0-40486 GCA_964634255.1 uncultured Verrucomicrobiota bacterium | reverse complement strand
CGCCGCCAGCAATGGTGTAATCCGGACCGGCTACAGCGGCGTGTTGTCCGCCCCACCCGAAGCCCGCCCCCGCCCGTTTGAGATCATTCTCGAAACGCCGAAAGCCGCCCCGCAAGCACTCAAAGAAGCCGCCTTTGTCGGGGCACTTCAGTCCATCCTGACAAACTACCGCGCGCTTATCGCTTACGCTCCGAACCTGTAATCTCATCACAACCGACGCTTTAAAACCAACAAGCAACCAGAGAAAGGACCAACACCATGCCAGTCCATCCCAACATCATCAGCACCGTGGGCCACACGCCCCTGGTCAAACTCAACCGCATCGCCGCCGGCTTGGACGCGACCATCGCGCTCAAGGCCGAGTTCTTTAACCCGCTGGGCAGCGTGAAGGATCGTATCGGCTACGCCATGATCGCCGCAGCCGAGCGCGACGGCATCCTCACGCCCAAAACCACAATCATCGAACCCACATCCGGAAACACCGGCATCGCGCTCGCGTTCGTGGCAGCAGCCAAGGGCTATCAGCTCATCCTGACCATGCCCGAGACGATGAGTCTGGAACGGCGCACCTTGCTGGCGTTGCTCGGTGCGAAACTTGTACTCACGCCAGGCCCGGAAGGCATGAAAGGCGCGATCCGCCGTGCGGAAGAACTGCGAAAGGAGATTCCCGACTCGTGGATTCCGCAGCAGTTCGAGAACGCGGCCAACCCGGAGATCCACCGCAAGACCACCGCAGAGGAGATTTGGGCCGACACCGACGGCAAAGCGGACATTCTCGTTTCCGCGGTTGGCACCGGCGGCACGATCACGGGCATTAGCGAAGTCCTCAAGTCGCGGAAGAAGGAGTTCAAGGCGATTGCCGTCGAGCCGAAGGACTCGCCTGTCATCACCCAAACCCGCAATGGCGAACCCGTGAAACCCGGCCCGCACAAAATTCAAGGCACGGGCGCCGGCTTTGTGCCCAAGAACTTGAACCTACAGATCGTGGACGACGTCATCACTGTTGCCAACGACGACGCTTTCACCATCGCTCGCCGACTCGCCACGGAGGAAGGCATCCTCGCCGGCATCTCCACCGGGGCGAACGTTTGGGCCGCGATCCAGGCAGCCAAGCGTCCGGAAAACAAGGGCAAGCTAATCGTCACGATCGGTTGCAGCACCGGCGAGCGCTACTTGAGCACGCCGCTGGCTGACGAAGCGCGGAAGCTGGTGCAGAACTGACCTTCGCCCGAGCGACTGCCTCAATAACACCAACGGGACAAGCGCGCCTTGCCCCGCACGCAATCGTTTTGCCTCGATCCCTAACGAGCATGGCCACCGCGAAACCCAACGCATCAGCGACCGATGCCGACGCCCACTGGCTGGAAATCGTCCGCCAACACGTGCGGTCGCTTCAGTACGGCGTGGTGCAGATTGTCGTCCATGACGGTCGCGTGACACAGATCGAACGGACGGAGCGCGTGCGTCTGGACAAGCAGCCCCTCACTTACGAGATCTGAAGCCCACCAGACTTCTGGCGGCGAGAAACCAAACACCAGTGACCTGACCGAACCATCGGAAGCCATCCTGAACATGAAAACAACACTGAATGAAAGTCAACAAACTGGTGCTCGCCATCGCGCTGGGCACTCAGGCAGCCAGCCACACCTCGCTGGCCGACACCACTACTGATCAAATCGAAGCGCTCAAGCAGCAAATCGAACAACTCACCACCAAAGTGATCGCCCTCGAACAACAAAGCGCCGCCGCAAAGGCCCAGCCCGGGCCGGCTGCACCTGCCGATTCGAGGCTCGATGAGCTCGACCAACAAGTTCGCGTGCTCGAACGCAAACGCGAACTCGACCAGGAAACCGCCGTTGAAAAAGCGAAGCAAACGCCCCGAGTATCCTTTGGTGCCGGCGGCTTCGCCGTCAGCTCGGCAGATTCGAATTACACCTTCCGAGTCCGTGGCTACGTGCAGACCGACGCGCGGTTTTATCCATCAGACCAAGTGGACTCCGCAGTCACCGACACCTTTCTCATCCGTCGCGCCCGCCCGATTATCGAGGGCACCGCGGCGGGCAAACTGGATTACCGCGTGATGCTGGACTTTGGAGCGCAGTCTTCGCTGTCCTCCGCCAATAATGCCCTCTTGCAAGACGCATACGCTAACTTGCGTTTGTGGCCCGGGCTGCAGATTCAAGCTGGCAAGTTCAAGGAACCTGTCGGTTTGGAGCGCCTCCAGTCGGGAGCCAACCTGCTGTTCATCGAGCGGTCCTATCCCACGCAGCTTGTTCCCAACCGTGATGTGGGCTTTCAGCTTCAAGGCGATTTGTTTGCCAATACCCTGCGCTACGAGATCGGCGCCTTCAATGGCGTTGCCGATGGCGGCAGCGGTGATTTTGAAACCGCGGACAACGACAAGGATCTGGCGGGTCGCCTGTTGGCACAGCCCTTCAAGAATACTCACGTGGAGGCTCTACGGGGACTGGGCTTTGGAGTCGCAGGGACGGTTGGCAATCAGGAAGGGTTTCTGCGACCGTTTGTCTCCAGCGGTCTGCAGCGATTCTTCACCTATCGCACCTCCGCCGACACGACCAAGCCGAATGTCCTCGCGGACGGAGATCATTGGCGCATCGTGCCCCAAGCCTCCTACTACTGGGGACCGTTTGGCTTGATTACGGAGTATGCCGTCTCGTCCTCGGAGGTGCGGCAGTCGGGCGGCGGCAATGGAGCGGGTCGGTCGGAACAGCTCACGCATACCGCCTGGCAGGTGGCCGCCTCGTATTTCCTGACCGGAGAGCAGAATTCCTTCAAGGCCGTTTCCCCAAGACGGGCCGCGACCTTCAGCGAGGGCAGCGGCTGGGGCGCGCTGGAGTTGGCGGCTCGCGTCGGACAGTTGGATGTGGATGAAGATGCCTTTCCCGTTTACTCCGATCCCACGAAGTCCGCTTCCGGGGCGTTTTCCTATGCCTTCGGAGTCAACTGGCACTTGAACCGAAACCTGAAACTCAGTTTGAACTGGGAGCACACCGAGTTCGACGCGCCAGCGGGCAATCCCTACCACGACAACGATGAGGACGTGATCCTGACACGCGCCCAGTTCTCCTTCTGAGGCCAACATTCGACCTAACAGACATCATGAATACGATTTCTCCAATCCGCTCGACCACTCTGCTGTTCACGCTTGCCAGCCTCACATTCGCCGCGTCAGTGCTGGCCAAAGACATCACGCTCCTCAACGTCTCCTACGATCCCACGCGCGAACTCTACACCGAGTTCAATGCCGCCTTCGCCAAACACTGGAAGGAAAAGACCGGCGACACGGTCACGATTCAGCAATCGCACGGTGGCTCCGGCAAGCAGGCACGTGCGGTGATTGATGGCCTGCAAGCCGACGTTGTCACGCTCGCCTTGGCTTACGACATTGACGCCATTTCCGAGAAGGCGAAACTCTTCCCCGGCGACTGGCAGAAGCGCCTGCCGAACAACAGCGCGCCTTACACCTCGACGATCCTCTTCCTCGTCCGGAAGGGAAATCCGAAAGGCATCAAGGACTGGGACGACCTCGTGAAACCCGGCGTCTCGGTCGTTACCCCAAACCCGAAAACCTCCGGCGGTGCGCGTTGGAATTACCTCGCCGCCTGGGGTTACGCGCTCCGGAAGAATGGCAACGACGAAGCTAAAGCGCGCGACTTCGTGGCGAAGCTGTTCAAGAACGTGCCGGTGCTCGACTCCGGCGCACGTGGCGCGACGACCACATTCGTCCAGCGTGGCATCGGCGACGTGTTCATCTCCTGGGAAAACGAGGCGTTCCTCGCCGTAAAGGAATTCGGGGCGGACAAGGTGGAAATCGTTGCCCCCTCGGTTAGCATCCTGGCTGAACCGCCGGTAACCGTCGTGGACAAGTTCGCGAAGAAACACGGCACAGAGGCCGTCGCGCAGGCTTACCTGGAGTTCCTATACACGGACGAAGGACAGGACATCGCCGGCAAGAATTTCTATCGCCCACGTTCCGAGAAGACATCAGCCAAATACGCCAGCACCTTTGCGAAGGTCGAGCTATTCACGATTGATGAAGTCTTCGGCGGCTGGCAACAGGCGCAGAAGACGCATTTCAATGATGGCGGTGTCTTCGACCAGATCTACAAGCCATGACCATTTCCGACCAGAACACTGGAGGACAACTACCTGAACAAACCGCTCAACACTGACCGGACTGCCGGAGGGACGAGGGGCAAGGCAATCAAGTCAACAATGAAGACAAGACAAACAGTCAGTGCAATTCAATCAAAGCTCCATACGAACGGGGCGTTTCAACTCACCGCAGCGTTTTTGATCGCGGGTGGATCACTCGCGAGCCTGCAAGCGGCGGAAACCGCGGAGGCCAAGGCCGAGAAAGGCGACCCGCTGCCGCTGCATCAGATCGAGGGCAACGGCGGCATCTTCTCCACGCTGTCCGCCTATATCGTCAATCCGCCGCGCGACGGTGAGGCGGTCGGCCGACCCAGCCTGGGCTTCGCTTACGTCAACATCGGCCACGAGCAGAACCTCGAAGCGCTCACCGTGACGGAGTCGCCGTGGAAGCGGCTCGAGCTCGGTTACGGCTGGAATCGGCTCGGGTTGGGCGATTTGCCGCTCGATTTGGACCACGCCTTGGCGCCCGCCGGTTACACCGGCCCAGACCAGGTTCAACTCCACAACGTCAACGCGCGCCTTCAACTCCTCAAGGAAGGCGAGTTTGACCAGAAGTGGCTTCCGGCCGTCACGTTCGGCGTGCATGGCAAGTTCAACGACGGCATTGACGACGTTAACAAAGGGACGAGCGGCGCCGTGCCCGGCGGGGCGTTGGCCACGCTGGCCGGCATTCACGACGACAGCGGCGTGGACTTCACGCTCTACGCCTCCAAGCTCTTCCCGAAACTGCCACGACCGGTGCTGGTTAACCTCGGCGGACGCGCCTCGAAGGGCGTCTGGAACGGTCTAGGTGGTTTCGCGGAGGACTACGCCTTCCTGTTCGAAGGAAACGTCGTGGTGTTCCTCACCGGAAACCTCGCACTCGCGGCGGAATACAAGCAGCAGGCCAACGAGTATGAGCCCATCGGCGACCTCGTCAGGAAAGCGGGCGACTGGTGGACGCTTGATGCGGCCTACGTGGTAAACAAGCACTTCACCATCGCCGCCGGCTACGGCCACTTCGGCAACGTCCTCAACCACGAAGCCAACGGCGTATGGGGCATCACCACCAAGTATGAATTCTAACGATTGACCCTGTGCTGGAGGCCGGACGTTGGACCGCGATTCGGCACTGCCTCCTCCGTCGACCGATGCCGCCCGTGGCCGGTTCGGCCTCCAGTCAACGACACCATCCAAACGACAAGACAGTTTTGATCAAACCATGAGCACACAAACCAAAGGCCTCAGCACGCTGGCACTCCATGCCGGCCAAACCCCGGATGCCACGACGCTTTCCCGCGCCGTGCCGATCTACCAGACGACCAGCTACGTCTTCAAAAGCACCGAGCACGCCGCAAATCTCTTTGCGCTGAAAGAATTCGGGAACATCTACACCCGCCTGATGAACCCGACCACCGATGTCTTCGAGCAACGTGTCGCGGCGCTCGAAGGTGGCACGGGCGCACTCGCGGTGGCTTCCGGCCAGGCAGCGATCACGTATTCCCTACTCGCCATCACGCGGCTTGGCGACGAAATCGTCGCGGGCAACAACCTCTACGGCGGCACCTACCAACTCTTCCATTACACCTTCCCGAAGCTGGGCCGCACGGTAACGTTCGTGAACTCGCGCGATCCCGAGGCGTTCCGCCGCGCCATCACGCCGAGAACGCGCGCCGTGTATGTCGAGACCGTCGGCAACCCGAAGCTTGACGTGCCAGACTTCGAGGCCATCGCCAAGATCGCCCACGAAGCCGGCATCCCGCTGGTCGTGGACAACACCGTGGGCGTTGGGCTCGTGCGCCCGATTGATTACGGCGCGGACATCCTTGCCACCTCGGCCACGAAATACATCGGCGGCCACGGTACCAGCATTGGCGGCGTGATCGTGGATGCGGGCCGGTTCAAGTGGAACAACGGCAAATTCCCCGAGTTTACCGAGCCCGATCCGAGCTACCACGGCTTGAAGTATTGGGATGCTCTCAGCAACGTGCCCGGCCTGGGCAACGTTGCCTTCATTCTCAAGATTCGCGTGACGCTGCTCCGCGACATCGGCGCGGCGCTTAGTCCGTTCAATGCGCACCAGTTTCTGCTGGGTCTCGAAACGCTCCCGCTTCGTCAGCGGCAGCATTCGGCGAACGCGCTGGAGATCGCGAAGTTCCTGGAAAGCCATCCGCTCGTGAGCTGGGTGACGTATCCCGGCTTGCCCAACGACCCGAACCACACCGTCGCCGCGAGGTATTTGAAACAAGGCTTCGGTGGAATCGTGGGCTTCGGCATCAAAGGCGGCTTGGAGGCGGGCAAGAAGTTCATCAACTCCGCGAAGCTGCTTTCGCATTTGGCGAACATCGGCGACGCCAAGAGCCTGGTGATCCATCCGGCCTCGACCACACATCAGCAGTTGACGCCGGCCGAGCAGGTGGAAACCGGCGTGACCCCAGATTACATCCGCCTCTCCATCGGCCTCGAAGACGTCGCGGACATCAAGGCGGACATCGAGCAGGCGCTGCAAGCCTCGCAACGCTAACAACGGCTGCCACCTTTGCGCCTCCGCCCGCCGGAGGCATGCACATCAAATACAAACCAACAGTCAAACTCTGCGAGTCCTCCGGCAGAGCCGGAGGCTTACCCGTGGAGTCAATGAACCGAACATGAGCATTGAAAGATCGTCACAAAATGCAGTTGCCGACCGCGCCTACCAACTTTGGGAAACTGCCGGGCGGCCGCTCGGGCGCGACTTGGAATTCTGGCTTCAAGCTGAAGCGCAGTTTCCGAACCCGGAGGGCCGGGAGAAAGCAACCTTCGCCTCAGCCCAAACCGTGCGACAGCCAGCACAGGTGACGCAGTTGAAGCCAACGCGCAGTCGCAAGACTGGCGCGAAGTAATCGCCAACCAAACCTCATAGCACCGTGTTCTCTGCCCTCGCCAAAGAACGCAACGCGTTGCCAGGCTTCCGCCTGACACTGGGCTACACGGTGGTTTACCTCGGGCTCATCGTGCTGATCCCCCTGGCAGCGACGTTCCTCAAAACGACGTCGCTGTCGTGGGGCGGCTTCTGGGAAGCGGTGGCCGCGCCGCGCGTGCTGGCGTCGTATCGCCTCACGTTCGGCGCGTCGCTGATTGCGGCAACCATCAACGCCGGTTTCGGCCTGCTCGTGGCGTGGGTGCTGGTGCGCTACTCGTTTCCGGGCAAGCGGATCGTGGACGCATTCGTGGACCTGCCCTTCGCGCTACCCACCGCGGTGGCGGGCATCGCGCTGGCCGCGATCTACTCGAAGAATGGCTGGATCGGCCGCTACTTGGAGCCTCTTGGCATCAAGGCGGCGTTCAGCGAACTCGGCGTGTTGATCGCGCTCACATTCATTGGCCTACCGTTCGTCGTGCGCACCGTGCAACCGGTGCTCGAGGACTTGGAGGTCGAGTTGGAGGAAGCTGCTGCGAGCCTCGGCGCAAACCGCTGGCAAACCTTCCGCCGCGTGTTGCTGCCGCCGCTGTTTCCGTCGCTGCTGACCGGTTTCGCGCTGGCCTTCGCACGCGCGCTCGGTGAATACGGCTCGGTCGTCTTTATCTCGGGCAACATGCCGATGCGCACCGAGATCACGCCGCTGCTCATCATCACCAAGCTGGAGCAATATGACTACGCCGGCGCCACGGCCATTGCGATCGTGATGCTCGTAGCGTCGTTTGCGCTCTTGCTTGTCATCAACCTGCTCCAGAAATGGAGCCGTCAACGCATCGGACGCTGAACTGTTGAACTGGAACTTCACCATGATCGAAACGGGCGGATGCGTGTCGCGAAGACGTAGCGCAGGTTGGCAACCTGCTGTTTCGCCGACTGGTAGTCGGCAGCATGCACGAACTCCGCAGGTTGCCAACCTGCGATACAGCAGACCGCCAGTCTGCGCTACCGGCTTCGGACACGGGTGCCGATTCCACTCGCTGCCTGAGGCTCCTTGGACGAACACCGGCAGCTACTGATCGCATGGCCTCCACGATCTCCACCCTGAACCGCCCCGCCGCCAAACACCGCGCGACGCACGACCCGGCTTGGGTACGCTGGTCGCTCATCGGAGTGGCGCTGTTCTTTCTGGGGCTGTTCCTGTTCGTGCCTTTGGCGGCGGTGTTCACGGAGGCTTTCCGGCGCGGCGTCGGGCCGTACTTCGCCGCGTTTCGCAATCCCGATGCGCTGGCCGCAATCCGCCTGACCATCACGGTGGCGGCGATTGCCGTGCCACTGAATTTGGTCTTTGGCGTGGCGGCGTCCTGGGCCATCGCCAAGTTCGAGTTCCCGGGCAAAAGTCTGCTCACCACGCTGATTGATTTGCCGTTCGCCGTCTCGCCGGTGATTTCGGGTTTGATCTACGTGCTGCTGTTCGGTGCGCAAGGCTGGCTAGGGCCGTGGCTGATGGATCACGACATCCGCATTATCTTCGCCGTGCCCGGCATTATACTGGCCACGGTCTTCGTCACATTCCCGTTCGGCGCCCGCGAACTCATCCCGCTGATGCAGTCGCAAGGCAACGACGAGGAATACGCCGCGCTGACGCTGGGCGCGAGTGGTTGGCAGACTTTTCGGCGCGTAACGCTGCCGAACATCAAGTGGGGATTGTTCTACGGCGTGATCCTCTGCAACGCCCGCGCGATGGGCGAGTTCGGCGCCGTGTCTGTGGTGTCGGGCCACATCCGCGGCCAGACGAACACGATGCCCCTGCACGTGGAAATCCTCTACAACGAATACAACTTCGTGGCCGCCTTCGCCGTGGCGTCGCTGCTGAGCCTGCTGGCGCTGGTCACGCTTGCCCTGAAAAGCTACGTGGAATCGCGCAGCCACTCAAACCTCATCGCCGACTCGTGAACATGCAACAGCTCCGCACTGACTCTCGCCCTCACCCCAGCCCTCTCCCCCAGGAGAGGGAGGCTCTTTCTCCGTGTCAGGTGAAATCACAGCGCCGGTCTCTGCAAATTGTCGGCGAACAATTCTCCCTCTCCCATCGGATGGGAGAGGGCCGGGGTGAGGGTGACTCCGATTTCAACCTGTCTCCGCAATGAGCATTGAAGTTCGCAACATCACCAAGCGATTCGGAAGCTTCACGGCGCTGAACGATGTGAGCCTCGAAGTGCGCCCGGGCGAATTGCTGGCGCTCCTCGGGCCATCCGGCTCGGGCAAGACCACCCTCCTGCGCATCATCGCTGGATTGGAGTTCGCCGACCCGGGCTCGGGCCAGATTCTCTTCGATGGCCAGGACGTGACGCACAGTTCCGCGGCAGCGCGGCAAGTGGGCTTTGCCTTCCAGCATTACGCGTTGTTCCGCCACATGAGCGTCTTCGAGAACGTGGCGTTTGGCCTTCGCGTGCGCCCGCGAACCACGCGGCCAGCAGAAACGGAAATCCGCAGGCGCGTGCAGGAACTGCTCGAACTGGTCCAGTTGGAAAACTTCGAGAAGCGCCTCCCCTCGCAACTCTCCGGAGGCCAGAGGCAGCGGGTCGCGCTGGCCCGCGCGCTGGCCGTCGAGCCGAAGGTGCTGCTCCTGGACGAACCCTTCGGCGCACTGGACGCCCGGGTACGCAAGGAACTGCGCCGTTGGTTGCGCGAGTTGCACCAGAAGGTCCACGTGACCACGCTCTTCGTCACGCACGACCAGGATGAAGCGCTCGAAGTCGCCAGTCGCATCGTGGTGATGAACGAAGGTCGCATCGAGCAGATCGGCACGCCGGACGAGGTTTACGACCGGCCAGTAAATCCGTTCGTCTATAACTTTCTCGGCAGTGTGAACCTCTTCCACGGACGCATCCGCGATGGGCAGGTTCATCTAGGTGACAGCGTATATCATTTGCCAGAGGCCGGTGGCGGACAGGATGCCCCAGCCGTGGCTTACGTTCGCCCGCATGAGATCAAGGTGCTCCGCCAACCCCGCGGGGCTGCGAGCTTGGAGGCGCGCATCCGCCACGTGAACTCAGCGGGACCGGTTGTGCGGCTTGAGCTGGAGCGCGCCGACGATGGCAGCCGGTTCGCCGCGGAATTAACCCGCGAAGAAGCCCGCGGCCTGCAACTGTTGCCGGGTGCGCAGGTGTTCGTGGAACTGAAAAACGTCCGGGTCTTTGCTGACGACTACTCGATTTGACACTCAAATGACTGACGCCCCAGAACCTTATGCTGATTGTGCCAGACCACTCGGCAATGCTAACTTGTGGCTGATCGCATCCGAATTATGACAACGACCGCTGCAACCGCATCGCTTACGCGCAACGAGGCGCTGAAGTCGGCCATCCCGACACTCGCCGGCACGATCGCCCAGACCCTGCGCGATCCGGCACCCGACCGGTTTTCGGACGACGACTACGAGTTCCTGAAGTTTCACGGCGTCTATCAGCAGGACGACCGGGACCTGCGCAAGACTGGCAAGAAGTACATCATGATGGTCCGGGGACGCATCCCCGGCGGCGTGATGACCGCGAAGCAATGGTGTGTCTTCGACAACCTCGCGTCGCAGTACGGCAACGACACGCTTCGCTTGACCACGCGGCAGAGCATCCAGTTCCACGGCATTCTCAAGTCCGGCTTGGGCGCGGTGATCAAAGGGATTAACGAGTCCTTGCTCTCGACGCTCGCGGCTTGTGGCGACGTGAACCGTAACGTGATGGCGCCGCCCACACCGGCTTATACGAAGGCCCGTGAGCAAATCTACGCCGATTGCTTGCGTGTGGCCGACGCCCTCAGACCACAGACGCAGGCGTACCACGCCATCTGGATTGACGGCGTCGAGCTTAACCTCGAAGACCCGGCCAATAAGGATTTCACAGACCCGCTTTACGGCAAAACCTACCTGCCCCGGAAGTTCAAGATCGCGTTCGCCATCCCGCCGACGAACGACGTGGACGTGTTCACGAACTGTCTCGGGCTCATCGCCATCGTCGAGGACGACCAGTTGGTTGGCTACAACATCGCGGTGGGCGGCGGCATGGGCCGCAGTCATGGCAACGAGCAAACCTACCCGCGCCTGGCGGATGTCATCGGTTTCGTCGCGCCCGACAAGCTGGTGGACGTGGCGAAGGCGGTGCTGATGGTGCATCGCGATTTTGGCGATCGCACCAACCGCAAGCACGCGCGGCTGAAGTATGTCGTGGAAGAACGCGGTGCGGATTGGGTCCGCGCGGAAGTTGAAGCGAAAGCCGGGTTCAAACTGGCACCGGCTCGTCCGTTCAAGTTCACCACCATGGGCGATCTGTACGGATGGCGCCGCGCTGTGGATGGAAGCTGGGTTCTCGGCCTGTTTGTCGAAGCGGGCCGCATTAAGGACACGGAGACGCTCCGGCTCAAAACCGCATTGCGCCGCATTGCCGAGCAGTTCGCCAACGTGGAGTTTCGCCTATCGCCCAACCAGAACGTCATTCTGGCAAACGTCACCGAAGCGGAGAAGGCGGTGATCACCGCGCTGCTGGCGGAGCACGGGCTGCGCACCGAAAACCAGGCGAGCATCCTCCACGCAGCCTCGATGGCTTGCCCGTCTCTGCCCACGTGCGGGCTGGGTTTGGCGGAGAGCGAACGTTTCCTGCCCGGCTTGCTGGACCGCTTGGAACAGTTGACGGCGGCGGTCGGCCTCGGCAATGAGGAGATCATCATCCGCATGACGGGCTGCCCGAACGGGTGCGCACGGCCTTACATGGCGGAGATCGCGTTCGTTGGCAAAGCCCCAGGCCGTTACCAAGTGTGGTTCGGCGGAAACGCCGCGGGCACACGGCTGAACCGAGTCTGGAAAGAAATGGTCAAGGATGCGGACATCGAAGCAGAACTGCGCCCCATTCTGGTCCGCTACGCGGCCGAGCGACAAACCGGCGAGCGCTTTGGCGATTGGACCGCGCGAGTGCTCTGGAACGAACAATCGGCCTCCCAGTAACCCTTGAACCTGTCGCTAACATCCGACCAAAGAAAACGCGGACGCCCGTCGGCTGACGAGCGTCCGCGCGCGCAAATGCCTTTGGGATCAGCCGTTCAACGCTTCATAAACCTTGCCGACCATCTTCTCACTCGGAATGAGCGTCTTCCCGCCCTGCTTCCACTTGGCCGGACAGGCTTCATCCGGATGTGCCATCAGATAGACGTTGGCTTCCAGTTTGCGCAGCAGTTCGTCGGCATTCCGGCCCACGTTGTAAAAGTTGACCTCGGCCGAAACGAGCTTGCCCAGCGGATTAACAATGAAGGTGCCGCGCAGCGCCAGCCCCGAGGCGGGGTCGAGCACGCCGAACAACCGGCTCACTGCGCCCGTCGGGTCTGCGCCCATGAGGAAGTTCACCTTGGAGAGCAGCTTCTCCGAGTCGCGCCAGGCGAGGTGGGCAAACTTTGTGTCCGTGGACACCGAAATCACGGTCGCCCCGAGCTTCTCCAACGCCGCGTGCTTCTCCGCCAGATCGGCCAGTTCGGTGGGGCAGACGAAGGTGAAGTCCGCCGGGTAGAAGACCAGCACGGTCCAGCTCCCCTGCTTGCGGAACTCGGCCAGCGACGCCTTGCCGAAGGCGCGATTCACCGGGTCGAAGACCTCCAGTTCAAAATCCGGCACGTCCATGCCCACCGAAACGACGGGGGCTTCATTACGGCAACATTCACTCATTTGAGTTCTCCTGAATCACTTTGCATGGTTATTTCGCTCGCCGGCAAATCCCTCCGCTCCACTCCGTGGGCGGCATCCCGGCAGAATCGCCCCATAAGAAGTCCAAGAGCCGCTGTTTGTCAAATGCCCTTCCCCGACAACATTGCGCCCCGCCCGAGCGTTTCTCCGCATGACACCTGACCAAATCCGCGAAGCCAACCTGCGCCTGCGTGCCGCGCCGGCGCTGGAAACTGTGCGCTGGGCTCTGGCCCAAGCCGGCGGACGCGCGATCGTTTCGACGAATTTCCGCCCCTACGAAGCCGTCCTCTTGCATCTGTGCCTGGAGGCTCAGCCCGATATGCCAGTGCTCTGGGTGGACCACGGCTACAACCGGCCGGCCACCTATCGTCACGCCGAGGCCCTCCGCCAGCAGCTCAGGCTCAACCTCAAGCCGTATCTCCCGCGGCTTTCCGCCGCGCATCGCGACGCGATTCACGGACCGATCCCCAGCACGGACGACGAGGCCGGGCTCAAACAGTTCAGCGCGTTCATGAAGCTCGAACCCTTTCAGCGTGGCATGCGCGAGCTGTCGCCGACCGTCTGGTTCACCGCGCTGCGGAAGGTGCAAAACCCCGATCGTGCCAATCTCGATATCGTGTCCCACGACACCAACTTCGGCACCCTCAAGGTCAGCCCGGTTTTCCACTGGACCGACGCGGACATGGAGGCTTACCTCCAGCAGCACAACCTCCCGAATGAATGGGATTATTTCGACCCCGCCAAGGCGGAAGACAAACGCGAATGCGGATTGCACGCGGCGTGGGGCGGGAAGGCGGCGGCTCAGGCTTTGAACTACTCGATATGACTTCCTACCATCTGGATCACTTGCAGTACCTGGAGACCGAAGCCATCCACGTGATGCGCGAGGTTGCCGCGGAGTTCGAACGCCCCGCCCTGCTCTTTTCCGGCGGCAAGGACTCCATCTGCCTCCTGCGTCTCGCGGAAAAGGCGTTTCGGCCCTCAGACATCCCGATGCCCTTCCTCAACGTGGACACCGGCCATCACTTTCCAGAATTGAACGACTTCCGCGACCGACGTGCGAAGGAACTGGGCGGCCGGTTGCTCGTCCGCAAAGTCGAGGATGCCATCGCGGCGGGCTTCGCCGTCCCCGCGCCCGGTGAAATCAGCCGCAACCGCCTGCAAATCCCCACGCTGCTCGCCGCGGTGGAAGAGTTCCATTTCGACTGCTTGATCGGCGGCGCCCGGCGCGACGAGGAGAAGGCACGCGCCAAGGAGCGTTTCTTCAGCTTTCGCGACGCCTTCGGGCAATGGGATCCCAAAAACCAGCGCCCGGAGATCTGGAATCTCTACAACGCCCGGGTGAATCCCGGCGAGCACATGCGCGTTTTTCCGCTGTCCAACTGGACCGAGATGGACGTGTGGGAATACATCCGTCATGAGAAGCTTCAAGTGCCGACCATCTACTTTAGCCATCGCCGCCAGTGCGTCCGGCGCAACGGTCAATGGCTGCCCGCCACCGACCTGCTGCCGCCCAAGCCAACCGAAACCGTGAAGGAACTCGTGGTGCGCGTTCGCACCATTGGCGACATCATCAGCACGGGGTTGGTTGAATCGCCAGCGAACACGGTGGATGACATCATCGCCGAAATCGCCGCGGCCCGCGTGACCGAACGCGGCAGCCGGGCTGACGACAAGTCCAGCGAGGCGGCCATGGAAGACCGGAAGAAACAGGGCTATTTCTAAACTGCTGTCATGCCTCACACCCAACACCCCATCGAACTCCTCCGCTTCAACACCTGCGGCTCCGTGGACGACGGCAAGTCCACACTCATCGGCCGGCTGCTCTACGATTCCAAGAGCATCATGGAAGACCAGCTTGAAGCGCTGGAACGCTCCGCCGATATCACAGGCGGCGGGCAGATCAATCTCGCCAATCTCACGGACGGCCTCCGCGCTGAGCGCGAGCAGGGCATCACGATTGATGTGGCCTACCGTTACTTCGCCACGCCGCGCCGGAAGTTCATCGTCGCCGACACGCCCGGCCACGTGCAGTACACCCGCAACATGGTCACCGGCGCTTCGAGCGCAAACCTCTCCGTCGTCCTCGTGGACGCGCGGCAGGGCGTCATCGAGCAGACCCGCCGGCACAGTTACCTCGCGGCGCTGCTGGGCATCCCGCACATCGTCTTCGCCGTGAACAAAATGGACCTCGTGGATTGGAGCGAGGACCGTTTCTGGGAGATTCGCGATGCCATCGAAGATTTCCTGCCAAAGCTGGATGTGTTCAAGGACGTGAAATTCATCCCCATCAGCGCCCTGAACGGCGACAATGTCGTCGACCCCTCATCGCACGCGCCGTGGTTTGAAGGCCCAACCTTGCTCCGCCATCTTGAAACGGTCCACATCGCCAGCGATTGGAGTCTGCAAGCGTTTCGGTTCCCGGTGCAGTGGGTTAATCGGCCGAATAACCCGCGCGATCCGGCCATGCACGACTTCCGCGGATTGAGCGGCCAGATCGCCGGCGGCATCGTGCACGCCGGACAGAAGGTCTGGGTCCTGCCGAGCGGCCAGCGTGGGACAGTGAAAACCATCCACACGCACGACGGCCCGCTGGCCGAGGCCTTCTGCCCGCAAAGCGTCACGCTGGTGCTGGAGGAGGATCTGGACATCAGCCGCGGCGACATGCTGGTGACGGCGAATCCCCTGCCCGGTTTGAGCACCGACCTGCATGCCAAGATTTGCTGGATGCACCCGCGCCCCTTGCAGCGGGGACGCAGACTATTCCTGAAACACACCACCCAAACCGTCCAAGCGCTCGTCAGTACGCTGGACAACCGGATTGACATCGAAACCTTCGAGCCGCAGCCCGAGCCCGTCGAGCTGGCGTTGAACGACATCGGCGAGGTCACCTTGCGCACTTCCAAGCCGCTGGCCTATGACGGCTACGGCGCGAACCGCCTGACCGGTTCGTTCATCTTGATTGAGCAGGGCACGAACGCCACCGTGGGCGCCGGCATGTTGCTCCCGCCACTGGAACCGGCGAAATTGGATTACACCGACTTCGCGATCTGACGGTGCGTCCTCCGACGAAACCTCGCTTCGCAACGCAGGTCAGTGGTGCACGTGCAATGGCCGCCGCGCTTCGAAGACGGCTACAACGCGTTACGCGCCCTCAAGTATCGCCACAGCGGTTGCGTGCGCCTGCGTGTGACTGAGGCTCAGCCAAACCGTGCGGGCTTTGCGTTCCTCCAGCAACTTCAGGCCGCCGTCGTGCAGGATCACAAACGGTTCGCCGCTGTCCTTGCGCCCCACTTCCATGTCCAGCCAGCCCAGCTTGGCCCCAATGCCCGTGCCGAAGGCCTTCGAGATGGCTTCCTTGGCTGCGAAGCGCGCCGCGAGAAATGGGGCGGGCTCCTTGTGTGAGAGGCAATACGCGGTTTCCTCGGCCCGGAGGACGCGGCTGACAAACCGCTCACCAAAGCGTTCGTAGCTCGCTTTGATGCGCTCGACTTCGATGAGGTCGATGCCAACGCCGAGAATCATTGTTTAATCCTCAGTCGAGTGTCCGGAGCACAGACGGGACGCGGCTCAACCCGGATAGCCCTCCATTAGCGCAAGAATGTCCTTCACCGCGGCGGCCAACCCGGTGAACACGGCGCGGCTGATAATGCTGTGTCCGATGTTGAGTTCCACCAGATGCGGCACTTGATGGAGCACCTTCAGATTTTCGTAGTTCAGACCGTGCCCCGCATTGACGCGCAACCCCAGGCCATGCGCCTGGCGGGCGGCTGAAACCAACCGCGCCAATTCGACTTCGCGGCGACGCGCGTCGCCGTAGCTCTCCGCAAAGGCGCCGGTGTGTAACTCGATGAACTGGCTGCCGGTTTGGGCGGCTGCTTCCACCTGTGCCGCGTCCGGTGCAATGAAAAGGCTCACGTCGATCCCGGCGTCGTTCATCCGCTTGCGCGTCTCACGAATCGCCGTGCGATGCGCCAGCACGTCCAAGCCGCCTTCCGTGGTCACCTCCAGCCGGTGCTCGGGCACGATGCACACGATGTCCGGCTTCGTCTTGAGCGCGATCGTGATGATCTCCGGCGCATTGGCCATCTCCAAGTTCAACCGTGTCTTGACGACTTCCCGGAGCGCCTTCACGTCACGGTCCACGATGTGTCGCCGGTCTTCGCGCAAATGGCAGGTGATGCCGTGGGCACCGGCCTCTTCGCAAATCTGCGCCGCGGTCACCGGATCGGGTTCGCCCTGTGGCCGGCCCCGATAGCGCGCCTCGCGCACGGTGGCCACGTGATCAATGTTCACGCCGAGTTTCAGCATAGCTCAAGTGCCGGGTTGAGGTTCGGCGGCCGGCGCTTTCCGCTTACCCTTGGTGGGCGCGGGCAGCTCGAAGCCCCACGGAAAGGTCACTGATTCCAGCCAGTTTGCCAAGAGCACCGTTTCTATGCTCGTGAAGCCGTAAGGAGAATTCCGGACAAAGGTCATTTGGTTTGTGCCGGTCACCGTGATCGCTGTGGCGATATTACCGAGTTTCGGGGCGACAGCTTCCAACCATTTCATTGCCGCGGTCTCTACACCCATCTGCGGTTTGTCCGCAAGCATGAGTGCCAGTTGCGCCATGTTCCGCCACGCCAGCAGGCGTGCTGCCCCGATCTCCCAATCGTAATAGGCGAGGTTGGTGCGCCCAAGCACTTGGAAGTAGAGCTCCGGCGGCGGCGAAACGCGTTTCGGCGAATTCGGAAACAACCCACCATAGATGAAGCTGATGTTCGTTTCCGCCTCCGCCTGACGTAGGAAGCCTCCGAAGAACGGCATGTCCCCCCAGAAAATGGCCGGCTCGTTGGTCATCGCGCGCCACACACCCAAGGCCTTGCCTTCTGAGTTCGTGTTAAACCACGGCGGGAGCTTCTCCGAAAGCTGCGCCATCACATTGGAGGCATCCGGCACCGGTGCGGCCACGAAGGTTTGGAAGGGTATCTCCGCCAACGCCCACGAGCAGGCCTGGCTCGGCACCATCGCGGCGTCCAATCCCATGGCCTGCAATACCGGTTTCAAGCGATCACGAAACCCTTGCATCGCGGAGAAGCTCACCACGGGCTCGCGAATCGTATTGGTCGGGAACTGCCACGGTTCCGGCTTCCAGTTCAGCGCTTCCGGGAAGGTCATTTCGATCTTCGTTTGCAGATTCTCGCCGCTTGCGCTGAGCGCCAGATCCATCTTGGGCAACCGGAGCGCGGCCAGCCAACGCGGTTGTCCGGCCAGTCGCGGCCAGTCCACCGTCGCCTGAACCCAGTACTCCTGCGCCGCCGCCACCGGTCGCCCTAGCGTCTTGATCCGCTGGACGAAGTCATCCTGCAAAGGCAACGCATCCTGTCCCGTCCCGAACACCGCCCACTCGCCGACCACCGCAAAGCCGATGAGGTTCGGCACATCATGCTTCTTCAACCGCCAGCCCGCTGCACTGCTCGGGGCAGCGTTGGTCGGATCGATGCCCGTCCACGTGGTCAGAGTTGTCGCCAGGTTTGTCCGCCAAAGCTCAGCCCGTTGAGCCGGCAATCGGACTGCGAGACACCATTCTGGCGGCTGGTTCGAGAGCGCACCCATTTCGAGATAGACTTCCGCTTGGGCCAGATCGTCGAGCAAAGGCCGGAGTAACTCGGCGCAATCGTTGGTGTTACTCCCCAGTTGGGAGGCAACGCGGGCAAACGGCGCGCGCGCCAGTTTATCCAGCGTCTGCTGCACCAAGTTCGTGGTTTCCGGCATCGCGAGGATGGCCTTTAACGCGCTGCCATTGGTCGTGGCATTGACCGCATCCGCGCCGGCGAAATGGACGCGGACCAAGACATCCGGTCTTGGAGGCGCGGGCGGCGCCGCCTTGCGACAGCCCGCCGTCATCCCCAGCATACCCACCAGCAAAAGTATCCAACTCATCCGCATAAGAGCGCTCTTGTGTGCCAGAGATGAGCCCGTTTGGCAAACTCGAATCCTGCGGGATAGGAGTTGCGCCGGGCCGGCGAACTTAGTTCCTTTTGCGCCGTGTTGCGTCTCAAGACGTTTGCGAAATACTGGCTGCCACTGCTGCTGTGGATGCTGCTCATCTTTGGCGCGTCTGCGGATACGGGTTCGGCTCAACGGTCCTCGCGGATCATCGGCCCCATCATGCACTGGCTGTTTCCACAAATGCCCGAGCCGGATGTGGAGCGCATCGTGTTCTGGGTGCGCAAGGCCGCGCATTTCACCGAGTTCGGCATCATGGCGTTCCTCCTGTGGCGGGCCATCCGCCGCCCCCGCCGAACGGATCCGGTTCTCTGGAGTCCCTCGGCCGCGAGATGGACTTTGCTCTTCGTCGTCCTGTACGCCGTGAGCGACGAACTGCATCAGCGGTTCGTGCCGACGCGGCAAGCCTCCGTCTGGGACGTCCTTATTGACAGCAGCGGGGCGGTCGCGGGCTTGGTTGTGACCGCCTTGGTCTGCCGGTGGCTCGAACGCCGCCGCCGGAATCTGGCCTCACCCAGCTAGGCTTCCGGCAAGTTTCACGCTCGCTTCTCCGGCCAAGCCGATTCTACACTGCGGGTGTTTCCATGCGCCGGCCCGTAGCCATACCTGCGCTGCTTTATGCCGCCGGGTTGCTCCTGGCGGAGTTCCTACACCCGCCACTTCCCCTACTCTGGCTGGCCACGTTGAGCGCGGCCGGTCTGACCCTGGCCTGGGCCAGAGCCCGCACGTGGCTGCTGCTTCCCACCCTCGCGCTGCTGGGAGCGTTGAACCTCACCTCCCGCACCGCGGTGGTTTCGCCGCACGACCTGCGCCTGCTCCTGACCAACAGCGTTCCCACCGAGGCGGTCTTGTCCGGGCGGCTTGCGGAGACACCGTCGCTGCGGTTGTTTGTCCGAGATGGCGAGGAATCCTACCGCACGCTCGCCTTGCTGAACGTGGAGGCGTTACGAACCCGCGGCCCATGGCAGCCGGCCCGCGGTAAGGTGTTGGTCCTGACACCTGGAGAACTGCCCGCGGGATACTACGGCGGGCAGCACGTGGCCATCGCCGGCATCCTCTCATTGCCCCCCACCGCGGTCGCGCCGGGCCTGTTCGACTACCGTGCCCACCTTCGCCGGCTTGATGTCCATTTCCAACTCCGCGCGGCGGCGTCCAATGCTTGGTCGCTCCAACCACCCAGCCGAAACAAGAAGCCGCTCTCAGATCAGTTCCTCGCGTGGGCGAAACACACGCTGGCGCGCGGCTTGCCAGACGACGAATCCACTCGCCTGCTTTGGGCAATGACGCTGGGCTGGAAGACCGCGCTCACCAGCGAAGTGAACGAGCCCTTCATGCAGTCGGGCACGATGCATGTCTTTGCCATCAGCGGCCTGCACATTGCACTGATCGCCGGCATCCTGGTGAGCCTACTGCGCGTGTGCCAGGTCTCGCGGGCTTGGTGCGGCGTAATCGTCATCCCGCTAATTTGGTTTTACACCGCCGCCACCGGCTGGCAGTCCTCGGCCATCCGGTCCACGGTGATGATGACAGTCGTCATCGGCGGCTGGGCGTTGCGTCGCCCCAGTGACTTGCTCAACTCGCTGGCCGCGGCAGGACTCATCATCTTGCTCTGGGATCCGCAACAGCTCTTCCAAGCCAGCTTCCAACTCTCGTTCTTCGTCGTCCTCAGCATCGCCTTGTTCCTGCCGCCGCTGGAGAAGCTACGCGACCGCTTGCTGCAAACCGACCCGCTCTTGCCTTCAGAACTCTTGCCGCGCTGGCGCCGTTGGCTCAACGCCCCCCTGCGCTGGCTGACCACAGCCGTGGCGACCTCCCTCGCAGCATGGCTCGGCGCCCTGCCGCTCACGGCGCACTACTTCCATCTTTTTAGCCCGGTGACTCTGCTCGCGAACTTGGTGATCGTCCCGCTCAGCAGCCTGGCACTCATGTGCAATCTCGGCAGTCTGATTTGTGGTGGTTGGTGGCCGGGCCTGGCCGGGCTCTTCAACCACAGCGCCTGGTTTTGGATGTGGGGAATGATCCGCGCCAGCAAAGCCTTCACCCACTTGCCGGGCGCGTTCTTCTATGTGAAATCCTTTGCCGCTGTCGAACTGTTCCTTTACTACGCGCTCCTCATCGGGCTGTTGTCCGGCTGGCTGCTCAACGCGAAACGCCGGCGGTGGACGCTACCGGCGCTGGGCCTGATCGTGATGGCTTACGGCTGGATGCGCTTCGCACAGAGCAACACCGCAACCCTGACTGCGATCCCGCTGAACGGCGGCTGCGCCGTCTTCTGCGATCTCCGGCACCGTTCCCCTGCCCTCCTAGTGGATTGTGGCAACACAAATTCCGTCGAGTTTGTCACGCAACCGTTCTTGCGGGCGCAAGGCGTGAACCGATTGTCCCGATTTCTGCTCACCCACGGCGACCTGCGTCAGATGGGCGGCGCGGAAGAACTGATGCAGGCATTCCGCGTCCGCCAAACCCTCGCAAGCAGCGTCCGGCAACTCTCGCCAACCTACCGGCAGGTGATGACCAACCTGAACCTGACAACGGATCGCCTCCACTTCGTTCACTACGGCGACGCCATCCCGCCGTTCCACGTCCTCCACCCGCGGGCCGACGACCGCTTCAAACAAGCCGACGACTGTGCCGTCGTGCTGCAAGCCGAAATCCACGGCACGCGCATCCTGCTCCTCTCCGACCTCGGCCGCGCCGGTCAGGAAGCGCTCATGGAACGCGAGGCAGACCTGCGGGCGGACATCGTGTTCGCGGGCCTGCCAGCCCAAGGCGAACCCCTCTGCGACGGCCTGCTGGAACGAATTCAGCCACGGGTAATTGTGGTCATGGATTCCGAGTTCCCCGCTCCCGAACGCGCTTCGCCGCGTTTGCGTGAACGTCTGGCCCGTTTCGGAGCCACCGCACTTTGCACACGCGAGACCGGCGCCGTCCAAGTCACCCTTCGACCGAGTGGGTGGAGTCTCTCGACGATGCGTGGCGAAACGTTTTCAGGAGACAATGCACGCAACTCAACGGCGACACACTGACTGTTGCATATTCCCGCGCGGGTGGGTGCGCACCACTATTGACTGCCCACCTGCAAGACGCTGCACTGCATTCCCTCACCCTGCTCAGGCAGTTCGACGGTGTAGCAGACCGCGGGTCCAACCCCCACCTTGTCGTCGGAGACTCGCTCGTGTTTGAACACGGCGACCTCGTATGTTCCGGGCGGCAACCGCCTGAAGGAGCATTTGCCCTCAACATCGTTGCTGTAGTAGATGGGAAAGAGATCGCCAGCCAATTGCTTCAGTACCGGCGAAGTCAATTTCACCGTATATTGCCCCTTCCCAACTGACGGGCCTTGGCCAGCGTCGGATAATCCACCGCCACGCGCGTGAGCTGCGGCTTGCCGTCGGTCCAGGAGATTTCGGCCTTGAGCGGGACGAGTTCGGCGAAGTTGGTGGCGCGCTGGGCGACGGCCTCGCGCACGGGCTGCGTCCACGCGCGCTGCCAGACATAGACTTCATGCCGCAACGGCCCGCTGGCGCGGCGTCCAGGACGGTTGAGAAAGAAGAGCAGCGCCACTGTGGCAACAGCGGCGACGAGCAACGCGTACAGGACGACAGACCTTTTCTTCATCAACCCGCCGCCAGCATGGGCGAGGTGTCAGGCGCTGACAAGAGTCGCCTTGCCTATGCACTGCGGGATCGGAGAGCACACGCGAGAAGGTAACCTGCGAGCAAACAGGACTCCCGCTCAGAGTGAGGCGTTCCGTTTAGTCTGTAAACCACTTGAGTCCCTCCTCGTCGGACCGTCGGATAATCTCGTCGAGACAAAGGTTCCTATGCGCGCTTGCATAATCAAAGAGGCGCTTCCAGACCGGGTTGGGGTGATGGCGTCGAAGCGCACGTATCCAGATTGGCGGTAACTCCGATGTGCCGTGATTGATGATGAACTCAGTACCATCGTAGATTCGGGTGTCACGCGCGGCCAGTTGCTTCAAGTTGCATCTACCTCTGTCGCTGAACAACTCTGGCTCACGGGTACTCAACGTATAGAGAGCATCGTCAAGATGATACCAGATGTCTCTACCCCCGAACCGGTAGATGCTGTCGACGTCGGTGCATCCAATGATAATTGCGTCTCGGAACATGTCCCGGGTGTAGTCGTGAAACTCTTTGCCATCGCATTCGAGGGCGATCTTGTGGCGTGGCGATAATGACACGGCAAGAAAGTCGAGACGGAATCCACCGGTGAAAGTAGGTACCTCGACCTGCTTCTGCAAATCGCAGGCGGGATTCAGGTGCTTGGCAATCGCCCAAGCGAATGCGTCCTCAATCGGGGACTCGTAAGGCGGTGCGTAAGTGTTCATGTGGCGTACGCGCTAACAACGCCTAACAGATAATGGACGGCAAGTTATGCAGCCTGTCCTGTTTCATGCGGCGACACTATTCCTGGCCGAGAGGGCTGTCGAGCGTGGTCTTTTGAATGCTCAGGCCCTCCAAACACGTTCAAGCAAAGGCGCAAGTCGCTTCGGGGGCGGTCCATCGCTCTCAGACGGCGCCGTGAAAGCGGGCTGAAGCCCGCGCTCCAGTCGGGGCGACGGACTCAGCCAGACTGCGCAAGGTCATGTGGGCGTCACCCGGACTTCCGCCTATCCTCAAGTTGGCGAGTTCGCATGTAGTCTTGGTTCACTGCTTTCGCTCCAGCTCCTCAGCTGTGTGCGAGTAGTGTTTTCGCTGGGCCAACAAGACTTCCTTTAAGTTGGCAAGCATCTTCAGCGGACTGAGATCGCCGTCAGCCACGGTCGTATTCCCTGCAATTTGGACTCTGCGGAGTTCCTTGCATCTTGCCAGCGGGACCACCGAGCGGATGGCGTGGCAGTCCACGAGCTCAAGGACCCTCAATTGGCGTAGTTGTGCAACTGGGGTTAGGTCGTCGATGCCAGAGCATTGAGCTAGGTGTAGCGTCTGGAGTGAGGGAGAGTCCGCAAGAGCTTCTAGCGACTTCAGATTGCGACACCGGTAGAGGTCCAGCGTCTTCACGCGAGTGAAGCGGTCGATGCCGCCCAAGGACTGCAACGAGCTGGAGGATAACCTTAGCGATGTGGCGCTCGTGTTTTGCTCCCAGCACGTCAAGTCGATCTGGGGGAACCCAAGGACATTGATTCGGCGTAAAGACCTCAGGCCAAAAAGCGAGTGATAAACAGGCGACCACTGTAGGCCAACGCTTTGCAGTTTCTTCAGCTTCAGGAAGTCTCCCGCGACTTTCGCCTTGCAGAAGAGTGAAAGGGTCTTGAGTCCCGCAATCTCAAATACGGGAGAGACATCGGTCACCTCTTCGCTAATCAGGTCAACTCCGTGAATGTCTGGGATGGTTAGCACAAAGGAAATGTCAGTGCCGGACCAGCCGGCACGGTCGTTCAAGCGGATGATTTTAATCTGATGCCGCTTCAGGACCTTGAGATACCGGGCAGACCAGGGTTTCAAGAGGACCAAGGCATTGCCATACCCTTCCTCATCCTCAGCGACCCAGTAGTCGTCAAATTGCTGCAGCCGATGCGGCTTCATGCCTGTTTTGCGGAAGTGACGCCTAGCTCTGTGGATACGCCGAACAAATGATGGACGGCGCTGAGTTGTGTCGATCCTCTTCCACACGGCGACCCTACGCGCGGCGCAAATGACTGTCGAGAATGGTTTCTGGGCGCTCTTGCTCTCCCATCATGTTTGAGCAAAGACTTGCGTGGGTCTCCTTCTCCGTTGCTTCGTGTCACACGCCGTCCCACGGAAACAAACGCAGCTTCACGTCGTCGCCGGACCGCGACCGGTCTCTCGGGCGCAGTCGCCTGGAAACGCGCGCGGGCGTCACATCTCGGCCCTCGCGTATGACGGCCTGCTGCGCGCCGGGGACGGCGCGCGGTCCGTTGGGGAACGCGCTCGGCTCTGCCCGGCGCTCGGCGCGTGGTTGACAGCGGCCCGTTGCGCGCCAATCATTCCCCCATGAGCAACCTGATTTACCCGCGCAGCCCGCGCGAGACGATGGACGGCTGGATGCACCTGCCGCGGTACGTGGACAAGATTCGCCTGCAGCTCGCCGGCAAGTTGCATCCCGATTACCAGGAAAACGTTGGCAAGGGCTTCGACGGCATGTGGCTGAAGGCCGCCGGCGTGACGCACGAGCAAATGGTCGCCGTGGTGAAGGCGTCCGTGACCGATGGCGAGGTTTGCGACTGGGTGCGGCAGAACGTCAAGAAGTCGGCAGCGGATAAAGCCGCGCATCGCGAGGCGATGCTGGGCTATCCCAAGCCCGACGATCAGGCGATGCAGGAGCGCCTGAAGTTGCGGAAGCAGCAGAGCGGGCTTGCCCATCGCGACGACCTGAAGACGTTCGTGGATTACATCGACGCCGATGAGAAACGGCTCTAGCCGCGGCGCGACGTCAACCCGCTTGATTTGTGGACTGGTTCACTGACCGACATTGCTTCCTGCTGGCCGTGATCGTATACGGCCTCAGCACGGTGTATGCAGTGTTCCTGTGGCGGAAGGGTTTTCGCCGCGATGATCATGTGAACTACGGGTTGCTCGTTGGCGCGTTCGCCTTTCACACGCTGGCCATGCTCAAGCGCGGGATGACGCTGCGGTCGTGTCCGGTCAACAACCTCTACGAGGCGACGACGTTTATCGTGTGGAGCATCGTGCTGGCGTTCCTGCTGGTGGGCGTGTGGCGACGACTGCGGTTTCTGGGCGCGTTTGTGTCGCCGGTGCTGTTTGCCGTGGGTGTGTTTGCGCTGATGCCGGCGCTGGATCCGCCGCGCGGCCCGAAACCGGAGTTCAGCCTGGCCCTGCAGAGTCTGCACGCGGGGCTGATCATGCTGGCCTACGGGGCGCTCGGGTTGGGGGCGGTTTCCGCGGTGATGTATCTCACCCAGGACCACAACCTGAAGTTCAACAAGCTTCGCGCCGTGCTCTCCGTCCTGCCGCCGATTCAGCGTCTGGAACTGGTTACCAAGCGCTTGGTGCTGGTGGGCTTGGTGTTGCTGGGGGCCGGGCTGCATCTGGGCGGGCGGCTCCCGCGACCGGAAGGTGTTCAGTTCATCCAGGACCCCAAAGTGGTTTGGTCCATCGTGCTTTGGTTGGCGTGTCTGGCGTTGTTGATTCTGCGGTGGCGTGGCCTGTCGCCGCGCCGGTTTGCGTGGGGCGTTTCCGGGATGTTCCTCTTCGTGCTCCTGACGTTCTGGGGCACGAACCTGCTCTCGCCCTTGCACAACCCATGACTACGCATTTCGGATTTCGGATTTCAGATTTCGGATTTCGCTGACCATGTCCATCGTCGTCATCGGCTTGAGCCACCGCACCGCGCCCGTCGCCGTGCGGGAACGGTTCGCCTTTGGCGAGGCCCGAATTCCTGCCGTGCTGCAAACGCTGCGCGACACCGGTTTGGCGGATGAGGCGGTGATTCTCTCGACCTGCAACCGGGTCGAGATGTATGTCGCCACGTCGTTGCCGGCCACGCAGGCGTTCGCCGAGCTGCAAGAGTTCCTGGTGCGCATCCACGATTACCGCGACCCGTTGACCGACGAGATTTACCGCTTGAGTGAGCCGCACAGCTTGGAACATCTCTTCCGCGTGGCCTGCGGACTGGATTCGATGGTGCTGGGGGAAACGGAAATTCTCGGCCAACTGAAGAAGGCGTACGACCTGGCGCTCCAGCACAAATACACCGGCGGGCGGCTGAACAAGGCGTTTCAGCGCGCGTTCAACGCGGCCAAGCACGTGCGCACGGAGACCAACATCCAGCGCGGCAATATCTCCGTGGCCTCCGTGGCGGTCGAACTGGCGGAGAAGATTTTCAGTTCGCTCACCGAGCGCACCGTGATGGTGATCGGGGCCGGCGACACGAGCGAGAAGACGGCGCGGGCGCTGGTTTCGCGCGGCGTCACGAACGTGCTGGTGACGAACCGGTCGCCCGAGCGGGCGGAGGCGCTCGCCGCCGCGCTGGGCGGTCGCGCAGTGCGGTTTGACGATTGGCCGGCCGAGTTCTCACGGTTGGACATCGTGATCAGCAGCACCTCTTCGCCGAACTACGTGCTCGACCGCCCAAAGCTGGAAAGCCTGCTGGAGCAGCGTCCCAGTGCGCCGCTGCTGCTCATTGATATCGCCGTGCCGCGCGACATTGACCCCGCCGTGAACCGCGTCGAGGAGGTTTACCTCTACAACGTGGACGACCTGCAAAGCATCGCCGACGATTCGTTGCGCCAGCGCAAGGACGAGGTGGCGCGGTGCGAGGAGATCATTCGTGAGAAGGTGAAGGGGTTGCTTGATCACGTGCCGCCGCCGCGCCCGTCAGCGGCGCAGAATCCCGCTCAATCCAATGCCTGACTCGAACCGTCCGATATTGATTGCCACCCGCGGCAGCGCATTGGCGCTGGCCCAAGCCAATGCCGTCCTCGCGCAATGCCGGGCCGCGTTTCCCAAGCTCGCGTTTGAACTCAAGATCATCAAGACGACAGGGGACAAGCTGCAGACCGCCTCCATGGCGAAACCGAACGAAAGCTTGCCCAAGGGGCTGTTCACAAAAGAGCTTGAAGTGGCCTTGCTCAAAGGCCGGGCCGACCTCGCCGTGCATAGCTTGAAGGACCTGCCGACGGAGTTGCCGACCGGACTCAAGCTGGGCGCGGTCGTCAGGCGGGCGGATGTGCGCGACGTCTTGATCTATCGCGACGCGAAGTTCATTTCTGAATTGGCGGCGCGCCAGACCAAGACAGGCGCAACAGACCAGGCCGTGTTGCGGGGTTTTGGGCCTAAGCTTCGCCTCACGGATTTGCCGAGCGGCGCGGTGATCGCCACGAGCAGCACGCGGCGACAGGCCCAGTTGTTGGCGCAGCGTCCCGACCTCAAGGTCGTGGAGATTCGCGGCAACGTGGCCACGCGCATGCAAAAGCTGGCCACCCGCAGCGAGATGGACGCTACGGTGCTGGCGCTGGCGGGGATTACACGCCTCAACTTCCGCATCACGCCGAAGGGGCGACTCGAAGGCGAGGCTGTGCCTGAAGGGTTGCTGGCCGTTGTGCTCGACACCGATGTGATGCTCCCATGCGTGGGGCAGGGAGCGGTTGGCATCGAAATTCGTGAAGCTGACGAGCGCATCGCCGACATCTGTGCGCGGCTGAACCACGAGCAGACTTTCCAGGCCGTGACCGCGGAACGCGCGTTCTTGCACGCGATGGGCGGTGGCTGCCAGAGCCCGGTGGCCGCCTATGCCGAACCGGTGGGCGACCACCTGCGCATGCGGGCGGTGACGTTTCTCGGTAAAGTGCGGCGTGGCGAGGCGAAGCGCTCAATTAAGGAAGCTGTCGTGTTGGGTGAAACGATGGCGGCGGAACTGAAGGGCTGAGTTTCGCGTCTCTGCCGGTCGGTGAATCCGCACGGCTGTGTTTCAGTCCGATGCTGACTGACTATGAAACTCGAAATCCGAAGTTCGAAATCCGAAGGAATGCCTAAAACCGAAGTCCGAAACGCCGCCAGCCTGGATGGGCGGAATTCCATTTCGATTCTTTCGACCTTGCTGGCGTTCTTGGCGCTGGCTACTCAGGCTTTGGCTGCAGAGCCGGATGCTGCCCGCGTTCGGGAGATCGCTGGCATGCTCTCGCCCAAGCCGGCAGGCTTTGGCCGCCCCATCACGGACCGCGACGCTTGGACGCGACTCGCGACGAATGCCGAATTCGCCGGGCTGCCCCGGGAGGCGGAGCGGTTGGTCCAAGCCGGATTGCCCGCCCAATCCGACGAGTTGTTTCTGGATTTCTCAAAGACTGGCAATCGCGACCGCTGGCAGAATGTGGCGTTTGGCCGGCGCGCGCGCGTGGCAACCTTCACGCTGGCCGAGTGCGTTGAGAACAAGGGGCGTTTCCTCAAGCCTCTCGAAGAGACTATCGCGGCGCTCTGTGCCGAGAAGACGTGGGTGATGCCGGCGCATGATCGGGGCTTGGCGAACTTCAACGGCAAGACGGTGGAGCTGGACCTGGGCAGCACCATGCTGAGCTGGGACCTCGCCACGGCGGACTGGCTGCTCGGCGACCGGCTTTCCGCCGACACGCGGAAAATCCTTCGCGAAAACCTCGCCCGCCGAACCTTCGATCCGTTTCGCGACATGGTGACCGGAAAGCGCAAACCGATCGGCTGGCTCAACGCGACGCACAACTGGAATGCAGTCTGTCTCGGCGGCACGGTGGGAGCCGCATTGGCCGTTCTGGAGACGGCGGAGGAGCGGGCGCTGTTCGCCGCTGCGGCGGAGCATTACATCCAATCGTTTCTATCCGGCTTCACGCCAGATGGCTACTGCAGCGAGGGGCTGGGTTACTGGAACTACGGTTTTGGCTACTTCGCGATGCTCGGCGAGGCGTTGCGGCAAAGCACGGGCGGCAAACTGGATTTGCTTGGCGTGCCGGCGGCGCGCATGCCCGCGCTGTTCGCAGTGCGGGCGGAGATTCTCAGTGGAGTTTATCCCAGCATCGCGGACTGCTCGCCGGGCAGCCGCCCCGATGCAAAGCTCATGTTCTATCTGAGCGGGCGGCTGCAGTTGAGCGACCTGCGCTGGAAATCGGTGAGCCCGGCGGGCCCGAGTCGCAGCCTGTATAGCAGCGCGATGTATTCGTTTCTGCCGGAGAAGCCTTCCCCCGTTCCTGGCACAACGCCTGGCGACGACCTGGGCCTGCGCACTTGGTTCAAGGACGGCGGCGTGTTGATCTGCCGTCCCGCACCCGGTGGGCCGGCCTTTGCGGCGTGTCTCAAGGGCGGCCATAATGCGGAGCACCACAATCACAACGACGTGGGCAGCTTCAGCGTCGTCTGCGGAAAGACCGTGGTGCTGTGCGATCCGGGCTCGGAGGTCTATACGGCGCGCACGTTTAGCGCGAAGCGGTACGACAGCAAAGTGCTGAGCTCCTACGGCCATGCCGTGCCCGTCATCGCGGGGCAACTCCAGCGCACGGGCGCGGAGGCGCGCGCCGCAGTCAAGCAGGAGGTGTTCACGGCTGAACGCGATCTGCTCGAACTCGATATCCGCTCGGCCTACGCCGTGCCCGAACTCAAGAAACTTGAGCGGCAATTTGTCTTCCAGCGCGGAACGAAGCCGTCGCTAGTGGTGCGTGACGAGGTGGCGTTGGACAAGCCGGCAACCTTCGAGACCGCGCTTATCACCTGGTCCAAATGGAAGCAGGTGAGTGCGGGCGTTTTCCTGATAGGCGAGGGCGAGGACGCGGTGCGCGTGCAGGTGGACGCAGGGGGGACTGCGTTTGACGTGAGCGAGGAACTCATCAAGGAAGACGTGCACACACGCGAGTTACCGCGGCGGATCGCCTTTCGTTTGCAGAAGCCAGTGACTCAGGCGCGCATCGTGTTGACGATCCAACCTGAACCCTTGTGAGCTCCATCGCTCGGCGCTTGCGATTCAAGCCGAGCTTGGGACACAGTCGCGGCTTGGGTGTGGCCCGACCAGCCGTTCAGCGCATCACCGGGCGGTGGGCGAAGGGAACTTCGCGGAGTCGTGCCGGACAAAAGGCCCGGTGTCGTTCCAGCCCAGCTCGACGGCAGAGAGAAACCACGTACGCCCTTGGTCGCTGTTGCCTTGAAAGAACAGGTAGGTCTCGTCGCCGTCCGAGAAGATGCCCGGGTGGCCCGACTCGGAGGCGTTCCATTCACCGGGCGCGCCATTGGGGAGGTAAGGCTTTGTGGAGAGCCGTTGCCAACTGAGGCCGTCGCGGCTGGTGGCGACGCCGATTTGTTGCGGTTCGTTGTTGTAGCCGCCAGCGTAGAACATGAAGAACGTGCCGCCGCGCCGGATTACGGACGGCGCTTCGATACACTGTTTCTCCCATGGCAGCTCCGGTTTCAGCACTGGCGCGTCGCAGAGTTGTTTCCAGTTGGAGCGGGCGTAGTCGGAGTCGAGTGGCGCGCCGGCGACGCCGAGCATCTGGACCTTCATGGTGGGATCGCGCGTCGCGAACAGCAGAATCAATTGATCGCCTGCCGGAAACACCTCGGCGTCAATCGCGCGTACCGCGGTCCAATTGCCTGAGGGCCGAAACACGGGATTGGAGGAATCGCGGGTGAAATGGAGGCCGTCGTTGGACGTGGCGTGGCAGATGGCGTCGTTCGTGCCGTTGCCGTAAGTTTGGTAAAAGAGATGCACCTTGCCGGCAAGCGCGATGGCGGCGGGCGCGCAAAGGCCCTTGCGATCGCAGTCCTGCGCGGGGAGCAGTTCGCCAACCTTCTGCCAGTGGAGCAAATCCCGGCTCTCGGCGATGCCGATGGCCCAGCCTGGCGGGAGTGCGCGGTTCGTGGCGGGCGGCGTGGAGTAGTAAAGCAGGTAGCGCCCCCCAATCTTGAGCAAGCTCGGGTCCTTGGAGAAGGATCGCCCGTTGCGCGAGGCATCGGCCCAGTGAAGCGCAGGTAGCCGAGTTTGGGCCGGCATGGAGACAGCAAGGCCCACCAGCAGCAGCAGCGCACCAAGTCGTTGAATCGTTGTCGGGCAGGGGAACATGGTCAGATCGTCTTAGAGTGAGGTGGGCGAATCAGTCTTCTTTCTCCTCCGGGCGGATCGGCTTGCCCTCCCAAAGCCAGGCAGCGCCTTCCTTGACGAGGACGCGATGCGCGCTGCCGGGTGCGGGTTGGAGGTTCACCGTTGGCAGCCAGCGGGCGTGGTCTCGGACCACGCCCGCGAGCTTCGGTTCGTGGACTCGGTTCGTCCACTCGTTCGGATCGATCCGCAGGTCGTAGAGTTCTTCGCTGCCGTCGGCATAGCGGATGTAACGCCAACGCTCCGAGCGCACGCCGTGGTTGCCAACGTTGTGCGTGGTGATGGCTGGCCAGCGACGCTTCGCTTTCGCGTGTTTGAGTTGCGGCGCGAGGCTGTGGCCCTCCAAGCCGGGCCGCCGGGAAAGACCGCACAGTTCGATAAGGGTCGGGTAGAGGTCCAGCAGCTCGGCGGGCTGCGAGCAAATCGCGGCCTGCGCCACGCCCGGTCCGGCGAAGATCAGCGGCACGCGCGTCGAACGATCCCAAAGCGAGTTTTTGCCGGTGATGGCTTTCTCGCCGAGATGCCAGCCGTTGTCCGACCACAACACGACGACGGTGTTTTGCGCGGCGCCGGATTCATCGAGCGCATCGAGCACGCGGCCGATTTGGCTGTCCATGAAGGCGGTGCTGGCGAGGTAGGCGCGCACGAGCGCCCGCCATTGGCTGGCCTGCTTCAACCACGAAAGCCGCGGCTCAGGCAGTTTCCAATGCAGATACCAGGAGAATTCCGGCACATCGCGGCGGTCGCCGTCCATCACCGGTGGCAAGGCGATCTGGTCTTCGGGCGGAAACAGATCGAACCACTTCTGTGACGCGAAGCACGGCACGTGCGGCAACCGGAAGCCGACGGCGAGGAACAACGGCTTGTCCTTGGGACGCGACTTTAGCTGCCTGATGGCGGCATCGGCGATCTGCCAATCCGCCTGCTCGCGGTCGTCTTCCGGGAACACGCCCCAATCCATCGCGCGGATCTCGGAAGGCGTGCGGGCAAATTTGTCTTTGGGTAACGGCATGCCGGGCGCGATGCCCCAGACGTGGAATTCGTTCGTGCGGAGCCCTGGCGGGATTGAACCGTCGTGGAAGACCTTTCCAAACCCGGCTGTGAAATAGCCGTTCCGGGCGAAGTGCTGTGGCAAGGTGACGCGGTCTTTCGTGGCCGCAACGTCGCGGATGCCGGGCGCGAGGCCGTAGATTCCGGTCGTGGATGGGCGTAAGCCGGTGAGCAGACTGGCTCGCGAAGGATTGCAGAGGGGCGACTGAACGTGCGCATTGCTGAACAGGGTGCCGCGCGCGGCAAGACGGTCCATGTTCGGCGTACGCGCCTGCGGGTGGCCACCCAGACAGCCGACCCAGTCATTCAGGTCGTCAATCGCGATGAACAGGACATTCGGGCGAGACGCGCTGACGAGAGCCGGGGCGGTAATCATCCCCACCGCAACCAGCGCGAGGAGGCGCAGGATCAAGCAGCGGATCTTGATGGTGGCCGTGCGTTTCATGAATCCTGCGGCTTGTCGGACGGGAAGCCGGTGGCGGTGGCATCCGCGGTGCGCCAGCCTCACGCCAACGCATTCTGGATCAGCTTCATCAAGTCCGCATAGCTGTCCACGGCGGGAAAGTGCGGGAATTGTTGGCGCACGTTGACGGGCGCGCGGAACAAGATGCCCACATGGGCTTCGGTGAGCATGGCCGTGTCGTTAAAGGAATCGCCGGCGGCGACGACGTGGTAGTTCAACAATTTCAAGGCAGCTACGGCGCGTTGTTTCTGCTCAGGCACGCGCAGCTGGTAGTTCACCACGCGATCCTGCTCCACGACGAGCCGGTGGCAGAGCAGCGTGGGCCAACCGAGATGCCGGAGCAGGGGGGTGGCGAATTGCTCGAACGTGTCCGACAGGATGATGACCTGCACGAACGAGCGCAACTCGTCGAGGAACTCCTTGCCGCCGGGGAGGGGCGACAGTTCGCCGATGACGCGTTGGATGTCGGAGAGCTTCAGTCCATGGCGGTCCAGCAGGGCGAGCCGCCCGCGCATGAGCTTGTCGTAATCTGGCTCGTCGCGCGTGGTGCGGCGCAGCTCCGGGATGCCCGTCTTTTCGGCAACGGCGATCCAGATTTCGGGAGTGAGCACTCCCTCCATGTCCAGCGTGACGATTGATTGTTTCACGGCGCGGGAGTGTTCCAAAACCCCGGAGCAGTGTCCAGCGGTTCGCGAGCCGGTCGCGGCTGAACCCGAACTGCTTGCCGCCCTGAACCAGACTTTTCGCGCTGCCTGAGATGGAGCGCCGGACTCTAACGGGTTCGGTCTGCTTGGGCGGGGTACGCCGAGCTCAAGTTCGACACCCGGCTCGGCGGAGGATTCAGGCGCGCGAACCTTCATGTCTCAGGCTGATTGACAACCCGTTGTCTGCCGCTAGGCTCACGCCAGAAACCGAGTTATGAAAACCTTTATTGTCCTGCTCCTCGGACTGGCGCTTGGTGCGGGAGGCGTGTGGTTATTCCTGGTCTATCGGGATGATCCGGCGATGCGACGGTTCGGAGAGCGCGTTGGTAACACCGCCACGGAGGTTCGCGGCGCCGTTTCCAACAAGCTGGACGGCGTGAAGTTGCGTCCGGCGGACATTCAGGAGGAGTTGACTCATACCGGACAGGTGGTGCGCCGGGCCGCGAGCGATATGGGCCGCGTGGTCGCCGATGCCACGGCGGACGCGCGCACGACGGCCGCGATCAAAGCGCGCTACGTGGCGGACAAGCGGCTCTCGGCGCTGCGCATCTCGGTGAATTGCACGGAAGGTCGCGTGACGCTTTCGGGGACAGTGTCGAGCATGGAGGACATCAGCCACGCAATGCTGCTCGCGATGGAAAGCGAGAACGTCCGCGAGGTGGTATCCACGCTTCAGGTGAAGCGGTGAACGGTTCAGGCAGTCGGTTTCGGCGGAGTCGCTTCGGGCGCGGCCGTTGGCGGCGGGTTGGCAAATGCCCGTGCCAGGTGCGTGGTGTTGATGCTGAAGACGGCGCCGGGCTCGGTTTGGCGGGCGGGGTCCAGCAGTGAATCAAGGCGGGCGGGGTCGAGCCCCGCGATCTCAAGCGCGACTTCGCGCACGGTGCGTCCTTGTTCCTGGGCTTGCCGCGCAATCAAGGCCGCTTTGTCGTGACCGATGGCCGGTGCGAGGGCCGCGCTCATGGCGAGGCTGCGTTCGAGGGCGCTTTCACACCGGGCGCGGTCGGCTTCGATCCCGCACACGCACTGGCGGGCGAAGGCTCGCGACGCGGAGGAGAGCAGATCAATGCTGAGGAGCAGGTTGTAGGCGGCGACCGTGATCATGGTGTTGAGCTGAAATTCACCGAAGGTGCCGGCCGCCGCCACGGCGGCATCATTGCCGATCACCTGCAATCCGACCTTCATGACCATTTCGCACATCACGGGATTGACCTTGCCGGGCAGGGTGGCCGTGCCCGGTTGCGCGGGCGGCAACTTCAGCTCACCCAAGCCGCAACGCGGGCCCGAGCTGAGCCAGCGGATGTCGTTGGCGATCTTGATCAGCCCGATGGCCGTGGTCCGGAGTGCGCCGCTTGCTTCAACTAGTTCGTCCAGGTTCGCCTGGGCGTCGAAGTGATTCGGGGATTCCAGCAGCGCCAGCCCCGTCTCCGTGGCGATGCCGGAAATGGTCATGCGGGCGAAGTCGCGGTGCGTGTTGATGCCCGTGCCAACGGCGGTGCCGCCGAGGGCAAGCTCGCCCAGGCTTTCCTCGACACTCCACAGCCGATTGACGGCGTGCTCGATCTGGCTGGCATAGCCGCTGAATTCCTGTCCCAGTCTTATGGGGGTGGCGTCCTGCAGATGCGTGCGTCCGATCTTGAGCACGTCATGGAACTCACGCGATTTTTTGGTGAGAGCCGCGCGCAATTCGTTCAACGCGGGGATGACTTGGTGGAGGATGCCGTCCAAGGCGGCGATGTGGACAGCCGTGGGCAGGACGTCGTTGCTCGACTGGCCGCAATTGACATGATCATTTGGGTGAACGGTCTTGTCGCCCAGTTTGCCGCCGAGAATCTCCGTGGCACGATGGGCAATCACCTCGTTCGCGTTCATGTTCGTGGAGGTGCCCGAGGCGGTCTGAAAGATGTCCACGACAAAATGTGCGTCCCACATCCCTTCGATGACTTCCTGCGCCGCCTGTTGGATGGCGAACGAAATCTTGCGGGGCATCAGTCCGAGGCTTTCGTTGGTGACGGCCGCGTGCTTCTTGATCAGGCCCAGCGCCCGGATAAACTGGCGAGGGAAACGGAGGTTGCTGACGGGAAGGCTCTCAAGCGCGCGGGCGGTTTGCGCCCCGTAGTAAGCCGTGGCCGGCACCCGCATTTCGCCCAACGCATCGGCTTCCAAGCGGTATTCCGTGCTCATGCGCTGGACTCTAATCCGGCTCGGGCGGAAACGCTAGTGGGGAAACCGAAAGTCACACAGCGGCAGGTGGGAGACCCTCCTGCCGCTGCGAAGATGCCAGGAAAAGGCTAGAGCCGCTTGGCCAATTCGGCCTGGCTGCGCTCGAACACTTCTTTGTGCAGTGAGCCGCCGTGCGAATCCATCGTGACCACGACTGGGAAGTCCACGACCTCCAATTCCCAAATCGCCTCCGGCGCGCCGAACTCCTCGAAGAAATAGACGTTCGGTACGCGTTTGATGCACTCGGCGAGCACTTGCGCCGCGCCGCCGACGCCGTGCAGATACACACAGCCGTACTCTTTGCACGCTGCCAGGGTCCGTTCGCCCATGCCGCCCTTGCCGATCACGCCGCGCACGCCAAAGTCGCGGATGATTTGCCATTGATAAGGTTCTTCGCGGATGGAGGTGGTAGGGCCGGCCGCGTTGCACTTCCAGGTGCCGTCCGGCTGCTTCAACATCACGGGACCGCAATGGTAAATGATGCCGTCGCGCAGGCTCACGCCCGCCGGCAACTTACCGCCCTCGTGCAAATACTTGTGGACCGCGTCGCGTCCGGTGAACACGGTGCCGGAGACCAGCACCTCATCGCCGACTTTCAACGAGCGGATCTGCGCTTCGGTGAAAGGAAAGCTCAACTTCGTCATGGTGATTATTGAAGCCTAACCGGCCAGAAAGTCCAGCGAACTCAGGGACGCCCCTACGGAGCGCATGGAATGGGCTTCTTGGGGCTGTTGCGATTACCAGTGAGCCTGGCTGGGATTACAGCGAAAGACATTGGTGATGGCTTTGCGCGATCGGCCTTGCGTGTGCACCGATCCATCCCCATTTTCTAAGGCAGCCATGCAAACCGTGAGTCGCGCCGTTCTCGTATCGCTCTTGGGCTTCGCCATGTCCGCCTGCGCAGCCTGCGGGCAGCAGGTGCTCGTCGAGGCCGAACAGTTTGCCGACCCGGGCGGGTGGGACTTGGACCAGCAATCCATGGATCAAATGGGTTCGCCATATCTGCTCGCGCACGGGCTCGGCGTGCCGGTCCGTGATGCGGTGACGATTGCGAAGTTTTCGGCGCCCGGCACGTATCGCGTTTGGGTGCGGACGCGCGATTGGGTGGCGCCGTGGAACGCTCCAGGCGCTCCGGGGAAGTTCCAGGTGCTCGTAAACGGCAAGCCGCTGGCTGAAACGTTCGGCACCAACGGCGCGGAATGGCACTGGCAGGGCGGCGGCTCCGTGGAGGTTGGTTCAGAAGTCCAAGTGGTGTTGCATGACCTAACGGGTTTTGAGGGGCGATGTGATGCGATCCTCTTCAGCAAGGATGCCGGGTTCGTCCCACCGAACGAGCTGAATCAACTCGCCGAATTTCGCCGCAAGGTGCTGGGGCTGCCCAAGTCGCCCGAGGACGGTGGCGACTACGATTTGGTGGTTGTGGGCGGCGGGATTGCGGGGACGAGTGCCGCCCTTTCCGCGGCGCGGAACGGCTTAAAAGTAGCGCTGGTGCAGGATCGCTCGGTCTTGGGCGGCAACGGCAGCTCCGAGGTGCGCGTCTGGCCGGAAGGGAAGACTCGCCAGAAGCCGTTTCCGCACCTTGGCGACATCGTTGACGAACTGGTGCCGCAGAAGACCGCCCATGACGGCAATGCCAAGCAGGCCGCGATCTACGCCGACGAACGCAAGCTGGCCCTCGTCCGGGCCGAACCGCGGATCACGCTTTTGACCGAGCAGCGCGTGAATGGGGTCGAGGTGCGCCGTGGGCGGATCCGTTCGGTGGTGGCGCAGCACATTCGCACTGGGCGGCGCATTCGGCTAACGGCACGTCTGTTCGCAGATTGCACGGGTGATGGCGCGGTCGGTTTTCTAGCCGGCGCGGATTACGAGGTTTCCAAGGAAAGCAAAATGGGCGCGAGCAACCTGTGGAATCTCATGGACGCCTCCGATCCCGCACAGGTGCTGAAGTGCGAGTGCAAAGACAAGGAGGCGCTGAGCCTCTCGGTGCAGGCCGGCAACGTCGCCGCGCCCTTCCCCCGCTGTCCGTGGGCGGTGGATCTGGCGGACAAACCCTTTCCGGGCCGACAGAAGCCCAAGAGTCCAACGGACACCTCCCCGCTGAGCGAGCTCGGCGGCTGGTTTTGGGAGAGCGGCTTTGAACTGGACTCCGTCAACGACATCGAACGCATCCGTGATCTGAACTTCAGGGCGATGTACGGCGCATGGGACACCCTAAAGAACGTGGACAAGCTTTACCCGAATCACCGGCTGGCCTGGGCGGCGTTCATCGCCGGCAAACGCGAGTCGCGCCGGCTGCTGGGGGACGTGATCCTCACGGGTGAAGATTTCCGCGAAGGCCGAGAGTTTCCGGACGGCGCGTTTCCGTGCTCATGGCACATTGACGTGCATACGCCGCACCCGGATTACGACGACGGCCACAAGGGCGACGAGTTCATTTCCACCTACACCCGGGGCGAAGGCTACATCTACAAATCGCCTTACTGGGCGCCGTACCGCTGTCTCTACAGCCGAAACGTCGGCAACCTATTCATGGCGGGACGCGACATCAGCGTGAACCGCGAGGCGCTGGGGGCTGTGCGGGTCATGCGCACGTGCGGTATGATGGGCGAAGTCGTGGGCAAGGCGGCGTGGATTTGCGTGCGGGAGAAGACGACACCGCGTGGGGTTTACGAGAAGCATCTCCCATTGCTGAAAGAGCTCATGTCCCAACCCGGCGCGATGCGCTGTGACTCGCTCAAAGGTCCGCTGACGTTGCCGCCCGGAGCGCCAGTCGCGACGTACTCCGGCACAGGCCTCGACCCGGCGAAGCTCCCGGGAATCGTTGTGGATGATGCGGACGCCGAACTGCGCGGCAACTGGGGCGACGACGGCCACCTCACCGGTTTTGTTGGCACAGGCTACCGGTACTCCAGCGATGCGAACGCCTCAGCGCACCTCCGGTTTCGGGTGAAACAAACCGGTGACTACGAAGTGCGGGTGGCTTGGCTCCCGCACGTCAACCTGGCGAAGGCGCTTCCGATTACGGTGCAATCGGCAGCAGGCGATCGCCACTTCACGGTGGACCAGACACAGCCCGTGCGAGGCCTGGATGGCTTCGAGTCGCTCGGCACGTTTAGGTTCGCCGCGGATGAGCAGGCATCCGTGCTGTACCGTACCGCTGGCGCCAGGGGCGTCATTCACATCGACGCCGTGCAAGCTGTACCCTGTCCGTGAGAGCATTGTTGCAGCATTTCTTCTTCAGCGCTGTCGGCGCGGGGGTGTTTCTATCCACCGCCAACACCGAGGCAACACGGATGCCCTGTCTTTCGGGGGTCTACCCGCATCTGGCCATGTTCAACGATGAAGGCGAGTGTGGCACAGGTGGGGCGGTGCCGTGGGCTGACCGACTTTGGGTGGTAACTTACGCCCCGCATGCGCCGCAAGGGTCGTCGGACAAGCTCTACGAGATCACACCCAATCTGCAGAGGGTTGGGCGTCCCGAGAGCATCGGCGGCACGCCGGCAAACCGGATGATCCACCGCGAGTCGCGCCAGTTGTTCATCGGCCCGTCGCGGCCTGTCCGCTAAAGCCTCCGGCGGCGAGCTTTAGACGCGCTCACAAGAACCGAGCTGCGTCTTCGGTCGGCAACGTGCGCTTGAGTGGGACGAAATCCAACTGGCCCCGGCGCGCCACGGCGTGTAGATACTCTTGCGTGCGAGCCGCCTGGCTCCCCTGCTGCCCGGTGACTCCAATCACTGCCGCCAAGGCGCTCACACGCGGAGGCCGGCGCGGCAACCACGCATCAATCCAAGTGTACAGCTCGACAGGTAGTTCGTCCAGGGCGTGGACTGAAACCACGATGACATCGGCGCGGAGGGTTGTTTGAACGGCGTCCAGCAGGATGCCGGGATCGCCCAGGTCGTTCACCCGATACCAGTTGTTGTCGATCCACTCGTCCCCGACCAACTGCGTCACCGGATGGCACATTTGCCGAGCTCACTCCCGAGTAATGCAGTCCTGATATACTCCTGCGATCTTCAACGCGCAGGCCGATTCATCCGGGGGAATGGCCACCGCGCCCGAGAGAGCGGTTACTTCCCAACGCGCAGCCGTTCTTTGACAAACAGGGTTTAGAATCGCCGAACTGGCGGACATGGTGGCTTAAGGGTTATTGGCCTGCCTGGGCGTGGGCCTCGACGAACCACAGGTATTTATCCGCCCCGCGGGAGATTTCGGTAAAGATGTCCGCCGTATCGGCATCCTTCAACCCGTTCGCCAGGTCAATGGTCTTGCGGGCCAGCTTGCCAAAAGCCGAAAGGCTCACGGACAGTGCCGCGATGTGCTTCCTGCCGCTGGCGATGGCTAGGGGATACTCAGGCAGACTGGACTTCCTGGCCGCCACTCGGAGGGTGCCTTCGGCGGTGCCGCCCAGTTGCACGATTCGTTCGGCAACGAGATCCGCGTACGCCTCCGCGTCCTCCGCCAGTTTGTCGAAAAGCTGGTGCAGCGCGAAGAAATCGGGGCCCTTCACGTTCCAATGGGCCTGCTTGGCTTGGATCATCAGGTCGATGGAATCCGCCAGCCTTGCCTGCAATAACGCCGCCACCTTGATCCGGACCGTCACCGGCAAGTCGTTCCTGGTTTTATGCATGGGGCAACCCGGTTTCGATTTCACGATCACAGCAGAACCGTTCCACGGCCTAGAGCCTGTCATGCACTTTTGGCAAACAACGATTGGAGCATGAGGAGGGCGA
>CAZWJC010000023.1:0-41395 GCA_964634255.1 uncultured Verrucomicrobiota bacterium | reverse complement strand
ACGGGCGGCTCAAATCGTCCACCTTCACATAGTCCACGCCCCACGACGCAATCAGCTCGAACACGGAGTTGTAGTAGTCCTGCCCGCCCGGCTTGGCCATGTCCACGCCGAACATGTCGGGATTCCATTCGCAGATGCTGTTCGTGTCCGCCACATCGCGAGCGTGGAAATCGGTGACTTTGACGCGCGCGTTCTCGCGCACGGCCTGCCGCGGAATGCCGCGCATCAGATGGATGCCGAACTTGAGTCCCTTGCCGTGCACGTAATCCGCAAGCGCCTTGAAGCCGACACCGTTTGCCGACGACGGAAACCGATTCGTCGCCGGCCACAGCCGCCCGAACTCATCCAAGGTCAATTCCGCGTTCTTGCGATACTCGAAGCTCTGGGCGTTAGGTTCGTACCACTGGATGTCCACCACGATGTACTCCCAGCCGTGCGATTTGAGGTGCTCCGCCATGTAGTCGGCTTGGGCCTTCGTCTGTGCTTCGGTGACGGTTGTGGCGAAGCAGTCCCAACTGTTCCAGCCCATCGGTGGGCGCCCGGCCCAGCGCCAAAAAGCCGGAGATGAGGCTGACGACTTGACTTCGGCAGCTATGTCGGATGCCGCGAGAGTGAAAGCCAAAGACGCCGCAGTTGGCAATGCGATCGCCAACAAAAGGATTCGCTTGAGACTCATGGCTGATGAATTTGGTGGATGGACAGGGGCGTGGCGAGGCCTATCAGCAAAACGATCATCAGTCGCACCGCCAGCCGGATGTCGTGAGGGGCCATTGAAGAAAAGGCGAGCATCCGCGAACGGTCGCCCGCCAACCTACAACCAGAACCATCCCTCATTGCGCGAAGTAATTCATCCGATAGAACACGTTGGTCTGGGCCGCGTCCACGTTGATAATCACCCGGTTGGTCGTTGTTGAACCCTCAACCGGGAACCAAAAGGCCGCGTTCGCCACATCCACAGCGTTGGTCTGGAGCGCCCAGCCCAGGTAACTGTCCGGCCAGGAAAGGTCCAACGTGTCGCCTGAGTAAACGAGTGTGAGGTTCGTGGGCGTGGTGCTGATGCACGGCGAGCCGATGACCGCCAGAGTGCCGTCGATGGCCAGCTTGTTAGTCCATTGCAGGCCAGCGCACGGCAGAGCCGGCAAGTTTGTAATGGTAAACGCGCCTGTAATCGGTCTGCTGAACAGCGTAAAGATGTCACCCGCTGCCAGATTCGTCGTGCCGAGGTTCGACACCGTGAGGGTCGCACCGGGACTAATCGTGATGCTGTTGGCTGCCAGCTTGTCCGCTGTTGGCGTGTTCGTGCGGTTGATCTCCATAAGCACCGCGCCCCCAATGGTCAGCGCGTTGCTGATGGTTAGGGTGCCGATGGAGAAGCCGGGAGCGATGGTACCCGCTGAGGCCACATTTACGCTCCCGCGCACAGCGCCGTCACCCCGCAGAGTCTGCGCAGCGGAGGTTCCGATGCCGATACTGCCCGCAGCCGTAACGTCCAGCACTCCTGGCGCGCTGAGCGAGATCGTCGTGCTGTTGGGTAGCGAGGCGCCGGCCCCTAACGCCAGCACACCGTTGCTGACAGTCGTGACGCCGCTGTAGGTGAGATTGGCGTTGTTCAGCGTCCAGGTACCGGTGCCGACCTTGATGATGCCAACATTGTCAATGATCCGTCCGTCGAAATTGGTGCTGGTATTGAGACCGCCGACCGCGAAGTTCGCCGCGACGCCGCCGCCATTGCCCGAGGTCGTGGACTCGATCCAGACTGAGTCGTCACCGCCGCCAATCTCACCGAAGGGAATGGTCGGCGTGCCCGCAACCCGGCAATAGAGCGCCACGTTCTGGCCCATGGCCACCTTGGCGTTCGGAACGCCCAGGGCATTGTTCAGACCAATGTTGCCACCGTTGGCCGCGCCGTTGAACACGATCGTGCCGGTGAAGGCCGTCAAGTTGCCGCCCAACTCGTTGCGCACGTAAGCCGAATTGTAGTTGAACGTGCCGCCGCCGATCAGCGTGAAGTCACAAACGCCCCGCTGGGGCGCGTTCACGGTGCCAGTCTCATTCGTCGGGACAATGAAGGTGTTAGCCATGCCCGGATAGAAGGTGGGGCCGTTGTTCTTGCCCAGCGATCCCACCATGGAAAGCGTGCCACCATAGAAAGTCACAGGCCCTGTCCCCAGCGCCACTGCATTGGCATTCGGAAACGTCGCCGTACTCCCGCTTGCTGGCGGGCTGGTCAGGTCGAGGACCCCGTTGCTGATAACTGTACCGCCGCTGTAAGTGTTCCCGAGGCCGCTCCGGATGTCCAAGGTTTGCGTGCCTGTGCCGACCTTCACCAGGGCAATTTTGCCGCCCGCGCCGGAGTTATCGCGAATCCGACCCGCGAAAGTCGCGGTGGCGTCGTTGCTGCCAAGTGTCAAGGTGTTGGTGCCAGACCCGCCGTTGTTGACCAATTCGGCGAGCACCGTCCCAACCGCACCAGCCAGGCCATTGATGGTCTCATTGAACCCGTTGAGGTCCAGGAAACCGCCGGAGGATTCGCCGCCGTTCACAACCATGTTGCCTACGCCCGGGCCATCCGGAATGGCCTGCGAAGCCCCGAGCCTGAGCGTTCCATTGGTAACAACGGTATCGCCGGCGTAGGTGTTCACGCCACCCAGGGTGAGCACGCCAACACCCGCGCTGACCACACTGCCCCCGCCGTGAATGCCACCGGCAAAGCCAACCGCGCCTGAACGATCGAAGGTCAGGCTGGTATTGTTCGTGACCGGGCCAGTGCCCAGCGTGCCCGAGGTCCCGCCGCCGCCCACGCGGACCGTGCCGCTGTTGATATTCAACGCGCCGCTGAAGGAGCTATCGGCCGTGAGCATGAGTTCGCCTGTGCCCTGCTGGGTAATGCTGCCGTTGCCGAAGAAAGCGTTTGCAATGGTCTGATCGCCGGGCTCATTGAACACAATCGCGGCGTTGTTGCTGACGCTGCCCGAACCGAGCACCCCGGCAGCCATGCCGTTACCCAGTTGCAGCGTACCGCCGTTCACCATCGTGGGCCCGCTGGAGCTGTTGGTCGTCAGGATGGTCAGAGTGCTGGAGCTGTTCTTCACCAACAGACCGCCGCCGATCACGCCACTGCCTTGGAAGGTGTAGTTGTTGGCAACGGAATTCACCGTGGCCACCCCTGGCGTGAGCGTGCCCTGCAAGTTCACGGTGCCGTTGGCCGAGGTGTCGTCGAACGTCACCGTGTCAAAGTTCCCAAAAGTCACCGCTGCGCCGGCGGCGTTGGTCCAGTTGGCAGAAATACCTACATCCCAGAAGTTGTTCGCGCCGTCGCCTCGCCAGAAGAGGCTCTGGCCCGCGAAGGAAGTCACCACAAGGTCAATTTCACCCGGCGTGGTGCTGCTCAAGCTGGCCACCTGTCCCGGCTGCGAAAAGCCCGCCACGGTGATGTTCGCCACATTACCATTCAGCGCACCCACGTATTGAATCAGCTTGTAAGTCCCGCTCGCCAATGTGCCAGACACGTTCAGCTGGATGGCGCCGGCAGTGAGATCAAGGTTACCGCCAACCGTGATGAGGTCCTTCGCCGCATTGCTAATGTCAAAGTTGACTGAACCGCCGCTCAAACCCAACCCGTGATTAAACGCCAGCGTGCCCACAACTCCATCGGCGCCCGGAGAAAGGCGCGTTCCGGCAGGGACACTCACGCTACCGATCACCGTGCCACTGCCAGTCAACGCTTGATTGACCGCTCCCCCGTTGAGCGTGAAGCTACCAACCGCCGCGACGTTCAGCGTCGCGCCGTTGGCGACCAGAATGGAGACGCTGTTTGAGATAGAGGCCGCCGCACCCAATGTGAGCGTGCCGGCGCTGATGGTGGTCGCGCCCTGGTAGGTATTCGTGCCATTGAGAGTCAACTGACCGCCCCCCTGCTGGATCAACGCGCCGGTGCCGCTGATCGGTCCGGAGAAGACGACGCTGTCCGAACGGTTGAAGACGAGCAGGCCATTGTCCGCAATGCTTGGCGTGGCGCCGAGGCTGCCGACCGTGCTGCCGTTGCCGACCTGGAGCGTGCCGCCGCTGATGGTGGTCGCGCCGGAGAATGTGTTCTCGGCTGCCAGGGTAAGCACCCCACCGCCCAGCTTGGTCAACGCGCCAGGACCATGCACCGCCGTGCCGAGCGTAAACGCGTCGGCCCGATAAAAGGTCAGCGTGCCGAAATTGGTCACGACGGGCGAAGCGCCCAGATCGCCGGATGTTCCGCCGTTGCCAACCTGCAGCGTGCCAGCCGGAATGATCACAGGCCCACCGCCCGAACCGCCGTCCAAGGTGAAACCGTTGATGTAGGTCGGCCCGGTGTAAGTGTTGTTACCAGCCAGAATGAGCGTGCCGCGTCCGGCCTTGGTCAGCGCACATGCGCCGCCGTTGTCGGCAATGGTCGAGCCAATGGTCAGCGTTTGCGAGGCGTGATTCGCGTGGACGACCAGGTCGGCACTCGCCCCACCTTGGAGCGTGCCGCCCGTGATCGTGCTCGAGCCCGTGGCGGTGGCCGGGAGCAGGATGCCGCCAGAAGACAACGTCAGGCTCTGACCGGCGTTAATTGTGACCGTTGCATTCGTCACCTTCAGAGAGTTGACCACAACGTTATTGTTTACTGTGACCGACGCACCCGAAGGTGGGTTGAGATTGTGCGTGGCACTCCACGCCGCGGGATCGGTGCCGGTTTGGTAGGCTGCCGCAGCGTAAGCAGCGGTGCCCGGCGTGCCCGTGTTGGCCGGCACCACCCAGTCGGATTTTTCAAACGTGGCCCAGCCGCCCATGATCCCATTGACCGTGGTCGTGTTCGTGAAGAAGAGGCCCACGCGGTTGGCCGCGCCGGATCGGGACATAATGTGGGAAAAGTCAATGCTCCCGCCAACTTCCCGGGCGAAGTCGTTGAACTGGTAGTACAGGATGCCTTGGTTGGACTGCCGGTTTCGCATGGCGAGCGACGAGCCGCCCGATTTCACGCGGAGTGTGCCGAAGGTGATGCCGTTGGCAGTGTTGGCCTGGTTGGCAATGAAGGCGCCGCCCGCGCCGAGGACGAGGTTGGCAGGCGTCACGCCGTTGTATACCGGGATGTTGTTGACGAAGGTGCCGGTCAGGTAATTGCCCAGAATGAGCGTGCCGCGGTTGACGATCGTGTCGCCGGTGTAGTTGTTCGGCGTATTGAGCGTGACCGTGCTGGCGCCGTTCAACACCAGCGAGCCGTTGCCCGAGATCGCCCCGGCCCCGCCCAGCGCGTAGGCGACCGTGTCGTTGGCAAAGGCCGTGGTGCCGGGCGACACCGCGATCGGGAGGTTCACGGTTGCGCCACCGGCGTCGTTGAAGATGACGTTGTCGAGGTTGTAGAAGTAGTCAGCCGTCGCACCCTTGAGCCAGTTCTGCGTGGTCAGCACGTCCCAATCCGCGCCGCTGGTGCCGTTCCAAATCAGCGACGCCGGAATCGCGGCCCCACTGATGCCAACGAGCAGACTGCCCGGCGTCGTGGTGGTGTTAAACGTCGCTGTGATCCCGCGCGGAACGGACGCCGTCAGGTTCGCGACGGAACCGTTCACGGTCGTCGTGGCGTTGCTGATCAGCGTGTAGGTGCCCACTGCCAACGCACCCACCGAAGGATTCAGTTCGACGGTCGTCGGACCGCTCAGGCTGAGTGCGCCGTTGATAGCGACCAGGTCGTTCACACCGCCACCCACCGTCGTGGCATTGCTGAGATCAAAATGCAGCGTCCCTCCACCGAGCGTAAGCCCGTCGCTAAGTGTCAAGGTTCCGACCCCGGCGGGCCTGTAAACCGTGATCCGCCCGCCCGACAACGACAGGGCGCCGAGCACGTCATTGATGCCCCCATTCGCGGTGCCCGCGACCAACCGCTGCCCAGAATAGACGGGGAAACCTCCCGCCTGAGCGGTGACATCCAAGAGCGCGCCTGGAGAGACCGTGATGGTCGGCGTGGTGCTCATGCTGGCGCTGGCTCCCATGACCCACGTCCCCGCGCCAACCGTGGTCGGCCCGCTATGGTTGCCTGATCCCGTGAAGGTGAACGTATTCGTGTTGACCTTGTTGATCGCAACGGAGCCGCTGGTGTTGCCGATGCCGCCCGAGAATGTCCCAGCGGAATTGGTAGCATTGTTGCCGATCGTCAGCGTGTACGTCCCGGTGCCCGTAACGTTGTCGATTATGCCGGAACCGTAGAGCCCGTTGATCGTCGGGCTGATGCCGTTCAGATCGAGCGTGCCGCCATTCAGGGTAAGGTCTCCCCGGCCCGCACCGCTGGGGATGGCCGCCGCGTTGGCCATGCGGAGAATGCCGGAGTTGACAGTGACCGGACCGGTGAACCGGTTCGCTCCCGCCAGGCGCAATACGCCGTTGCCATTCATCGTCAATCCGCCCCCGGCCAAGCTGTACTCGCTGGCGCCGCCCACGATGCCGCTCAGCCAGACCTCTCCGTCGCCGCCGATGGTCAACGCGTACCCATTATTTGTGATGTTACCACCGAAGAGGAGCGTCGAAGCGGCCGCGGCATTGGTGATGGACTGTATCGCCCCGAGGTTGATGATGCAGGCGTTGGTGTTGTTCCCCACCGTGTCCATCACCCCGCCCACATTCGTGAAGCCACTGCCGCCAAGCACAAAGCCACTGGCAGTAAACGCCAGCCCGTTGAGCGACAGATTTGTAAGATTGTTGGTGTTGCTCAGGCGCGTGGCTCCAGTAAACAGCAAGCTGTCACCGTTTAGCGGTGCACCCGTGTCCCAATTCGCCGCCGTATCCCAGTTATTATCGGTGCCAGAGCCCGTCCAAGTCCGTGGGGCGGCGGTAACACCCGCAACACCGGTAAGCAGCGCCAGCACGCAGGTGAGCGAGATGAATGTTCGTGAACTCAGTTTCTTCATGGTTTGTGGGGGGGAGTGAGTCTTCATCCAGTCGAACGCCGCAACCCGAGGCGAAACCGTCGCCCAGAGAGCGCATTCAGAGGCAAATGCCGCGCGCACATATCAAAGGCAATTCGTGATGGACGCCCGGACTTTACCAACCGCGTTGCTTCCCCGGCGATGGCCAGTTCTGGTCATGATCGGAGATATGGCGGCGGAGGTTCCTCTCCGGGACATCTCGTCACCCCCCCCCCTCACAGAAAAAACCTTGCTTGAGGCAAACAGAGAAAGTTAGATGGTCGCGCTTGGGGGGTAACCCCCACGGGGAATAATCGCCATGCGTAAAACAATCATCGTTAGCCTGCTCAGCTTGTGCTTCGCCCTGATGGCAGCACCCACCTCTACGACGCTCGCCGCAACCACAGGAGTTGTCTCGGGTGAACTCGAGATTCGCGATCGCGGTTTCCCCCGCCAGTTCGAGGTGGCCACCAACGAGGTATGGGTCAAAGCACCCCGTCTTCAGCGCTCCCACGCCATCCCCACTCAAGCCAATGCCGAAGCTACACGCCAGCACGCCATAACCCTGAGTCGGGCGAGCGGCCAGGAGGTTGAACTGGTGCTCTACGAGAAGGGTGCGCGCCGCGATACCTATTCCAGACGCGTCCTGACCAAGGAGGTTCTGGTGCAGGTAGCGCCCGGCACCGATGCAGAAGCGTTGGCCACAACGGCTGGCGCTCGCTGGCGAGGACCAGTGACGGATTTACGGGGCTATCATTTCCTTGAGGCAACCGAAACCGGCGGCGCTCTGCTCCTGGCTGAACGCCTGCGCGCCGAACCCGGTGTCCTGTCTGCCGAACCGCAATTGGCCAAGCAACAGGCCAAACGATTCGTCCCCAACGATCCGTTGTTCCCCAACCAGTGGCATCTCCGCAACACCGGGCAAGGTGGCGGAACGAGCGGCGTGGACGTCAACATCACGGGCGTCTGGGACACCTTCCGCGGCAAGGGCATGGTCATTGGGATCATTGATGACGGCTTGCAGACCACGCACCCAGACCTCGCTCCAGCCGTCAATACGACCATCGACTGGGATTTCAATGACAACGACGGGGATCCCAGCCCGAACATATTGTGGGATTACCACGGGACTTCCTGTGCTGGCGTGGCGGCAGCGCGTGGCAACAACAGCCTGGGGGTGTCAGGTGCCGCCCCTGAGGCAACCTTGGCCGGCTTGCGCCTCATCAGCGAACCCAGCACCGACGCAATGGAATCGTCCGCCATGAAGCATACGAACGACGTCATCTATTTAAAGAGCAACAGTTGGGGGCCGTCCGATTGGGGCGATATTCTGGAAGGCCCTGGCTCCTTAACGCTCGCAGCACTGGCACAAGCCGCCAGCAGCGGTCGCAATGGCTTGGGCACGATCATTACCTGGGCAGGCGGCAACGGCTTGGAAAACAACGACAACGCCAACTATGACGGGTATGCCAACTCGATTTACACGATCGCCATAGGCGCGCTAAGCGACCGCGGCACACAGGCCACCTATAGTGAGCCGGGCGCCTGTTTAGTGGTGACCGCTCCCTCAAGCAGCGACTTTCGTCAAGGCATCACCACCGTGGACCTCATGGGTGACGATGGCTACAACTATTCGGGAGCGTTTGGCGAGTTGTCGGACGGAGATTACACACAGGACTTCGGCGGCACGTCGTCGGCCACGCCCTTGGCGACGGGTGTCATTGCGCTCATGCTGGAGGCCAATCCGCGGCTGGGTTGGCGCGACGTCCAAGAAATCCTGATTCGCACCGCCACCCTGGTTTCGCCCACGGACTCCGACTGGGCTGTGAACGGTGCCGGTCTCCATTTCAACCACAAGTTCGGCGCGGGCCTTATCAACGCCAGCGCGGCGGTGGCACTGGCTCAGAACTGGACCAACCTCGATCCGCAATCCACGGTTTCCGCCAGCCAGAGCGCACTCTCGCTCGCAATCCCGGACAACAACAGCACCGGCGTCAGCCGCGATTTCGTCTTCACCGCCGCCGACCTGCGCATCGAGCACGTGACGGTGACGGTCAACATCGCGCACACTTCACGCGGCGACCTGGAAATCACCCTCATCTCGCCGAGCGGCAAACAGAGCCGCCTGGCGGAACGGCATGAGGATTCCGGAGACAACTACCCAGACTGGAAGTTTATGACCGTGCATCACTGGGGCGAGAGTCTGCCCGGCACCTGGACCGTCAAGGTTGCAGATCGTCGCGGCGGAAACACCGGACGACTGAACTCCGTGCAACTGGATTTCTACGGTGTCCGCCAGGCGGCCATCGAAGTCAGCCCGGACACCAATCTGGCTTCCGCCGGCCAGATTGGCGGCCCCTTCAGCCCAGCGTCAGCAGTTTTCACCGTGGCGAACAGCGGGGCCACGAGCCTGGAGTGGCAGGTCAGCCGGACGCAGCCGTGGATCGCGCTCTCCTCCGCCGGTGGTACGCTCGCAGGCAACGCCAGCACCGCCGTTTCTGTATCGCTCAACCCGAACGCCAATGCCTTGCTGCCTGGCGTTTATACCGACACGATCCTGTTCACGAACCTCACCAGCGGCCTCGGCAGCACCACTCGTCAGGTTTCGCTAGTCGTCACTTCCAGCGTGGTAGCGGACTTCAACGCCGTGCCGCTGCAAGGCATGCTGCCATTAGCCGTGCGGTTTACCAATCTTAGCCTGGGCGCGACCAATTACCTTTGGGAATTCGGCGACGGCAACACCAGCAAGCTGCCCAACCCCACCAATCGGTATGCCGACGCGGGAACGTACAGTGTGCGCCTGACCGCCTTCGGCTCGGGCTGGAGCAACACGGCTGTGCGCGCCAATTACATCGTCGTCACCAATCCGCCCCTTCCGGTCATTGCCTCGGGCAACGATGCGTTTGGGCAAAAAATGGTTCCCCGAGAAGTGACCAACATCATCGCGGTGGCGGCTGGTGGTTGGCACACGCTGTCGCTGAAAAGCAATGGGACGATCCTCACTTGGGGCAACAACTGGGATGGACAATGCAGCGTGCCAACCACGCTTCCGGATCTCGTAGCCGTCGCCGCTGGGGGATATCACAGCCTCGCCGTGCGCGCCAACGGCTCCGTGATCGGCTGGGGGAACAACTTCTACGGTCAGACGAACGTGCCTCCAGGCCTGCCGCCAATTTTGGCAATTGCGGCTGGCGATTGGCACAGCCTCGCCCTTGCCGAGGATGGCCGCGTTTTCGCTTGGGGCGACAACAGTGGCGGCCAGTGCGCCGTCCCCGCCAACCTCAGCAGCGTCATGGCCATCGCCGCCAATGGAAATCACAGCCTGGCGTTGAAGCGCGACGGGACAGTGGTTGCCTGGGGACAGAACACCGACGCGCAAGGCAACTGGGTTGGCCAATCGGTCGTCCCAGCCGGCTTGATGAATATTGCCACCATCGCCGCCGGAGATTACCACAGCCTCGCGCTGAAGGCGGACGGCACGGTGATCGGCTGGGGGGACAACTCGCGCGGACAGGCCCAACCACCCGCCGGCCTCACTGGCGTGGCCGGGCTGGCAGCCGGCGGTTTACACAGTCTGGCCTTGGGACGGGACGGGACGGTGACCGCCTGGGGCGACAACTGGAACGGCCAATGTGACGTCGCCCCCGATCTCCCTGCGACCGCCATCGCTGCTGGGGGATACCACTCGCTGGTACTGTTGGAAGGCGGACCGCGGCTGGGGCGGTTGTTCCGGCCGGGCAAACGAGGGAACGCGTTTGGTGTCGTCTTGCAGTCGCGCACGCGCGGACGCTACGCCCTGGAATATCGGGACTCATGGTCACAGACCGGTTGGACAGCTCTTCCCGCCGTGAACGGCAACGGCGCCCTGCTGCTGCTCACCGACCCTAATCCCAACGCGGCCCAACGGTTCTACCACGTTCGCGAGTTCTGATTCATCCCCATCGGATACCGCGCACCACCGCTTCAACCGGCGACAGCCAACACAAGCCGACTGACTTGATGTCGGGGCGTCGCTCACGCTCGTCCCCAAAAAAACCTCGACAACCGCCGACCGGAATCAGACGGTGAAGAGCATTGCGGAGCGGAGACAGGCCGGCACCGCGCCACGGTTAACAACGCGGTTCGAACCATGACAGGTCAAAACAGTGATCAGCAAACACGCACGGGCAACGACAGCTATTCCAAAGCTACGGAGGAGTTCGCCTCTCACGCCTTCGATCGTGGCACACCCGGTTCGGGGCGGAGGCACGGCATTGTTTCCACAGAGCAGCGCACAGCATGAAAGCCCCTCTACGCGTCATTCTGGTCGAGGACTGTGAGCAGGACGCGCAGCTTGCACTGCGTGAGCTGACCAAGACGGGATTGGAGGTAAAGTCGGAACGCGTTTCCACCGCGTCGGCGTTTCGACAGGCCCTCAGCCAGACACGGCCGCACTTGGTTGTGGCGGACCATGCGCTAGCCGAGTTCAGCGGCTTGGAGGCCCTGAATATTCTGCATGAACTGGAGCTCGATATTCCGTTCATCATGCTGTCCAACAGCAGCGGCGAGGAACAGGCCGTCGAAGCCATGCAGCGCGGCGCGCATGATTACCTGCTGAAGAGCAATCTGCACCGCCTCTCTCCCGCCGTGGAACGAGAACTGCGTGAGGCCGAGGAGCGGGTGGAGCGCCGCCGCGCTGAGGCCGCCCTGGAGGAAAACCGGCGATTCCTCCAGGAAATTACCGATAACATTCCGGGCATCGTGTTCCGCTTTTTTCACAAGCCGGACGGCACCATGGGCTTTGACTTTGTCAGCGGCGATGTGAAAAGCATGCTGGAGCTTTCTCGAGAGCAATTGCTTGCCGACTTCTCGCTGGGCTGGGATTTGATCGTGGCCGAGGACCAGCCAGCCCTCATGCGGTCCATCCAACAAGCCGTGCAAGCCATGCAGGCTTGGGAACAGGAGTTCCGCATCCGCACGCCGAGCGGTAAGTTGAAGTGGATCCGCGGTCAGGATCAACCGGTGCAGAAGACGGCCGATGGCACTTTTCACTCCGTGGGCACGCTGCTGGACATCACGGCTCGCAAGGTGGCCGAGGCCGCCGTCCGCCAAAGCGAGGAGCGCTACCGCGCCATCTTCGAGAGCTTCAAGGATGTCTATTTCGAGGCGGCGCTGGACGGCACGTTGGTCCTCGTCAGCCCCTCGTGCAACGCGCTGTTGGGTTACGCCCCCGAGGAGCTGCTCGGACGGCTGTTTGCCGAGTTCTGCGCGGACGCACCTGAATGGGAACGCCTGATCAAGGTAATACGACAGCAGCAAGGCGTGGTGGAACACGAACTCTCCGTGCGCACTCGGTCCGGGAAGGTGCTCCACGCCGCGGTCGCGGCCGACTTGCTCCGCGACCGATTGGGTGCCCCGCTCCGCATCCGCGGCGTCCTGCGGGACGTCACCGAACGCAAGCGTGCCGAACAATCCCGTTCGTCCTTGGAGGCGCAACTGCGCCAAGCCCAGAAGATGGAGGCCATCGGCACCCTGGCGGGCGGCATCGCCCATGACTTCAATAACATGCTCACTGCGATCATGGGCCATGCGGAACTGCTGCAACTGGACTGCGCCGAGCAAACCAACGTTCAGAACAGCGTTGAGGAAATCCTCAAAGCCGCGCATCGAGCCAAAGATTTGGTCCAGCAAATCCTCACCTTCAGCCGGCGTCGCGAGCAAAAGCGGGTGGTCGTCAAACTCGCTCCCATCATCAAGGAAGCGGCCAAGCTCCTTCGTTCCAGCATTCCCACCACCATTGAGATGCACAGCCACGTCGCCGACGTGCCAAACACGCTGGCGGATCCGACCCAGATTCATCAGGTGGTAATGAACCTTTGCACCAACGCCGCCCAATCGATGACCGATCAGAAGGGCCGGCTTGATCTGATGCTCCACGTCGAGTCCGTGGACCCCCAAGTGGCGAGCCGCCACCGCAGCCTGCAACCCCGCCGCTACGTCGTCCTCACCGTGAGCGACACCGGTTGCGGCATGGACCCGCAGACCTTGGACCGTGTGTTCGATCCATTTTTCACGACCAAACCGCCCGGCGAAGGCACAGGGTTGGGATTGTCCGTGGTGCATGCAATCGTGGAAGCCCACGAGGGCGCCATCACGGTGGAAAGTGAAGTGGACCGTGGCACGACGTTCCGGGTCTATCTGCCGGTGATCGAACTCGAGGCCACGCCCTCACATTCCGCCAAAACCGTCGTCCCGACGGGCAAGAATGAAGAACTCCTCATTGTGGATGACGAGCCCCCCGTGCTCCAGATCGCCGAGCGGTTGCTCGCGCACCTGGGATACCGGCCGGTTTGTTTCAGCCGTCCGGCGGAAGCCCTGGCCGCATTCAACGCCGATCCGAAGCGGTTCGCGCTCGTGATGACCGACCTCACCATGCCCAAGATGACCGGCATTGACCTCGCCCAGCGCATTCACAAGGTGCGCCCCGAGCTCCCCATCGTGCTCTTCTCAGGCCTCGGCGGAGCCATCACAGAGGAGACTGCGCAGGAGCTGGGCTTCGCAACGTTGCTGGCCAAACCGTTTGAATACCGGGCCCTCGGCGAAGCCCTGGCCGCACAGTTGGCCGGCCAGCCGCCCACCGAACCGGCCACCTGATCGGTCGTCCAGTCAGCCGCGACGCCTGCCGATTGCGTCGCGGACGCTTGCCCCGCCGAAGTCAGGCTTGCTGCCTTCCATGGCTACTGCTACCAATGCCTCTCGACGCGATGGAAGCGCCCCCAGCCAAATCCTCAGCCGCCGACGTGGACACCAAAGTCTTCCACGTGCGCGGCTTGACCAAAATCTATGGCGTCGGCGAAGCCGAAGTGCGCGCGCTGGCCGGCGTGGACCTCGACCTCTTTGCCGGCGAATTGGTGGTCCTGCTCGGTCCGTCCGGCAGTGGCAAGACGACGTTACTCAACAACCTTGGCGGGCTCGATGTCCCCACCGCTGGCGAACTCCGTTACCGCGATTTCGACCTGACCGTCGCTCAGGAAGCGGAACTCACCCGCTACCGCCGCGATGCTGTGGGTTTCGTTTTCCAGTTCTACAATCTCATCCCCAGCCTGACCGCGCGCGAAAACGTGGCGCTCATCACCGAAATCGCCCGCGATCCGATGCCGCCCGAAGAGGCGTTACACATGGTCAACCTCGGCGCGCGCCTGGACCATTTCCCCGCGCAGCTTTCCGGCGGCGAACAGCAGCGCGTGGCCATCGCCCGCGCCATCGCCAAGCGCCCGGAAGTCCTGCTCTGTGACGAACCCACGGGCGCGTTGGACGTGCATACCGGCATCGTCGTGCTCGACGCCATCGAACGGGTGAATCGCGAGCTGGGCACGTTGACGGTCATCATCACCCACAACGCCATCATGGCCGACATGGCCGATCGGGTGATCCACTTCTCGGACGGCCGCGTGCATCATGAGCGTCGCAACACCAAGCGCGCCCCGGCCCGCAGCCTGAATTGGTGATGATCTCCCACCTCGACCGCAAGCTCCTGCGCGACCTGAACCGCATGAAGGGTCAGACGATCGCGGTCGCTCTGGTCATGGCCTGCGGACTGGCCATGATGATCATGGCCCGCAGCCTCATCCATTCGTTGGAGAGCACCCGTCAGGAATACTACGAGGCGAACCGCTTTGCCGACGTGTTTGCCCATCTGAAACGCGCGCCCAATTCGCTGGCGGCCCGCGTGGCCGAGATTCCGGGCGTCGCCGCCGTTCAAGCGGGCATCTCGGTGTTGGCCACGCTGGATCTGGAGGGGTTGGATGAACCCGCCAGCGGGCAGGTGCGTTCGCTGCCCGATTTCGGCCCGCCGGAGTTGAACCGGCTGTTTCTTCGCACCGGAAGCTGGCTGGCGGCCGGCAGTCGGGGCGAAGTCCTCGTCAGCGAGGCGTTCGCCCAGGCCAACCAGCTCAAGCTCGGTGATTCGCTGTCCATGTTGCTGAACGGTCGCCGGAAAGAATTTCGCATCGCGGGCCTCGTCCTGTCGCCGGAGATCATTTTCGAGGCGCGGCCCGGCGCATCGCTCCCCGACAACCGCACCTTCGGCACGTTTTGGATGCCGTACAAGGAGATCGCGTCCGCATTCGATCTCGACGGCGCGTTTAATTACCTCACGCTCACGCTGGCGCCCGGCGCCACGCCGCGTCCGGTCATTGCGGAACTCGACCGCATGCTCCAGACCTACGGCGGACGCGGCGCGTTTGGACGAGCGGATCATCCGTCGCACATTCGCATCACGGACGAAATCCACATCCTGCAAACCGTCTCCATCGGCTTTCCGCTGGTGTTCCTGAGTGTAGCGGCATTCATGACCAACGCCGTGCTGGCGCGGTTGCTCAATCTCCAACGCGAGCAGATTGCGATTCTGAAGGCGTTCGGTTTCTCAAACCGGCAGATCGTGACGCATTACCTGAAATTCGCCTTCGTGATGGTGGCGGGCGGCACCTTGATCGGTGCGGTGGGCGGCGTCGGCCTGGGCCTCCGGCTGGTGGACATGTATCATCTCTTCTTCCGATTTCCGGACCTGCAGTTCCGGCTGGACCGCTCGGCGGTGGCCGTGGCGGTGTTCATCGGCGCCGGCGCCGCGGTCGCCGGCGTGTTCAGTGCCGTGCGCCGGGCGGCGAAACTCCCGCCCGCCGAAGCCATGCGCCCCGAGCCGCCCGCGAACTTCCGGCCCGCGCTGGTCGAGCGGACCGGCATCGCACACCTTTTTTCGCATTCCTTCCGCATCGCAGTCCGGAATCTGGAGCGGCGTCCGATGCAGGCGTTGTTCACGGTCGCAGGGCTGGCGCTCGCGACGGCGATTTTGATCGTCCCAAGCTGCTTCCGGGACAGCGTGACCGAACTGCTCGGTTTCCAGTGGGACGTGGTGCAGCGACAGGATATCAACCTCGGCCTCGTCGAACCTGCGCAGGTTCAGGTGACACACCTCTTGCGGCAGCTTCCCGGCGTCATCGCGGTCGAACCCTTCCGCGGCGCGGCCGTGCGATTGCGCTTTGGCCATCGCAGCCGGCAATTGGCCATCCAGGGCACGCCGGCGAACACCCAACACAGCCGGGTGATTGACGGCGCGTACCGCGAGATTCCGCTCCGCGAAGACGGTCTCGTGATTTCCGCGAAGCTGGCCGAAGTCCTGGGCGCGCGCGTCGGGGACGCCCTGACCGTGGAATTCCTCGAAGGCCGGCGACTCGTCCGCACCGTGCCGCTCGTGGCGGTATCCGAAGATCTCACCGGGTTCGGGGCTCACATGGACCTGCGAGCACTCAACCGCCTGCTGGGCGAAGGTGACATCATCAGCGGCGCGAGCTTTGCGATTGATGCGGCCCAACGCCGCGAATTTCTCCACGCGTTGAAAACCATCCCCAGCTTGAGCTGGGTCGGCATTAAAAATTCACTGCGCGAGAATTTCCGGCAGACCACCGCGGCGAGCATTAACCTCATTCAGAAGATCTACAGCGCGTTCGCCATTGTGGTGGCCATCGGCGTGGTTTACAACAATGCGCGCATCTCGCTGGCCGAGCGGGCGCGCGAACTGGCCACGCTGCGGGTGGTCGGCTTTTCCGAGCGCGAAGTCGGCGCGGTGCTAATCACGGAGCTGGCCCTCCTGGCCTTGATGGCCCTGCCGCTGGGGCTGTTGTTGGGCACGGGGTTTGCCACGTTTCTCGTCCAGTCAATTAACACGGAAACCGTCCGTCTGCCGGTTGTCCTCACGATGCACAATTATGCTTTCGCCACGTTGATCGTGGTCATGGCCTCGGCCGTTTCGGCGCTGGTCGTACTGCGCCGCCTGAGACAATTGAATCTCGTCAGCGCGCTGAAAGCGCCGGAATAATCGCACCTGCGTTCTCATGAACCCATCCCCACCCAATCCCGCTCCCGGCCCAACGCGGCCGAACAATCGTCACCGGCCCAAGCGCTGGTTGCCGTGGCTCGGCGGCGGTCTGCTCGTAGCGGCCATTGTCATTGGCTTCCGACCACAGCCCGCGCCCGTCGAAACGGCGAAGGTTACGCTCGGCACGCTGCGCGCCACGGTGAACGAGGAGGGCAAAACCCGCATCAAGCAACGCTACGTCGTCTCCGCACCGGTGGCTGGACAGTTGCGCCGCATCCCGTTCAAGGCCGGCGCGGAAGTGGTCGCCACCCAAACCGTGCTGGCGGTCATTGACCCGGTATCCCCCGCCATGCTCGACGCCCGCAACCGCGCGTTGGCCGAGGCTCGTCGCGACACCGCCGCCGCAAACTTGGAAAAAGCCCGTGCAGCACACCGGTTCGCCACAAACGAACTGCAACGATTCCAGAAACTCTACGAGGCACAGAACATATCTCTCCAAGAACTCGAACCGGTGCAATGGCGCGAGACCGCCGCCGCCAAAGATGTGGCGGCGGCTCAGAGTGCCCTGCGCCAAGTGGAAGCCGAACTTGCTGAGTTCACCGTGCCGGCGGACGGTACGACCAACGCCCTCCGCGTGCCGATCGAGGTGAAAGCCCCGTCGTCCGGTCGCATCCTGCACGTGTTCGAGGAAAGTTCGCGCACCGTGTCTGCCGGCACGCCGCTCGTCCAAATCGGCGATCCGGCCGACTTGGAAGTGGTGATTGAAGTCCTGTCACGCGACGGCGCCGCGATTGCGCCTGGGGCGAAAGTCGAGTTGGAGCAATGGGGCGGTAGCGGCGTGCTGGAAGCGCGCGTGCGGCTCGTTGAGCCCGCGGCGTTCACCAAGATTTCCGCACTTGGCGTCGAGGAACAGCGGGTGAACGTGGTGGCTGACCTCGTCACGTCGTTCGAACAACGGAAGAATCTCGGCGACGGCTTCCGCGTCGAGGCCCGGATCGTCGTTTGGGAGGCGGACGACGTCCTGAAAGTCCCCGCCGGCTCGCTGTTCCGACGCGGACGTGACTGGGCGGCATTTGTGCGGGCGAACGGACGGGCCGAATTACGCAGCGTCGAGATAGGCCGCTCCAGCGGTAGCGAAATGCAGATTCTCAATGGCCTGAAGGAGGACGAAGAAGTTATCCTCTACCCCGGCGACCGAATCCGCGAAGGTCAGCGTGTGCGGCCCATCCAGATTTCTCCGTGACTTCGCCAGCATAGCCTTTCCACGGGGAATCCGAGTGCATTGCAACCTTCCAGTCCCCCGCGGCGTCTGTTCCCCCGTCAGGCTTTCGGGCCGGCGGGTTCTCGGGTGGACCTTGGTGGGAAGAACAGGATGAAGACGTGGCTGATAATGGCAATCGTGCTCGGCGTGACGCTTGGCGTCACGGCCGAACCTGCGCCCGCCAAACCGGCGGCAAACCCGTATGAGTATACGGGCACGCCCCAGCCCGCGGGTGAGATTGACAAGTTGGTCTTTACCCACCTCAAGAAGCAGGGCATCCAGCCCGCCAGCCTTTGTTCCGATCCGGTGTTCGTGAGGCGGGTCTATCTCGATGTCATCGGCACGCTGCCCACCGGGCACGAAGCGCAGGAGTTCATCCTGAGCCAGAAGCCAGACAAGCGGCGCGTGCTGATTGACAAGCTCCTCGAACGCGACGAATTCGCCGATTACTGGGCGAACAAGTGGAGCGACCTTCTGCGGGTGAAGGCGGAGTTCCCCATCAACCTTTGGCCAAACGCGGCCCAAGCCTATCACCAGTGGATTCACGCCAGCGTCCGCGACAACAAGCCTTACGATCAGTTCGTGCGCGAGTTGCTCACGTCGAGCGGCAGCAATTTCCGCGTCGGGCCAGTGAACTTCTACCGCGCGATGCAGAACCGCGAGCCGCAGGGGATCGCCCAAACCGTGGCGCTCACCTTCATGGGCCGGCGCACGGACAAGTGGCCCACGAACCGGTTGGCCGGCATGGCCGCCTTCTTCACGCAATTGAACTACAAGTCCACCGGCGAGTGGAAGGAGGAGATCGTGTTCTTCGACCCAACGCGGGATACGAATCAGCTCTGGAAGACCGCGGTGTTTCCAGACGGCAAGCCAGCGAAGCTCAAGTTGGACCAAGACCCGCGAGAGGTCTTTGCCAATTGGCTGATTGACCCAAAGAATCCTTGGTTTACACGCCACATCGCGAACCGCCTCTGGTTCTGGTTGCTCGGCCGCGGCATCATCCACGAGCCGGACGACATCCGCTCCAGCAATCCGCCGGTCAATCCGCAACTGTTGGCGCATCTGGAAACCGAACTGATCGCATCCAAATACGACTTGAAGCAGCTCTTCCGGCTGATCCTGAACTCGCAGACCTACCAGCTTTCCTCCATTCCCAAGACGGACACGCCGGAAGCCGCCGCCAACTTCGCCCATTACCCGCTGCGACGATTGGACGCCGAGGTGTTGATTGACGCGTTGAACCAGCTCACCGGCACGACGGAGAAGTATTCGAGCGCAATTCCTGAGCCGTTCACGTTCATTCCCGAAGACGAGCGTTCGATTGCCTTGCCCGATGGCAGCATCAGCAGCCCGTTTCTGGAGCTCTTCGGTCGTCCGCCGCGCGACACCGGGCTGGAGTCCGAGCGCAACAACCGCATCACCGCTGCCCAACGGCTGCACCTCCTCAATTCGAGCCACATCCAGCGGAAGATCGAGCAGAGCCAGATGATCAAATATCAAACCGAATCCAAGAAGACGCCGCGGGAAATGGCAACTGGCATCTATCTCGGCATTCTGTCGCGCTATCCAACCGAGGCGGAGCTTCAGGCGGTGGATGCTTACGGCAAAGGGGGCAAGGTCAAATCGCGCGAGCTGGCGGTGGATCTGGCATGGGCACTCATCAACAGCGCCGAGTTCCTGTATCGGCATTGACGGGATCCGCGAAACGCATCCCCCCCTGCTCTGCACCGCACACGCAGCCGATTTCCGTTTTGCTTTTGCATCGTCCCACCCTACAGTGCGCACTGCATGACATTACCGCAGCGCCTTAAGTCGACGGTCACTCTGACCGCGCTCTTGCTCGTTTGCACCTCCGTTCGCGCTTGGGACTACGACGCCCACCGCGTCATCCATCAGCTTGCTCTCGCGTCGTTGCCCACGAACTTTCCGGCCTTCACCCTGACGCCGCCGGCACAGGAGCGCATCCTGTTCCTCGCCGGCGAGGCCGATCGCTGGCGCAACGTCCCCGACGATCTCTCCTTCAGCCACGCCACGGCCACGGATCATTACTTCGACATGGAAGACCTCGACGTGATGGGAATGCCAGTGGAGGCATTGCCGATCTTCCGCACCGACTTCGCGGTGAAGCTCGCCGCGGCCCGTGCAGCGCACCCTGACCAGTTCCCGCCCATCGACGCGACCAAGAACAAAGATCACACGCAGGAACTCATCGGCACGTTGCCCTGGACGCTTGCGGAAAACGTTGGGCGGCTCAAGTCGGCCTTCGCTTACCTGAACGCCTTCGAGCAGTTTGGCGGCACACCGGAAGAAATCGCCAATGCGCAGGCGAACATTCTTTACACGATGGGCTTCATGGGACACTTCGTGGGCGACGCCGCGCAACCGTTGCACACCACCAAGCATCACCACGGCTGGGTGGGCACGAATCCGAACGGCTACACCACGAATCGTGGTATTCACGGCTGGATTGATGGCGGCTACTTTGGCAAGACCGGCGGTGCGCAAGCCGAACCGTTGCGCAAGCGCATCCGGCCCGCGAAGCTCGTCGGCACAGCCGGCAGCGCCGAGGAACTGTTCCGGCAGATGACGACCTATCTTCAAGCCAGCTATCAGCTCGTCGAGCCGCTGTATCGCCTGGAGAAAGAAGGCAAGCTCTCGGGCGACGGTTTGAAGGGTCTGGAAGGCCGTCTGTTTCTCGAAAACCAGTTGGTGAAAGCCGGCCAGATGTTGGGCGACCTGTGGTTCACCGCCTGGCAACGCGCCCCCGAAGACAGCTTTCTGAAACGTCGCTTGACCGAGCGCCAAACGGCCAGCACTGATAAACTGCGAGTACTGGTGGTGACCGGTGGGCACGACTTCGAGCGTCAGCCCTTCCTGGCACTGTTCACGAGCTTCACGAACATGGCTTGCCGCGTGGTTGAGCATCCTTCAGCCGATGCCCTGTTCCGCGCGGAGGCGACAAATCAGTACGACGTGGTCGTCATGTACGACATGTGGCAACAGATTGATGCCTCGGCCAAGGCGAGTTTCGTCAACCTGACCACCAGCGGCAAAGGCGTGGTCGTGCTGCATCACGCCATCGCCAACTACAACGAGTGGGACGGCTACGCCGAACTGCTCGGGGCGCGCTACTACCTCCGACCAAAGACCATTGACGGCGTGGAGAAGGCACGTTCCCAGTACCAGCACGACGTGCAGATCAAGGTGAAGATCGCCACAGCGGACCACCCGGTCACACGCGGCCTCCAGGACTTCGCGATTCACGACGAGACCTACAAAGGCTTCGACGTCGCCCCGGGCGTCACGCCGCTGCTCACCACCGAGGAGCCCTTGAGCGGTCCGGTCATTGGCTGGGCGAAGCAGAACGGCAAATCCCGCTGGGTTTACCTCCAGCTCGGCCACGACCATTTCGCCTACGAGAATCCGAACTACCGGCAATTGCTTGAGCAGGCGGTTCTGTGGACGGCTGGCAAGAACTGAGCCGATGACGCCGTCGTCAGCTCTTTGGCTGACGGCTATAGGCCATGTAGTAAAGCACCGGCACCGCCATGCGGCTGATGAGCAGCGAGGCGACTTCGCCAGCCATCAAAGCGATGGCCAAGCCTTGAAAGATCGGGTCGGCAAGGATTACGGCGGCCCCGACGATCACCGCCAGCGCCGTCAGCAGCATCGGACGGAAACGGACCGCGCCGGCATCCACCACGGCTTCGGCCAGCGGCATGCCTTCGGCAAGACGGAGCTCGATGAAGTCCACGAGGATGATCGAGTTGCGGACCACAATCCCCGCGCCGGCCATAAAGCCGATCATCGACGTAGCAGTAAAGAACGCTCCCATGACGCCATGCGCCGGCAACACACCGACTAACGAGAACGGAATGGCCACCATCACGACGAGCGGCGTGAGGAACGATTTGAACCAGCCGACCATCAGGATGTAGATCAGCACCAGCACGGCGGCGAACGCCAGCCCCAAGTCGCGGAAGACTTCGATCGTGATGTGCCATTCGCCGTCCCACTTCATGGAGGGCGTTGCCTCAGAGAACGGCAGCACCGCGTTGAGAATCTTGAGTTGTGTGCCGTCGCCGCCGAACTCGCGCGTGTCGAGCGTCCGCAGCGCCTTGTTCATCTTCAGGATCGCATAAACGGGGCTTTCGATCACGCCGGCCACATCACCGATGACGTAGGTCACGGGCATGAGGTTTTTGTGGTAGATGCTCTTGTCTGCAATCGTGCGGTCCACACTGACAAGCTCGCGCAGCGGAATCAGCGGCGGAGTGCCGGTCGCAGCCCCCGGCTCGGGCAGCGCGTTGGCGTCGCCGGAACGAACGCGCAGGGCGAGCAGTTCCTCGGGTGTGGTGCGAGCGGCACGCGGGATTTCGAGAATCAAGTCCACGTCCTCCTTCTCGCGCGGTTGATGCACGAGGTCCACGGACATGCCGCCGACGGCGATCTTGAGTGTCTGCGAAATCGTCTCGGCGCTGACGCCGTGAAGGGCGGCCTTTTCCTTGTCGATGACGAAGCGCGTCTTCGGCTGATCGGCTTCGATGTAGGCGTCCACGTCCACCACGCCCTCGGTGGCTTTGAAGATGCCGCGCACTTTCTCGGCGAGACTGATGCGCGAGTCCTCGGTTGGCCCGTAGATTTCGGCGACGAGTGTTTGCAGGACGGGCGGACCGGGCGGGACTTCGGCGACGGCAAAGCGTGCGTTAAACTTGTCCGCGGCGGCCTTGACCGCCGGACGCACGCGCTTGGCAATGTCGTGGCTCTGGGCCTTGCGCTCCCCCTTGGGCACGAGGTTCACCTGAATGTCCGCCACATACGAGCCACGCCGCATGAAGTAGTGGCGCACGAGGCCGTTGAAATTGAACGGCGAAGCTGTGCCGACGTAAATCTGGTAATCGGTCACCTCGGGTTCCATGCGCACTGCGGCGGCGATCTCCTTCGCCGCTTGCGCAGTCCGTTCCAGCGAACTGCCCTCCGGCATGTTCAGGATCACCTGAAACTCGCTCTTGTTGTCGAAGGGCAACATCTTGACCTTCACCCAACCGATCGCGACCGTCGCCATCGCGGCGAGCAACAAACCGGTAATCCCAGCGAGGAACAGGTAACGCGAGCGCACATTGGTAATAAGCGGGTTCATCATCCGGCGGTACAGGCGCGTAAAAGCGTCCTCCGCGTGCTCGGAATGCAGGTGTGGTTTGTCGCTGTCAGCCGTGGCTATGCCCTCGGTCAGGGAGAAATACTTTCGCCCCCAGCGTAGGATGCGGATACTCGCCCAGGGCGTGACGATGAAGGCGATGAGCAGCGACCAGAACATGGCCGCCCCCGCGCCGATCGGAATCGGTCGCATGTACGGCCCCATGAGCCCGCCCACGAACCCCATCGGCAACACCGCCGCGATCACGGCGAACGTGGCGAGGATCGTCGGGTTGCCGACTTCGCTGACGGCTTCCACTGCGATGTCACTCCACTTTCGCCCCTTGTTGAACGGCAGGTGAAAATGACGGACGATATTCTCAACCACGACGATGGCGTCGTCCACCAAGATGCCGATGCTGAAGATCAGGGCGAACAGCGTGATCCGGTTCAGCGTAAAGCCGAACAGGTAAAACACCAACAGCGTCAGGGCGAGTGTCGCCGGGATGGCCACGCCCACGATGCCCGACTCGCGCCAGCCGAGCGTGAGCCAGATCAGAACGGCCACGCTGATCACAGCGATGCCCATGTGGAGCAGGAGTTCGTTGGATTTCTCCGCCGCGGTTTCGCCGTAATGCCGCGTGATGCTGACTTCGATGTCCGAGGGGATCACGCTGCCTTTGAGCGCCTCGACCTTCTTCAAGACGTCATGCGCGACTGAAATGGCGTTAGCGCCCGGGCGCTTCGCGATGGAAAGCGTGACGGCAGGTTCTTCTCCGAAACGTGCTGCCGGCATCCTGCCGGCAGAACCATCATTTTGATCTGCTGGCAAGATGCCAGCAGCACGTTGACCGAGACCGAAAAACACATACTGGCTCGGCTCTTCCGCGCCGTCACGCACCTCCGCAACTTCGCGCAAATACACAGGCTTGCCGCCGAACACGCCAACCACCACCTGTCCGACATCCTCCGCCGTGCGCAGGAACGCTCCCGTCTCGATCAGCACTTCCTTGTTGTCCGTGGTGAGTCCCCCCGCGGAATACTGTCGGTTGGCCTGTTGCAGCATCGGAATGATGCCGACCGGCGTAAGATTCCGCGACGCCAGCCGCACCGGATCGAGCAGCACGCGCACCTGCCGCCGCGCGCCGCCGATGAGCGTGGTCTCGGCCACGAGCGGGACTTGCTTCACTGCGTCGTCCACCTGCGCAACGAGTCGTCGGAGCGTGAGATGATCGTAGCTTGGGCTGTGGAAAGTCAGCGCTAGAATCGGCACGTCGTCAATGGACTTTGGCTTGATCAGCGGCTGCGTGACGCCATGCGGGATGCGGTCGAAGTTCGAGCGCAGCTTCTCTGTAAGCTTGACGAGGCTCTGGTCCGGGTCGCTGCCCACCTTGTAACGCACGATCACCAGGCTCTCGCCTTCGCGCGAGGTCGAATAGAGGTATTCCACGCCGGGAACTTCCCAGAGCAGTTTCTCCATCGGGCGGGTGACGCGCTCCTCGATTTCCTTCGCGCTGGAGCCGGGCATCGAGACCATCACATCAACCATCGGCACCTTGATTTGCGGCTCCTCTTCGCGCGGCAGCATGATGACCGCAAAAGCCCCCAGCAGCACCGAGGTGATCACCAGCAGCGGCGTGAGTTTCGAGTCAATAAAGGCGTGGGCGATCTTGCCGGCCAAACCCAGCCCGGCGTGCGTTGGAGTTGAAGGTTGCGAGTTCATGAGTGAAACCCGGAAATCGAAATCTGAAGCCGGTTTCGTCAGCGTTTGACTTCGACCGGTTGCCCGTCCAGCAACTGGGCCACACCTTCGGTCACGATCTGTTCGCCCGGGTTCAGCCCGGAAACGATTTCCGTCTCGGCTTCAAGGTGCTTGCCGCTCTTCACCAGCCGCATCTGGGCCTTTCCGTTGACGACGACAAACGCGATCTCCATTTGGCCGCGCACGGTGACGGCGCTGGCCGGGACGCGGATGGCGTTCACCTCGGCCACGGGAACGGCGAGCCGACCGAACTGGCCGCTGCGCAAGCCGGCAGTGGCCGGAAGATCGAGCTTCACTGGGAAGGTGCGGCTGTTCGCATCGGCGACCGGCGCAATCTCGCTGATCGCGCCTTCGAGCGCCGCGCTAATCGCTGGCAGGCGCACGGCCAACTTGTCACCCAACGAAATCTTACCCATCAAGGCTTCAGGCACGTCAGCTTCCAGGCGCAACGTGGTCGGGTCTTCCATTTCAAGCAGTGCCTTGCCAGGCGACGCGAGATCGCCCACATCGGCGCGCTTGGCCGTAACAATGCCATCGAACGGCGCGACCACCTTGATGTAACCGAGCAGGGTCTCGGCTTCCTGAACCGACGCCTCGGCCACGCGCAACTGTGATTCGGCGATGTCGAACTCCGATTGCGAAATCGTCTTGTCCTTGTAGAGGGATTCCTTGCGTTTGAACTCGCGCTCCGCCTGTTCGCGCACTGCGCGGGCCTGAGCGTAACGGGCTTGAATTTCCGCCGCGTTGAGTTGGACCAGCAGTTCGCCCGCCTTTACCGTCTGCCCGGGCGCGACCAGCATCCGCTCGATTCGGCCACTGACCTTGGACTCGATAACCGAACTCAGCTTTGGGCGCACGGTCCCGACGACTTCCTCCGTGGCCATGCGCTTCTGGCTTTCGACGGTTTGCACCCGGACACTGGCGGTGGGCAGAGCTTGCGGTGCCCGCGGTTCCGCCTTGTGGCCACAACCGGTAAACCACAGGGTTGCAGTCAATGCGCAGCCAACGACAAAAACGTTCGTTCTCCTCATAGTGAGCTCCGGTAACGACGGCATCTTGCCCGCGCCGCCGCAGATTGCCAAGTCCCAAGCTAGTTGCCGCAGCAGGACGAGCCGCCCGATTTCGATTCGCCGGCGCAGCAACATGAACCACCCACGCCCATCTTCTTCAGGATGATTTCCAGCGGGCAGAATTTGGTGAACGACGATTGCAGGAGGTTGAAGCCGACGAAGGCCGTGAACCAAAGCCAGTTCGGGCTGTGGTAGTGAGCCAGCACCAGGCTGGCAAGAATGAACGTGCCGGCGAATCTGCGAATGATCATTTCCATAGGTCAGTTGTTTTGATTCAAAGCGATTGGTTTAGTGAAAGCTGCTCGCGAGCAAAGTGCCCACGACCGAGCCGTAAATCGTGCTGATGATCGGGTTGCTGGTAAGCGGACAAGCGCCGCTGGAACAACCCACGAACTTGTAGTAGGCAAAACCAAGGCCACCGCCCACCACCGCGCCGATGACGAGTTTCAGGATCATGTCATTATCCTCCGCGTCAGGCCGTGGCAGCCAACGCCGGCTTGGGGTTGGTGGCGAGCGCGCTCTCCAGCCATTTCTTCAGCGCCTGTGGCGGCACCATTCCCACCACGCTGTCCACCGGCTCGCCCTCGCGAAAGAGCAGCAGCGTCGGCACGCCGGTGATTTCGTATTGGCCGGCAATCGCTGGAGCTTCGTCCACATTCAACTTGGCGAACTTCACCCGCCCGAAAAATTCGCTGGCGAGTTGGTCCAGGAACGGTGCCAACATCTTACACGGTCCGCACCACGGCGCGTAAAAGTCCACCAGCACCAGGCCGCGCATGCGCAGCACGTCGTTTTCAAATCCCGCTTCGGTCAGTTCGATAATGTTCTTCATAGCTTCGACTTCTCGTCTCTGCCAAACACTGAGCCGGGAGCGGGCAGAAAGTTACAGGGAATCTGCCCCGCCAAGCCACTCGGAGGACGGGATGCCTTGATAGAGCCGGCAAGGAATCGGCCTTTTGTCGTAAACCGTGTCGTTTAAAGCGCGAGGGGCAATGCACTCCCTCCCCGCCCCCCGAAAAGCAATTGACCGAAGGCCCGCCGCCTGACTCAATAACGGCATGTCGAACGTTCCAGCGGATTTGAAATACGCGAAATCTCACGAATGGGTGCGGGTGGCAGGCGATGTCGCCACCGTGGGTATCACGGACCATGCCCAGCATGAACTGACGGATATCGTCTTTGCCGAAGTGCCCGCCGTCGGGCGCAAGCTCAAAGCCGGCGAGGCCTGTGCGGTCGTCGAATCAGTGAAGACCGCCAGCGACATTTACGCGCCCGTCAGCGGCGAAGTCATCGAGGTCAACCCCGCCATCGTGGACAGCCCGGCGCTTATCAACACCGAACCATTCGCCGGCGGCTGGTTCTTCAAGGTCAAGCTCACCAACCCTGCGGAGCTCAGCGCCCTGCTGACACCGGAGCAATACGGGGCGCAGATTGGAGGGTAATTACACTGGCCGGGCGCTCTGCTGTTGGGGGGTACTCCGCACATGACATCCGCGCGCACAAGATGGCTGCTCGGAGGCGGCAGTGTTCTCCTGCCGGTGCTCATGTTTGCTTGTCTGGAGGCTGTCACGATGGCTGCACCATCAGTGCAAGTTCCCGGCGGCAGCATTTACGTTTGCTTGTCGGTAGCCGTCATTGGGTCTGCCTTAACCATCTTCACCACGCCAATCTCCAAACCGCGCCGAGTGGCGCTGTTCTTGGGCGCTCTGGGAGCGCTCGGCTTACAGATAGTCTTGCTCGGATGGTTGGCCATGCAGTTTTCCCAGATGCAGGGAATCCAATGACCGTATCTTGGGCGTCGGCTTCATCACTCGCACATTTGAGTCTCTTCCCACCCACGGCTAACCTCCGTCCGTGAATCCAAACCGCATTCGCCTGTTCATCAAGCCGTATTGTCCGTGGTGCCACCGCGCCATGGACTGGTTGAACGCTCGGGGCATCCCATACGAGAAGCTCGACGTGATCGCCGACAGCAAAGCGTTCACCACCATGGTCAATCTCTCGGGGCAACGCTTCGCGCCGGTGATCGAGGCGGACGGCAAGATCCTGGCGGACTTCGGTCCGGACGAACTGGCCGAGTTTTGGAAACAGTTTGAGTCGTGATGAGTGAACCGTTGACAGCCGAGTCCAAGCCCCGCCCCCGCATTCCGGAGTGGCTGCGCCGGCAGTTACCCACGTCGCAAGCCTTCGGCCAGACCAACGCACTCCTCAGCGAACTGAAGCTCCACAGCGTTTGCGAAAGTGCCAAGTGCCCAAACCACTGGGAGTGCTGGAGTAAAGGCACGGCGACCTTCATGATCGGCGGCGACCGTTGCACGCGCGCCTGCCGCTTCTGCGCTGTCACCACTGCCAAGCCGTTCCCGCTTGATCCCGACGAACCCAAGCGCGTCGCCGAGGCCACGCGCCGCATGCGCTTGCGGCACGTCGTCATCACCGGCGTGGCGCGCGACGATTTACCCGATGGTGGCGCGGAGCATTTCCGGCAAACCATCGAAGCCGTGCGCCAGTTCAGCCCGGGCATTGTCATTGAGGTGTTGACGCCGGATTTCCTAGACCGCGATGAAGCCATCGAACGCGTCGTCTCCATTCGCCCGCACATCTTCAATCACAACCTGGAAACCGTGCGCCGCCTCACGCCGACGGTGCGTTCGCGCGCGACCTACGACCGCTCGCTCAGTGTGTTGCGCAAGGCCAAGGCGATGGGAGCAGGCAAGGTGTTCACCAAGTCGGGCTTGATGCTGGGCTTGGGCGAGGAGGAAGGTGAGGTGCTGACGGCACTCCAAGATCTACGGGCGGTGGATTGCGACATCCTCACGCTGGGCCAGTATTTGCAGCCGAGCCGGAAGCACTTGCAGGTCGTGGAATTTGTGACACCCGAGCGGTTCGCGTGGTTTGGTGAGCGAGCGCGAGAGATGGGCTTCGTACATGTGGCCAGCGCACCCATGGTGCGCAGCTCCTATCACGCGGACGATTTCTCGGCAGCCTCAGGGCGCCAAGGGTAGCGGCTGCCGGGACAGGAAATACGCGCCGATGACGATCACGCCGCCGGCGAGGATGATCGCCAGGATCGTCGCCAGCGTTTTGATCCACTTCGCCCGATCCAACGTCGCCTGCGTGCGCTGCTTTTCGTCGGCCATGAACCGCTCGAAGGCGCGTTCCACCGATTCCGTGGAGGCCGTTTCCTCGCGCAACTGCAGCGTCAGCCAGCGCAATTCCCTGCCTCGCCAGATGGCGGGCAGCTTCTGCAGGAGCTCCGACGAAGCCACCGTGAGGCCGCAATGGTTCCAAAACGGCGCTTCCTCCTGCGTCCAGATGCGGAAGAGCCCGTTATTCTTGGCGAGCTGCAGCACGCGCTCCCACAAATGCGGGCGCACGGACTCCGCCTGCGAGAAATCCGCAAACGCCTCACCGTAGATCAGCCCCTGCCCTTCGGCGAATCGGACCCCGACCGCCCCCACGACCGCTCCATCGGGCCCGAGCGCCACTTGAAACTCGGTCAACCGCTTCTCGAAATCGGCCACCGGGAATGCCATCGCCTGCCACAAGGCCTTCAACTGCGCGAAGTCATCAATCGTCGCGCGCCGCACTCGGTAGGCCGTGGGTGTCATGGGCTGCCTTAGGCGGATCGCTTTGCGGCCTTGGCCGCAGCGACGAATTCTTTCGCCAATTGCGTCAACGCCGGCCAGTCATCTTTCGCCAGAATCTCTTTGGTGATGAGTGACGAGCCCGCGCCGACCGCTTTGCATCCGGCCTCGAACCATTGCCCCACGTTCCCCAACACCACGCCGCCGGTGGGCACGATGCGCAGATGTGGCAACGGCGCGCGCAGGGCTTTGATGTAATTCGGCCCCAGCCCGTCCGCAGGGAAAATCTTGATAAAATCCGCGCCCGCTTCGTGCGCCCGTTGCGCTTCCGTGGGCGTGTAGGCGCCGAGCATCACCGGCTTGTCGGCGGCATGCGCCATCGCCACGAGCTCGGTTCGGCAAATCGGAGTGACCACGAACTCCGCCCCCGCGTCCAGCGCGGACTGGCAATCCTGGGACGTGAGAACGGTGCCCACGCCCACCAGCGCACGCTCCCCCAGCGCGGCACACACTTCGCGGATGGCGCGAAACGGATCGGGCGTCGTCAACGTGATCTCCACGGCAATGACCCCGCCTGCCACCAAGGCCTCGGCCAACGGCACGGCTTGATCCGTCCGCTTGGCGCGCACGACGGCCACGATGCCGGGGTCGGTTAACTTGGCCAGGATCTCACTTCGCGTTCTCATAGCTCTACCGGGCAATCTGGCAAATCTGCCGGAGGCTGTCTGCAAAAAGTTGCGCGCCGATCAACTCTGTCGTCGCCTCGCTCTCAGATTCCGTTTGCCTGCCTGCTGACACCTGCCAGACTGTCGCCCATGCAGTCTTGGATGCGCAGCCACAAACGCATGCCCCCAGCCCTCGCCCTCTGGCTCGGGTTGGCGGTCCTGACTGGCATTTCGTGGACGGCTACTGCCGTCGAGCCGCGGCTGTTACCCATAGGCGCGCCGTGGCGGTTTCAGGTGATCGCAGAAGACTCCCCGCCGCCGCCTACGAACTGGCTCGCCCTGGATTTTGATGACCGCGCCTGGACGAACGGGGTTTCGGGCTTCAGCACTTACACTACCCAGCCGTCTATCGAGGCGACGTACCTGGGCCGCACGAGCGCCACTTCAGTATGCTTCCGCGCACGCTTTGTTGTGCCCGATCCCGCCGAGATTCAATGGCTCGTGCTGCGCGTCGACTATGTGAGCGGTTTCGTGGCATATCTGAACGGTCGCGAAATCGCGCGTCGAGGAGTGGAAGGTGATCCGCCACCATGGGACGCCCTCGCGACCTACCACGCCCGCCAGGCGACCGAGGAACTGGACGTGAGCCTCCACCGCGGTTCGCTGGTCGCCGGCACAAACTTGCTGGCAATCCAACTCCACGGTTGGAGCCTGCCCGCAGCCGGGTTGGTGCTGGTGCCCGAGCTTTGCGCCAATTTCCCACGCGGCCCGTTCATTCAGAACGTCACTACTCAAACCGCCGAAATCCTCTGGCGCACGCCCGTGCCCGGCGGCGCGACGGTGGACTTCGGCGACACGCCGGCCCTTGGTCAATCGGTTACCGACGCAATCCCGACCACCAACCATATCCTGGCGCTAACCGGCCTCAGCGCTGGCAAGGATTGGTTTTATCGGGTCCGCAGTGCGGCGGGGACGAACGAGGCCACATCCCCGATCTACCGGTTCCGCACATTGCGCGCGGCCGGCGATATTACCTTCGCGGTGTTTGGAGACAGCGGCTCCGGCTGGATGCCGCAACTCCAAGTGGCCACCAATCTCGACGCGGCGGGTGTTGATTTGGTGCTGCACACCGGCGACATCACCTACCCGTCCCTGAACCGGGCTCTCGTGGACACGCGTTGCCTGAGCATTTACACGCCCCAGATGCGCTCGACGCCGTTCTTCTTCACGCCGGGCAACCATGATCTCTACGCCCCGGACACGCTGGCGACCTATCTTGAGACCTTCCGCATGCCGACCAACAGCATGACCGGCACAATGCACTTCTACTCTTGTGATCATGGCGATGCACACTTCGTCTCGCTCTTCGTGCCAACCCTTGAGGCGTTCGCAGGCTCGACGGCCTATGCCTTGGAGCCGGGGAGTGCCCAACTGCAATGGCTCACCAACGACCTCGCTAGCACCAGCCGCCCTTGGCGAATTCTCCTCCTTCACATCCCGCCGTTTGACTCCACCTTCCATCAAAACGACGACTATAACGAGAATGGCCGACTGGATCGCCTCGAACTCCGGGAGTGGCTGCTGCCGGTGCTGGCCCAGTATGGTGTGCAGGTGGCCTTCAGCGGACACGCGCACAACTACGAACGGTTCGCCCCAGCCGACGGCGTTCACTGCTTCGTGAGCGGTGGCGGTGGCTACACTCTCTACGGTCCAGCGCAACTGGAAGCGCTCAGTCAACGTTTCGAGGCGCGGTTTCACCATCTCCGGGTGTCTATCGCCGGTGACTCCATGAACCTCCAAGCCGTGGACAACAACGGAATCTTGTTCGATTCGGTCACGATTCCGCGGGTTGGCCCGCCACGACTTCGTGCCGGACAGGTCGCGGATGGGCGGTTGCATTTAGTCTGGAGCGCGGCCCCGGGGAGTCGCTACCAAGTTGAAGCCGCGAGTAATCCGGCAGGTCCGTTCACTGGTCTGGAAAGCCCGGCCCTCCCTGTGACCGCGACCAGTTACGAGGCCGATTTCGACGTGGACCGCGCGTCCTTGCCTGGACAACCGACGACGCATTTCTTCCGCGTGCGGATGTTACCCTGACGGCCTGCGTCGCTGACATCCAGCCGACAGAAAAGACTCCTCCCCGGTCTTCTTGAATGCCCTTCCGGCACGTGTCGAGATCACGACGCCTCAAGCGTTCGTTACGAACCGTTCCGGCGGTACGCCTCGGCCAGCAGCGTCATCGGATGCGCCACGCGCACATTCATGCCGGCCTGACGGATGCCGTTGATGAGCTGCAGCAGGCAGCCGGAGTTGGCGTTGGCCACCACACCCGCACCGGTGGACCGGATATTCGCGAGCTTTCGGTCGAGAAGTTTGTTGGCCATCTCGGGCTGGACCAGGTTGTAGATGCCGGCACTGCCGCAGCACCAGGTCGCCTCCGGCAATTCGACCAGCTTCAGGTTCGGGATGAGCTGCAGAATCTGACGCGGCTGAAGGATGACTTTCTGCCCGTGCGAAAGGTGGCAAGACTCGTGGTAGGTCACCGTCATCGCGGGCTGATTCTTGGGTGCTGGGGACTTCAGGCCGATCTGGGCGAGAAATTCGTGGACGTCCTTGAGCTTGCGGTCCCAGAGCTCGGCCTTTTCCCGATACCGGGGGTCGTCGGCCAGCAGTTTCCGGTAATGCTTCAGGTGCGAACCGCAGCCGCCAGCGTTACTGATGATGGCATCAAACTGCTCCGGCGGGAACTGGTCAATGTTCTTGCGCGCCAGTTCCGCCGCGAGGCCGAGTTCGCCGTTGTGGGCGTGGAGCGAGCCACAGCATTGCTGGTCGGGTGGCGTGAAGACTTCACAGTCGTTGTGCGCCAGCACCTCGACCGTGTCCCGGTTGACCTCGCTAAAGATCAGGTCTTGCGCACAGCCGGTGAGCATCGCCACGCGATACTTCTTCTTGCCCACGGCGGGCGTAACCGGCGCAATCATGTCGGCGGAGAACTTGGGCGGGATGGTCGGCGTCATCGCCTCCAGTTCTTGCAGACGCTTGGGCATGAGCTTCATCACGCCACTGCCGCGTAGGAGCGCCTGGAGGCCAAGTTGCTGGTAAAGCCGCATCGCCCGGCCCAGCAACAGCAGCCGGCTCAAGTCCATGAACAGCCATTTCACCGTGAACCAGCGGATGAGCTTGCGCTTGGGTGAATCGAGCAAGCGCTTTTCTTCGACCTCCGCACGGGCGTGCTCGAACAACTCGGCGTAATTTACGCCTGCCGGGCAAGCGGTCATGCACGCGAGGCAACCGAGGCAGAAGTACATCTCGGCGCCGAACGTCTCGGTGGTATCGAGCCGGCCATCGGCAATGGCGCGCATGAGCGAGATGCGGCCGCGCGGGCTGTGGCGTTCGAGCTTGGTGGCATCGTAGGTCGGGCACGTCGGCAGGCACAGCCCGCAATGCATGCATTGTTGCACTACGGAGTAGTCGAGATCGCGTAGATGGGAGAAAGGTGCGCTCACGGTTGGAAATTCATCGGCCTCTGGCGGCGATCCATGCGGCCACCAAGTCCGAAACGGACGGCGGCCACGCATCCCGGTCGCTCGTTGCTGCGGTTTGCCTTGCTGATGACTTGCGATTTGTCACAGGCCCATTGTTCACAAAACGCTTCCCGGTTCAACAGGAGAGTCGCTCCCTGCCCGATGGCGCACTCTGCCCGGGGTTTAAAGAATCTGCAACCTGTCTTGCTTGCAGCCGTCTGACGCCCTGCGAGGACGCGCCCCGTGCTCAGACCACTTCCCGATAGACGTCTGGATGCGGACGCGAAATCACGACGGCATTCACCAGCACGCCGGCTTCGGCGAGGATGCGGCGACCCGCGGCCACGGCAGCTTGCACCGAGCCCACGTCGCCGGTCATGGTGCAAAACGCCTTCCCCCCCAGCGCCATCGCCAGGCGGATTTCCAGAAGTTGCACGGCGGCGGCCTTCGCGGCTGCATCCGCCGCCACGATCAGCGTGGCAACGTTGAAGGATTCCAAGATGCCAAGCGCGCCGTTCGGCTCGGGCGTCTGCGTGCGGCCCAGCGCGACGAACACGTCCGGGTGCACGTTCGGCGCAACGAAGGAGTCAATCAGGCAGCCGCCCGCGGCATCACAACCCGCGGCAACCGCGGCTTCGACGCCTGCCATTTCTCCGCCGATGAGCACCATGTATTTGCCGGAACAGATCGAGCGTGACAGCAGCAACCGCACGTTGCCGGCCTTCAGCATCGTGTCCGCGACCTCGAAGCCAGCCGCGACGCTCGACAGTTCAATCAAGCCAACGGATTTCTCAGACATGTTATCTCTCCAAAATGATCTGCTGTTCGGTGACTTCGCGCACGGTGGCGGCGATGGGCGCATGAAGAATCGCGCCCAACGCATTCGGAGCAGGCTCGCCAATGACCTGACCAGCGCTCACACGGTCGCCCGCTCGCACCTTCGGCTGGCAGGCGATGCCGGCGCTTTGCTTGAGCGGTAAGACCAGCCGCGAAGGCGAAAGCACCTCCGCCAGCAGCGGCGCGGACCGGTCGAAATCCTGCACGTGCAGTTTGCGCGTCAGCGTCTTGATCGGCACGCGGCGGCCATCGTACATGGCGTGCGGCTTGACCGTTTTCGATCCGGTCCATTTCTGATTCGCGCGCCGCATCGCGGCCTTGGCATCGTCACACGCTTCCTTCGGGAACAACTCTTCCGGGCACGAGTAGAGCGTGCAAAGTCCGCACGAACAACACAGCGCCGCCCACGGGTTGAAGACGTCCGCCCCCGTGGCCGTGAAAGCGAGCGTGCGCATGACTTGGTGGGGTTCGACGGCATAACCCAGCAGGAAACGCGGGCAATACTCCGTGCAATAGCGGCATTGGTCGCAGGCGGACTTGCCGATCCGTGCCTGAGCCTTATTCGGCTTGAGCTTGCGCTCAATGACATGATGCGTGCGCGGCAGGATGACAACGCCCGTCGCCGTCTTGGTGACTGGCGTGTCGAGATTGTCGGTCGTCTGCCCCATCATCAGGCCGCCCAGGCAGAGCACCGGATCATCCGTCGTCAGTCCCCCAGCCGCAGCGATGCACTCGCGGTACGTTGTGCCCAAGGGCACGCGTAAGGTCGCCGGCGATCGCACCGCGCCGGCAATAGTGAGCGTCTTGTGCGTGACCGGCTTCCCTTCGGCAGCGGCAGCGATGTTGACGAACGTCTCGACGTTGTTCACGACGACGCCAACGTTGATGGGAATCCCGGCGGGCGGGATCAACCTTTCGGTAACGCTGAACACTAAATCGTATTCGTCGCCGGCCGGATAATAATCGCCGAGCAGATGGACGCGGACGTTCGTGCCCTGGCAGGCAGCGGTCACGGCTTCGACGGCATGCTTCTTCTTCGCCTTGATGCCCACCACGCCGTCCTTCGCTCCCACGGCCTCCATGGCAAACCGCACGCCCCGCACGAGCTGAACGGCCTGTTCTTCCATGATGACGGCATCCTTATGGAGCAGCGGCTCACACTCGGCGCCATTGGCGATCACGGTGTCAGCCTTGGCGGCGAGCTTGACGTGCGTGGGGAAACCGCCGCCGCCCGCGCCCACCACGCCCGCCTGCCGGACTTGTTCAACTAGATTCATAACGTCCGATGTCGGCGCTGTTATGCCAGTGGGAGATAGGCATTGGCAACCAAAACCGGGGGTTTCCGGAGATGAGATCGGGGCCAACACGTCTTGACCAAGCCAGGGGCTGTGCTATACACAAAGCGCGTCCGGCGCGAGAGCATCATGGCGAGCCGGCGAGTGAGGATGCCAGTTTAGCTCAGTGGTAGAGCACCCGATTTGTAATCGGACGGTCGTCGGTTCAAATCCGACAACTGGCTCCAAATCAAAACGCCTTTGCGTCAAGGTTTTACCACGGCAGAGACCCACAACGGGCACTAAAACGGGCACTAAAATGCTGACGGGCGTCAACACGTGCCAGCCCGCGCGAACACACCCGTAGCACCGTAACGACTCGGTTCGCTTCTCTCGTAGGCTGCACCTCATGCCTATGAAAAAACGGTACCAGTTGATCCGCCGCGGCGAACGCGGCCATCAGTTCTACTGCGTCGATTCCGAAACAGGAAAACGCTTCAGTCTCAAAACCAAGGATCGCGACACGGCCGAGCAGATCGTGCTGGCGAAGAACCAATCGTTGCGGCAGCCCGCCCTCAATCTCCAGATCGCCAAGGCGTATCTCGCCGGCACCGACAGCGGCGTCGCCACCCGCACCTGGCAGACTGCCATCGAGTCGCTGATCCATACCAAGCACGGCGCGAATCAGGACCGCTGGCGACTTGCGGCGAAAGACCGCGCGCTGGCGTCGCTCCTGCCGCGGGTGATCATCGAGACGCCCAGCGAACTGTTGCTCAACGTCATCGAGGCCGGCACCGTTTCCACCAACGTGTTTCTGCGGCGTCTGCACAACTTCTGCGTGGACATGAACTGGCTGCCTTGGCCACTGATCCCGAAACGGCAGTGGCCTGCGGTGCAGCACAAGGAGAAGCGCGGCATCACCCTCGATGAACACCAGCGCATTCTCGCCGGAGAGCGCAATCGTGAGTGGCTGGCCTATTACCATGCTCTCTGGCACATCGGCGGCGCTCAAACCGATGTCGCGCAGCTCCGTGCCGAGGACATCGATTGGCAAGCAAACGTCCTGGCTTATCGCCGGGGGAAGACTGGCGCTCCGGTTCAGCTTCACTTCGGGCCGCAGCTTGCCAACCTCTTCAGCGACCTCCCCGGGGAGGGATTTTTGTTTCCACGACTTGCCCAGCTGAAGGAATCACATCGTGCGAGCCTGTTCCGACGCAGATGCCGTTTGGTCGGTGTGAAAGGCGTTTCGCTCCACAGCTATCGGTATGCATGGGCTGAGCGCGCAAAGACGGCGGGTTACCCGGAACGCTTTGCCCAGGAAGCGCTCGGTCATAACAGCAAAGCCGTGCATCGCGCCTATGCGAAGCGGGCATTGATGAAGCTTCCGTCTCTGGAGGAATACGAGCAGCGGGCTGTTGTGTAGCAAGAAGCGGTGGACTGAGCCGCGTGGGGCCAGCGACCGCTGGGTATCACGCCGCGAGCGCGGGCAAGCCTTCAGCTTTGTCCCGCCGCCCTGAGTTCTTCGTGCGCCAATGGTGGACGATGACGTCGGAAGCCTTGGCCAACCAGCGCGTGTCGGTGCGCAACTCCTGCAGTTCGACGGTCGCAAAGAACTTCGAGCCGCTGGCGGGCGGACGGCCCAAAGGCTTGAGCAGCCCTGCGGACATGAGCACCGGAATGTCGTGCTCGTTGAAACCGAGCAGCCAAGCCGTCTCGTGGATGCCCAGCCGGGCCGGCAACGTGACCAATGTGAGTAACTCCTTCCGTCCTGGATTCATACCTCCCCTGCCCTTTCCATCTTTTCTAGCCGATCATCCACGCCGTTCTGGTTGGCATCCACAAAGCCCTGCAGCCGACCGTGCCGATGCGCGAGGAACCACGCACCGATGGCAAGCGCTACGCCGCCCAGGATCAATAACTCGTTCCCCACGATCATCGTCGGCAACACCATCAACACCAGGCCGCCAACAGTGATGGCCGCACTCGTGGTCACGCTGCCGATGATCAGTTTGAGCGGTGGATAGAACAGCGACCCCAGGCCGAAGAGGAACAGGGCGACGCCGACCCAGACGATCCCCTTCAGACTCGACAGCTTCGCTCCGAGCTCGCGCGCCATGTCCTTCTGCGCCGCGCCAAGCTCGGTCTTGGCTCGCGTCTCCTCACGTTCGGTCACGGCCATCGGCGCGCTGAGTACCAGGGCGTGCAGATTCGTCATCATCGGGCCAGCCTCCGGCGCCACGACCCGAGTCTCTTCCAGCCGAGACCCCGTCGGCACGGTGTAGGTCTTTACTTTCACCATCTCCTGGTCTTGCTTGGAGGTCTGCGCCGGGTTGTCGGATTGCACGACGGTTTGCTCGATGACGCCAGCAGCTTTGCTCGCCATCGTTGCTTTGCCGCCCTTCAACGGCTTCGCCCCCATGCAACCGGTCATCGTGAGCGACAACAGCAGCAATGCGATCACCCCCAGGCTGCCAGTATCGCCAGACTTGCTGTGGTTGCAGTCCCCTGCCCTGCCCTGCACACAAGGCAGTTTCTCCAGTGCCTTGCCATGCGCAGCCAGTGCGTCCTCGATGGCCTGGAACTTTCGCCCCAGCCACCAGACGAGGCCGCAAACAGCCACGCCCACGCTTACGACCTCGCCGAGGTTCACATGCGATTCGCCGCTGAGGGAGGCATCGCCGGCAATCACCGCCGCAGCAATCGTCGCCATCCCCAACACCGGTCCTGCCAAGAGATTTGTCATCGTTGTCCTTTCAATTAGACCCTCACCAACGAAACAGCTCCGCTCTTCGCTTTGAGCAACGCGCCGACCTTCGCCAGCATCGCTTGCGCGACTCGGGAGATGACCGCCGGCGTATCGGTCTTGTCATAACCCGTCTGCGTCGAGCCGACGTTCTGATACTTGAGGCCCTCGCCCGGGTAAGCTGCCGTCCGGTCCTTTACCAACAGCTCCCGCGCCATCTCACAGGTCGCTTGAACCACGGCGGTAGGCACGACATCGCTCGCGAGGTCACCTGTGCCATCCAAATCCCGACACTCTTCACGCGGCCATTGCAGAGCCTGCGTCGAGTTGGCTTTGGTTCCTTTGAACCGGAACTCGGCATCAATCAGCCGCGTGGCGAACACCAACGCCTTTTCCTTGTTCGCTTGAGTCGCCGCTGTCCACGCCGTGGCATACAGATGCCCCTCGTGATACGCGTCGCCCTCCGCCACGCTCGCGTAGCTGTTCGCGTCACTCCGCCCGCTTCCATCCTCTTTGATCAGTGTCAGTGCCATCTGAACTTCTCACCTCGCCCTTCTCACCTCTCACTTCGATTAGGCCATCCGGAACGCCGCCAGGGCATACACCTCCAGCGGATACGTCGTCCGATTCCAGAACAGGTTCACCGTATCGAACACCCCCGCCGTCTCATCGCATGCCACTGCCATCGCGCTGCTCGCAAACATCGTCTGGGTGTTGACCACCGGCGTCCCGGCCTGCTCGAGCCCGTCCAGCAGGTCCCGCTCCGCAAAGTCCAACATCGCCAGCGTCCCGTTCGCCGCGTAGTACTTCACCGTGTAGTTGGGACTGCCCTTGGCGATCTCCACGTAGAGCAGCGTACGCCGCTGCAACGTGCCCGTGTTCTGTGCCACTGCATGCGTCAGTGTCGTGGCCGCCACGAACGTGTCCGTCGTCCCCACCCGCCGCCGGGCACCCGAGTACGTCGTGCTGTAGTAGGGATTGCCGGAGCCGGCGTTGTAGGAAAGCGTCCCTAACGCCGCCCCCCCGCTGCCATCCGTCGCGACATCCACGCCGACAAAGTTCCGCGTGCTCGCTGCCGCGTACCCGCCAGTGGTGTTAAACGGACTCGCCGCCGAGCACACCCCCACGACCAGGCTGCAACCGGTCAGGTTGCTGGTGCCATTGGGTGGCAGGGCGAGCATGAGACCCAGCCGGAGCTTCGACCAGTTATTGCCGATGCTCAGCGGGCGCAGGTATTCCTCGTTACCGAGGGTGAGATACTTGTCTTCGATCAGATTGAAAGCACGCGTGCCGATGATTGCCATATCGTTCCTTTCTTCAATACGCCACGAGCAGCGCGGAGTCTGCCCAACCACTGCCCGCGTTGAGGCCTGTGATCGCACCAGTCGGATAGCTGGCGAAGGTCTCCAAGCCTGCCACGGCCACATGCGGTGTGGTCACCGCCGCCGGTCCAGCCCAACCAAAACCGCCGTCGCCCAGGCTGAATGTGCCGACGGTGTAATCAAACGACTCCAGATCGCGGTTGTTGGGCGGCACCGGTGCATGTACGACGCCATTGACCACGGTGAAGGCGATGTCAGCCTTGCCACCGGGCACCGCGGCGAAGTAGCCGCTGAAGTTGCCCGCGTCCTGATTCGTTCCGCCGCCGCGGTGCGTGAGGTAGAACCGCTGTGTCACCCGTCGCATTGGAGATGTACGCGCCATCAATCCGCCTCCTCTCCTCGTTCCTTGGAACGCGAGTTCTCAGCCTTCGCGGTCTTCGCGGTCTTCGCGGCCCGTGCCGGACCGACATCAGCCCTCACGGGCTCGACGCTTGCTGCCACGACCGGCGGGGTATCGACGGCCACGAGGGGCCGGCGAACGCGTCGAATAATGGGTAACAATCCATCCATATCGCATTTCACTGGAACACCAGCACCTGAAACACCAGGCCAGCCGCGAGGGCCACGGTGGCCGCGGTCACCGTTACCCGCCGCCCCGAGAGGGTCACCACGCCATCAAACGTCACCGGCACTCCCACGTTACTACGCACCTGCAGAACCACGCCATGCGGCTCAAACCCGAACACGAAGTGCAACCGTTGCCGCGTGATCTCGAGCGCCGTGGGTGTTCGCACGACGCCGCACACTGCCCGCAACACGTCCCGTGCGGGCATTCCACCGCTCAGCGTCGCCTGATCCCAGGCGTTGCCGCCATTCGTGAACGCCGCTTCACACCCCGAGCGCACATCCCCCGGCCGACGGGACCACACCAGCACCTCCGTCGAGCTCAGTCGCTCCGCCCACACGGGACCGCCGAAATCACTGTTCAGCGCCGCCACCAAGGCCGTCGCAAATTGATCGGCTGTCGGCGTCGCCACCGCATCCACCTGAGTGCCTTCGGCCCAGGCTCCACTACCAACCAACGTCTCGGCCAGTGCGATGCTGTTGCCGGCGGTGCCGCCCGCCCGATGCGCGATCTGGAGATCGAAGTCGCCGCCATACAGCGCTTCGATGCCGGCTGCGTTCGGCGTCATCGCCGCCGCGTACGCCACGCCCGCCCCTTCGCCGAGGTCATTCAACGCCCCATAGTTCGCCGGTGGCTCATACAGCCCTTCGTTCCCCACGTTCAGAGCGGCCACGAGGTTGTAGATGGAGCGTTCCAAGGTCGGCCCGATCTTCACCTGGCCGTCCACGCTCCCCAACGTCGTCTTGTACGTGTAAACCTTCGTGCCCACCGTGACGGTGTTGCCGTCGGCCACGTTCTGGCTGTCATCGAAGTTAAGCGTGGCGTTCGCGT
>CAZWJC010000022.1:0-41589 GCA_964634255.1 uncultured Verrucomicrobiota bacterium | reverse complement strand
CCCAGCGCCCACAAAACGAGCAGTACTACCGCAAGCGTCCATAACATATTGTTGCCTTTTCGTTTGGTTAGGAACCGTTGCTGGCTGGCGCGTTTCCACGTGCCAGCCAACAACCAGGTTCCGGGTTGAGTTTAGTTGCTTGCAATCCGCATGTTCCTTGGCGGGGAAACTCGGCCATTACCAGCCGACTCGGCCGGCTTGATGGTCATATTGTTGATCACGCTGGTGACTCCTTTGATATCGTTGACGAGCTTGGTGACCAGACTTCTTTCGGCTGCGTTCTTGGCGATGCCGCTCAGGGTCACCACGCCGTCCGTCGTCTCCACCTTCGTCTTCAAGGCGCTGGTTGAGCGATGCGACAGCAAGGACGATTTGACCTGCGCGGTGATCGACGCGTCGTCGATCTTCTCGCCGGTCGTTTGAGTCGGCTCGGCGGGAGCCTTGCCCACCGTCATTTCATTTTTGACTTCCTTGACGCCTTCCACGTCGCTGGCGTATTCGGTGGTCAGTTCTTTCTGGGCCTGGCTGGAGGCCTCGCCGCGCAGGCTGACGATGCCGTCCTTCACAAACACGTCCGTTCCACTGGCGCTCACGTTGCGATGGAAGAGGAGCGTGGTTTTAACCTTCATGCTCAGCCAGCCATCCGAATGTTCGGCCGGGCTCTCCCCTTTGACGATGAGTTGATTGTCCACACTCTTGACTCCAGGCAGGCTCTCCACGGTATCTTGCGCCAGGGATCTGTGGGAGCTTTCGGCTACCGTACCCGTTAAAGTGACAACGCCGTTCTTGGACTCGGCTTTGATCGCATCGTCCTTGAGTTGGGTTTTGAACACATAGGACTTCTTGGCGGAGGACTCGATGCGGTCGTCCGTCTCGGAGGCGAGCAGCGAGGAGCTGGTCACCAGGAGGGCGCCCGTCGCCACAAGAAGCGCGAGCGGATAGATTCTCTTCATTATGCTGTTGTCTTTCGTTTGACTGTTATTTGGTTTTATCACGAGGAGCACGGTAGGCTGCGTGCCGGCTCGTCGCTATGGGGTGTAACCCTACCGGGCAATCTGGGCATTGCCCCGCGAGAATTAGTCTGGACCGGAGTGAGGCGGATTCAACGGCGGACGGCGGGCGCTGTGCCCGGTCAACCGGCTCACGGGTTGACCTGCTTCACGCGGTAGAAGCGGTTCTTCATGCCGGGCGAACCGCTGGTTAGAGTGCCATCGTCCACGAACGTCTCCGTGCTCTCCACACCGGCGGCCACGTTGGTTTCCGTCACCGCGAATGCCTGGGTGAAACTGGCAGCGGACAGCGTGGGACTATTAGCATATTCCACGGCGTAACGCTTGCCACCGACCGAAGACCAACTGATTTGCGGAAAACCCGCCCCGGCTTGGATGCTGGCTCGCGCCCGAAAAGTCGAACTGGGATCGGTCGGGTTTAATCCCAACCAATAGCATTGCTCGTTGCTGAATTGATTGGCCGCCGGTGTCTGGGGCAACGCGTTGGTGCTGCTCGCAAAGTAGCGGCTTTCCCACCAATCCGGCAGACCGTCGTGGTCGGTGTCCAGCGTGCCGTTCCAGTAATCGATGACCACGCCGCCCAGCAGAAGTGTCCGACCTGACTGGCTGATGGCATTGGTTGCCGGACACAGCGCGAGAACCATCGCGGAATCCGGCGCCAACGTGAGCGTGGCGATTCCAGAAACATTTGCAGCGAGGAACGCGCCGGTGGCGAGATCGTAGAGATGCTTGGCGACTGGCCCAACGCTTACCGTGACCTGTTTCTCAATGGCATACGGATTGTAGTAAAGGTATGTGGAATAGGTCGCGGGCGGGAACGCTTCCGTGGCGACGCAATCAATCTGGAGGATGCCCGGCACGTTCGATGTTTGAAACAACGCGGCCATGAATCCGCTCCCCCACGTGCCGTACGGATTCAAATCTTGAATGGGCTCGGCGGCATCCCCGGTCGCGTAAGGCGTCGTCGTGCCGAGGTGACGCACGCCTTCGTAAGAGATGCTGATCACGCCGGATTGCTGCGCCCACGCCGCGCTCGACTGCATATTCGTCGGGAGAGTGCTCGGATAGAAAAGGTTCGCGTTGGCGGCCGCGTGCAACAACCAACGCCCCAGCAACCGGGCATACTGCGGCTCGTAGCGGACCACGGGCGCGATGATGCCCGCGGCGGCGTAGGTGTTCATCGAAAAGGCGTAGCCGCTGGAGTCGGTGGTGCTACCCATGAGGCCGTAGGCATCAAAGTTGCCCCAGCGTGCGTTCTCGCAGCCCCAGCCGGGCCGGGCGTCGGAGGTCGAAGCAAAAATCCAGTTGAGATATTTGCTCGTGGAGTAGTTGCGACCCAACTCCGCATTCATGCGGGCGGCCAGGGCCGGGCCGAAAAACCCCAGCGTTTCGTAGAACGGATTGGCGGTGCGGCTGTTCATCTGCGCCATGCAGGTGTCGGCGGCGGCGAGATACTTCGGGTCGTGAAATTGCACGTAAGCCATGTATTCAAGCCACGCGATGCCGAAGGCCATGTCCGGTTCATCCCAGGCAAGATCCGTCGGCGTCATCGTCGTGAAGTTGAAGCCGGTGTGCTCCCAATTGTTGCTCAACACTGGCAGCGCGGCGAGCCAACTGGCTGCAATGGCGGCCATCTTCGTTTGCAGCGAAGGGCGGCCCGGATAGCGCGAACCGATATGATAAAGCAGCGTGCTTGGGAAAATGTCATACCAGGCGGAGCCAGAGCCTTGCGAGTTGACGTTATTCAGGACGAGGCCGTGTCCGTTGATGATGCAATAGAAAACGTCGCAGTGTTGCACGCGGTCTTGACCGTTGAGCGAGGCCATGTTCAGGCCCGCGAGCGTGCCACCCAACACGGCGCCGAGCGTGGTGAGTGCCTCCCCGCTGTCGCGCGGGTTGCCGACGTAGCTCGGCAGACTGAAGGCCGGCCCGGAGTAACCCGCCGCGGTGTTCGCGGTGTATTCGTAAAGCAGCGGCAGATACCGGCCCGTAACGGAAGGGTTGTATGCGAGTTGATGATAATCCAGCGCGGTTTGCCTCCAATTGCGGATGAGAAGCGGATCAGGCAAAGACGGGAAGTTCTCGAGGTAAGGCACTAGCGAATTGACCTTGGTCGCAAGTGCCAGTGAAACGTCGTCCAGCCAGGCTTGGCCCGTGACATCCACTCCACCGCCGGAGGTGAAGGAGAGCCCCAGCTTCGCCGCACCTGCCGGGGTGTTGAACTGCTGCGTCAGTTCCTCCCAGAAGTCGTGCTCTCCCGCAAACAGGTAGCTCACGCCGGAGAGGTGGGCGTCGGCGGCATTGTAGAAGTTCACCGTCACCCGCATCGGTCCGACGTTGGTGACGGTGTAGCGAAGGTTGTAGCGGAGGAGGTAATTCGTGCCGCTGGTGACCTTGAGCCGGTCGGAATACCATTCGCCATAGGCCGTGGTGCTGGTGTCGTTGAGTTGGAGGGAATGCGTGGCGCTGACCGAGAATCCGGCGGTCCAAAGATCAATCGTCGGAAGTGAACCGCCGCGGTGCCAGAAGTTGGGAACGTCGTCGGCATCCGCATCCGTCTCCAGGTTGGAATTGGGCCAGACATTTCCCGGCAGCAAACCCGCTGTGAGGCGCAACCCGCCCGCCAGACTCAGCACCGCCGTCAGCAGGGCCATTGCCCCGCGTGCCCTCCGGCCTGGCACCCGAGTCCTCGTCGCCGGATTACGGGGGCGAGGCTTTCGGAATCCAACCGACTGCAATCTCATGGCGACGAATGTATGCCAAACCGAACGGTAAAGATGCCCGGAACATCAAAAGGCGGCCAATGACGGCCAGCTGATTGCTCTTCCCGGCGAGGATGCGGCTCGCCGGGAAGAGCTGTTCGTCGCTCCTGCTACTCTTGGATGACGCGATAGAATCCAGCGTTGCCGGCGTGGCTGGTCGTGTCCGAATACGTCGTCGATAGACCGCCGGAAGCCCAGCCTGTGATGAGCGATGTCCAAACGGTGGGTGAGGCTAGCGCACTGGCAAACTTCACGGTGTATGTCTTCTCGGGAACACTGTCCCAAGTGAGATCGTAGCTATTGACCTGGGCCACGAGGTCCGTGATTCTCGGCTTGCTGAGTGCCACGGACAAATCGTCAATCAGCATGGTGCCAGTGACTAACCCGGAGCCACCGGAGGCGAGGTTAACGCGCAGCTTGACGGCGCCCGGCGGCACGAGCAAGCGCTGGTTTTGGCGCTCGAAGGGCGAGGTGGCCACGCCGCCCAGCCAGCCCGGGCTGTCGCCCGACACGTTGTAATCGTGACTTTCCAGCTGGCCGTTGCCCGCATCGGTGAAGGCGAAGGTCAACCGCATGTTTCCGTTCGTGACGCTGTAAAGCTGGAACCATTGCAGGTCGAGCACGTCCCCGGGCACGACTCCGACCAGGGGGAGAAACCCATACCATTCACCATATCCCGTCTCGTTGTTGTCCAGCAGGGAGAGCGAGTGGGAGGGACTGACGGAATTGCCGGTGGTCACCTGATCAATCGCACCATCGCTGCCGCCACGGGCCCAGATGCCGGCTGGCAACGCCGCCGTGGGATTGTCCAGTTGCTCGCCTTCCTCGAACGTCGGGTTCGGAAACAGGTTGCCGGCCTGAACGGTCGTGGGATGGAGGGCCACCGTCAGGTCATCCAAGACGAACAGGCCGACGGTTTCGACAGGACCGGCCGAAACCAGGGCGACGCGCATCTTCCCTGCGCCCACCGGAACCACGATTTCCTGCTGACGCTTAACGAACGGAGAGCCGGCTATCGTGCCGAGCCAACCGGCACTGCTGCCGGACGCGACGAAATGGGTTTCCGCAATGAAGGCGTCTTCCGGAGTGCGGAAGCCCACCGTCACGCGCATCTCACCATTTGTGACACCGAACATTTCGGACCACTTGACATCCAAAAGATCGCCCGGGCTGGCATTGCCGCTGAGGATCACGTCGGAATACCACTCCCCGTACCCGCTCGCGTTTAAATCCACGATCGCCAGAGCGTGGCTGGGGCTGGTGAAGTTGTTGGTCGTGACTTGATCAATCGCCCCATCGCTGCCGCCGCGATTCCAGTTTGCCGGGGTGCCGTCGGGTTGGTCGAGGTTGCTCCCGAGCTCGAATGTCGAGTTCGCCCAGAAGTTGCCCGACACCAGCGGCGTGACGCGCGCCACGGAGAGATCATCAATAATCAGCACGCCGGTCAGCGTTCCGGGGCCGCCGGAAACGAGCGAACAGCGCATCTTTACCGCACCGGGCGGCACCAGCATGGATCCGTTGCGTTTGGTGAATGTCGAGTTCTCGATGGAACCCTGCCAGCCGGCATTGGTCGTGCCGCCGGTGACGAAGTGGGTTTCGCCGACGACGCCGTCGGTGGCGTTGAAGAAGAGGACGGTCAGGCGCATCTCGGTGCCGCTGAGGTTGTACATTTCGAACCACTGGAGGTTCAACGTGTCACCGGGGCTGGCGTTGCCGCTGAGGAGCACGTCGGAGTACCACTCGCCGTAGAAATCACCGACCGCGGAATCAATGAGGGCCAGGGCATGGTTGGAACTCGCGTAGTTATTGGTGATGACCTGGCAGATGGTGGCGGTATTTCCGCCGCGATTCCAATTGGCCACGGTGCCGTCCGTCTGGTTGAGGTCGCTGCCGAGTTCGAAGGACGGATTGACCCAGAAGTTGCCGAACAACAAGTTGGCCACGGGCGCACGCGCCACGGACAAATCGTCAATGAGCATGACCCCGGTGAGCGTTCCAGAACCCCCGGACACGAGGGAGCAGCGCATTTTCACCGCGCCGACCGGCACCGCCAGCGTTCCATTCCGTTTGGTGAACGTCGAATCTGCAACGGTGCTCACCCATCCGGCACTGGTCGTGCCGCTCGTAACAAAGTGGGTTTCGCCGATGACCGAGTCGGCGGCGCTGAAGAACAGCACGGTCAAGCGCATCTCGGGACCGTCGAGATTGTACATTTCATACCACTGGATATCCAACGTATCGCCACCGTCGGCATGGCCGCTAAGCGCAACGTCCGAGTACCACTCGCCGTAACCGTCGCCGCCGCTGTTCGTGTCTATGACTGCCAGCGCATGGCTTGGACTCACGGAGTTACTGGCAATCACCTGACAGATGGTCGCGTCGCCGCCCCCGCGATTCCAATTCAGGAGCGTGCCATCGATCTGATCGAGATTGCTACCGAGCTCAAAGGTCGGGTTCGCCCAGAAATTGTGGGGTAGAATCGCAGCGTGGACCAAAGGCGTCCCAAGCAATAGAAAAGCAAGTCCCGCCATCCGAAGCAGTGGGCGGAAGGGAGGGAACGGATTCCGGAAAGCGGACGGACTCCTGTTCTTCTTGGACAAGCCATCGGAGTGTTGCAGGGACCATTCCGGCCTGGGGTATCGTGTTGAAGTATTCATGGTATTTGTGTCTTCGGCTTTCGGTGTGGTTTGGGACCGTCTTCGACACCGTGAGTCGGGTGCCGGCTGACGTCCCATTGGGGGGGTGGGGTTTTGTTTCAACCGGCGACAATAGGCGCGAAGTCAACGAGCGCGCTATGGGGTGTTTACCCCATAGGGATTGTACTTGAGAACTTTCCGGAATGGCGTTGCCGATTCACCATAATGCGGTGATTGAAACCTCAGTTTGCGGAGTGCTTTGGCGTGCGGGACGTCTTCCCTGGCTTTGTTTCTGGCACCACGCTCGCCGGCAACGGATACAGAGGCGCGGTCTTAGTGGGCCGCTGGACGGCGCAAATACTCTGAACCGGTTGTGACTCCCGCCCAGCTTGCGGGTTTTTGTTTCCCCAGCCTGAACTGCCAGGCCACGCTGAAGGAGTGTATGTCACTGAAATCCTCGCGTTCGCGCAGCGCGCCAAGGTCCGGCGCATAGCCGAACACAATGCGCCAGCGCCGGCTGCGTGCTGTGTAGTCCACCACCCCGGCGACGCCAATTCGCCAGCCCTGCGGGGAAGCGGCAGGAGCCGGGTTCGCAAGATAGGCACGGCTGGCAAGACTTGGCTCGTTTAACTCAGGCATTTCCTTTTCCTGGCTGGGAGGCAGCGAGTAGTCGAACCCGGGGGCCGGATTGCTCCTGGCTGCGGGAAGCAAACGGAGCGCCGGGATCTGATTTGTGAAAACGCCGGCACTCGCGCACCGGCTCGTGAAGTCACCCTCTGGCCCGCCGCCGCCGGAGGCGAGCTGCATTCCATTTGAGTGGTCCTCGGTTGTTTAGGCTAAGGCGATTGCGACGCTACCGAGCACAAGGCTGAAGGCCATATGCAGAACTCTTAAGCGCCCGGCGATCCTGGCGCTCTGATTGCAGAGCTGGCGGTACGCCCTTCTAACCGCACAAGTTCGATGCCCATCGCTGGCCGATGGCCCGCCGCCGCGCACCGAGACGACCGTGCCCGGATTCAATAGACTGCTTTGGGTCTCCATGTTTGCTCCTGCTTACGCCGCCCGCGCTACAGCCGGGTTGGCCTCGCGTTCGTGGAGGCTCATCGCGTTGAGTCGGCCGGCGAACGGAGCACTTTGACAGGCTTCCTTTCCCGCACACCAGTTTCAGACAGTGGCCGCAAGGGCGGTGGGTTTGTCTTGTTGACGTATTTGCGCAAGAGCCAATGCCGCTGCATGGCTTCAATCAACCGCTCCAGTTCGCGCATCGAGGTCTGCGTTTGTTGGACCAGACCGGGCAGATCCTTCGCTTCGTCGGCCAAGGCGCCGGTGATCTCGGGCAGGCGCGTCGTGCCGCTCTGGACGTTCTGCACGGCGACATTCAGATTCGTTACCACTCCCCGCAACTCGCCCATCGCCTCGTTCGCCCGCACCAGGAGCGTTCCTGCATCGTCGGCCAATGCGGCCTCGGCAAGCAATTTGCCGACCGTGCCTTTGCCCGCCTCGACGCCAGCAGCCATGTTCTCCAACCGGATGGTGAGTTGATCCAGGTGCTGCCGGGTTTCGCCCAAATCCGCGCCCAACTTCGTCCAAGTATCCAGGCCGCCATTGACTTTCTTCAATACCAGCAGGGTCTCCCGGCGGACTTCCTCGACGGCTGCCTCCAGTGCGCTTTGAAACTGTTCGTTGCAGACGATGGTGGCATTCTTCTCCGGCAACGGTTGACCCTGGCCGCGCGTGACCTCAAAGAACGAATCGCCCGCCACGCCGAATTTCTTTTTGACGACCGCCGAAGAATCCGCGCGCACGAACCGGAAGAAATCGCGGCGGATGTTTGCCTGGGCTTCCATGCGTCCCTGCGGGTCCACGATGACATCGGACACCGAGCCCACGAGCGTACCCAGGAAATACACCTCTGATCCCTGACGGATGCCTGCCGCGCCGTCCTCAGGCAGAGTGATCCGCAACGTGACACTGCTTTTGAACCAGCGCTGGCTGCGTCCCGTCCACACGACGGCGGCGATCACCACGGCGACCACGACCAGCACAAACGTGCCGGTGATTTCGTTCACGCGCCGGAATGGCCAGCGCGGGGTCACCTGCTGGTGTGGGTCGTCAGGGCGTACGGGTTCGGTGATGTGGACCGGTTCGTTCATGATCACAAATAGGTCAGCAGCGAGACCACGGCGGAGATGACAAACAGTCCGGCGACCGAGCGGGTGAGCGCCCGTTGCGTCGCTGGCGGGATTTCGGCATCCGATCTGCCCACCCCCAACCCGCCAATGCAACAGGACGCGCTGACAAACAGGGCGGGCAGGGTGCTTTTGGCGAGGATGCTCAAAACGTCTTTGGGTTGAACCGCGCGGGATACGGTGTCCGCAAACAGCAGCATATCCCGCGTGCCTTTTCCCACCCAGGCCGCGAACAGGAAACCGCTCGCAAAGGCGACGAGGATGAAAACAACTGTCAGGCAAAAGGTGGCCACCGCCATGCCGAGCACGCGCGGCATCACGAGATGCAGGAAGGGATCATGTCCCTGCATTTCCAGCGCGTGGACATCTCCGTTGATCGTGAGGACCCCGAGTTCGGTTGTCATCGCGCTGCCGCTACGGACGATCACCACGAGGATGATCAGCACCGGGCCGAGTTCACGCGCCACGACCGCCACCAGCAGTGGGCCGAGCAGTTGGGATTGTCCCACTTCGCCGACCCAGAAGGTGAGCTGCACCACCACCGCAATGCCAACGAACACGGCCAACGCCCCGACAAACCCGAGGGGTTCGACGCCGATGGCCAGGATCTGCCGGGCAATCGCAGTTCGCACTGGGCGCGCCCAGCAGCGTGGATGAACACAAAGGCCGAGCACGGTCCCGATGACCGCTGCCGTGTGGCGCAACTCATCCCATTGCGCCCAGACTTCCGCGCCCAACCCGCCGATCATCCGCCTGATGGGACTCCGGGATTCACCTGCCGATTCTGCCAATGCTGCGAGCACCGCACGCGCCTCCGTTCATGATCCGCAGTGCCTTCACTGCGGATTTGCTGGCGTTACAATTCAGTTCGCGGATGGATCGTTCGCTTCATTCGCATGATTTTCGCGCCACTGGTTTATCGGATCTTCCAACAGCTTGAGTTGCCGCGGCGTCAGCAACGGTTTGATGCGGTTAACGGCTGCTTCCCTGTAGGGCTGGAGACCTGCCCAGACCTGCTGCAACTGTTCGCGCGCTGCCTGAATCTGGGCCGCGTCCTTCGATGCGCGTGCCTGACGATTCGCTTCCTGGGCAGCGTCAATCCGGGGCTGGTTGGCTTTCTGGTATTCGTGGCTCGTTTTGGCGAAATCGTCCTCGATTGGCTTCGCCTCGGTCCGCTGTGCATCGGTAAGCCTCATCTTTTCCTTGAGCCCGGGTGGCAGTAGGGCGTGTTCGCCCAAGGCCCGGTCGTTTTCCAGTGCGACCTGGTATTTCAAAGTCTGGTGGAGCGGCAGGGAATTAGTGTTGGTGTTTTGCGCCAGTGATGCTGGCGTGGCCAGCACCAGGGGACCGCAAATTACGAGGCATGCGAGTCTGGTTTTCATGGGATTTATTTGCTTGAGGGTTTGTGACGGCGGCGATGGGCATTGCGCCCTCGCTCGGAAGAATTCTCCTGCTGCACGGTCATGCGGTCGGGTTGAGCGATTACCTCGTGCCGTCCTGAATCTTCTCGCCCGCCTTTTCCATGTCCTTGCCAAAGCCGTGGGCTGTGTTGCAACCCGTGCCGACCAGGACCAGGAAGGTCGTGATGCAGAACAGAACGACGATTCGATTGATAAGTGTGATCATACTGGGTGTTTGCGGTTGCTGGTTACGATGTGGATGTGCTTTTTTGAACGAACGTAAGCCTTTGAAATCTGCTTCGCTATGGGGTGTAACCCTACCGGGAATACTCCCCCGACGAATACCAAATGCTGATCCCCACCATCGTTCAAAGGCGGCACTCCGCCTGTCCCGCCACTGGCGAAAGAATGGAATCTAAAACGAAACCGGGGACAATCTTTGGAAACCGAGGTTGCCGGGCCTGGCGCCGAGGTCCAGGCTAATCGGGTTGAGCGTTAATCGAGTTCGTCGTTGATGAGGTTGTCCTCGATAGCAACAGCACGAACGCTTCGTGGTAGAGGTTCTGCATATCCTGGCTCACGCCTGCCAGCGCCCGGGCGTGATCTGGTTGAGGCTCGTTTTCGGCGGCGACTTTTGCCAGGTGTGAGCCATAACACAGCGCTTGGGTTTGGGTTAAGAGCAAGCTCAGTTCAAATTCATCGCCGGTTTGACTCAACAATTCCTTCTGCTTGGTGGCCGCGATCGCTTCGCGCGTGGCGACCTCTCCAAGGGGAAGCCGCGGGTCATCCAGACGGAGTGATGGATCGTGCCGGGCAAATTCCTCCAGCAACGCGGCTCCGGCAGCGGAATTGGCGGCAATTCTCTTAACCAGGTTTTTGACATCCTGCTGTTCCCGCTTGATGAAGCGCAGCAGGCTCACATCCTTTTCGTCATTCAGGAGTTGATGGAGCAAACTGTAGCAGTTATTCCGTGTTGTTGGCACTGCGCCGGTTCCGACCGGAAACCTGGCCTTCGGAGACTGACAGCCTGTCAGCACGCCAGCGGCGATTAGCATCATCGTGAGCAATGCTGGGATGATCTTCATGACATTCTCAGCGAGGCATCCGCGTTCTTCTCATGCGAGTCTGGGCTGAGCCACCCCGAACGCTTCTCCCCCTTGTGCCTGCGACAAAATGAAGTCGGCTCTGGCACACGAGGTCAGGTGTCGAGTTGCAGCACGAGCGGAGAAGGCTTTCCCCACTGGCCTGTGAACACGAACTTGCTCAAGGGCTTTCGCTGACGGGGAGACATGTCGCGCTCTTTCAGGGCCTTTGGCAGTGTGGACGGATCGGCTCTGTATCCGATGGCCATGGCCGTCCACGCTTCGAAATGCTCCGGAATCTGGTAAATCTCCCGCGCCTTATCGGGGAGAATGCCGATCATCTGATGAACCGAGAGCCCTCGTGCCGTCGCCTCCACGACCAGATTCCCTGCGGCCAAACCCAGGTCATGCACGGCGGCCCGATTGTCCTTTTGATTCCTGGCAAAGCGCAAACTGACGACGCCCAAGACCAGCACCGGTGCGGCCTTGGCCCATGCCTGGTTTGCCTCCACGAGGCAGGAGAGGAGTCGTCCAAACTCCGGGGAGTTCTCCCGGGTCGCCACCAGATAATTCCAAGGCTGCTCGTTGTAAGAGGACGCCGCCCAGCGGGCCGCCTCAAACAACGAGCGGAAGTCGGCCTCTGACACCGGACGGTCGGCGAAGCCGTAGGGACTCCACCGTTCCGCGAGAAACTTCAGGATGGGATGGTCGGTCGCTGCTTGTTTGATATTCATAACCGCTTTCGGTATTTCGGTGACGCACAGAACGTCATGGTCTCGTTTTGGGATCCGCGTTCATCAGGACGGCAAGACCTTGATAAATGACAGCAGATCGGCGTTGAGTTGGTCTTTGTGCGTGTCGGCGAGGCCGTGCGGGGCGCCGGGATAGACCTTCAGGGTGGGGTACTTGACGAGTTTAGACGAGGCGTGAGCCGAGATGCCGATGGGCACGATCTGATCGTCGTCGCCGTGGATGATCAAGGTTGGCAAGTCGAATTTCCTGAGGTCCTCCGTGAAATCCGTCTCGGAAAATGCCTTGATACAATCGAGCTGGTTTTTGAGACCCCCTTGCATGCCGCGAAACCAGAACGCGTCGCGGACGCCCTGGCTGACCTTCGCACCCGGTCGGTTGACGCCGAAGAACGGCGTCGTCAGGTCTTTGAAAAACTGCGAGCGGTCGGTGGCGACGCCGGCACGGATGGCGTCGAACGTTTGGATCGGCAGGCCGTCGGGAGTAGCGTGCGTCTGGAGCATCAACGGCGGCACCGCACCCACCAGCACAACCCGGGTGACGCGGGTTGTGCCGTGACGCCCGATGTAACGCGCGATCTCGCCGCCGCCGGCCGAATGGCCGACCAGGGTGGCACCGTTGAGGCCTAGCGTTTCGATGAGTTCCGACAAATCGTCGGCATAGGTGTCCATTTCGTTGCCGTTCCACGGCTGGCTCGACCGCCCATGGCCGCGACGGTCATGGGCAATACAGCGATAGCCGTTAGAAGCCAGAAACACCATCTGAGCCTCCCAACTGTCCGAACTCAGCGGCCATCCATGACTGAATACGACGGGCGGCCCCGCACCCCAGTCCTTGAAGTAGATTTGCGTTCTGTCTTTGGTGGTGATCGTGTTCATGTTGGGGTCTTTCGTGTCACTGATCGTTGGGATGACTTTTTCGAAGCCCAGTAGGTTTTGGCCTCTGCTTCCATTCTTGCCAGCCGGGTGTAGTAGTCAGGAAATTCAGCTAGATGCGCCAAGGCGATTTTGCCGGTCACCAGCGGGTCATCGTGAGTAACGTCGGTTGCTTGATTGATGATCCCGTGTTCCAATTCAACGCCCAAGCCGGCGCGGAATTGTTCAAGATCATACTTGTCCCAGCGGATGCCCAACCGTCCGCCGATGGTTCTGGCCTGATCCAGGGTGAAAGTCCTCTTTTCGCTCATGGTGTTGAACCAATCCTGCTGACGATGGCGCGCACGGCCTTGTCCGCTGCGGAGTGCTTTTCAACGCGTGGCGTCATTGGCAGCGCCTGTGGCATTGGAGTTTGTCGAGGTGTTCAGATTCGACGTGCTGTTGGTGGCGGGCAGGTTGGTGGTTCCTCCCATCATGCCATTGGTACCGTCCATTCTCGGATTGGAGGATGGAGCCTCGGCTGAGTTGCTGGGACTGCTTTGGTCGCAGCCCGCCAGCGCCAATGCGGCCAGAGCGGTGATTGCTGACAGTGGAATAAGCGATTTCATAAGCTCGTTTTCGTTCTTCATTTTGGTTTATTGCCGCCAGCTCAATCTTTCACGGAGAATCCGACTTTGAGGGTCACCTGCCAGTGATCCACCTTTCCCTTGGTGATGTTGCCGCGCGTCTCGACCACCTGGAACCAGCACAGGTTCTTGACGGTCTTGTGCGCGCGTTTGATGGCCTGGTCCACGGCTTCCTCGATGGAAGTGGTGGAGGTGCCGGTGAGTTCGATGAGTTTATAGACGGGGTCTTTCATGCTGGGTTGTTCCTGTTAGTCCACCACGAGCGTGACGGACGTGTCGCCGCGCAGGGCTTTGGAGTAAGGGCAAGTTTTGTGCGCTTCATCCATGATGCGTTGGACCTGGGCGCGCTCGATTCCAGGAAGCTGCGCGTGCAACTCCACCGCCAGGCGGTACCCGCCTTGGTCATCCTCGATCAAGCTCACCAAAGCCCGCACCGTGGAGTCCTTGGCCGGTGTGCCGAGCTTCTTGGCCGCATTGACCAGCGCGCCGTGGTAACAGGCCGAATACGCGCCCGCAAACAACAGCTCGGGATTTGGACCGCGTTTCTCGATGCCTTTCTCCAGCGGATTTCCCAACGTGACATCCAGCAGCCGGTCCGGCGTCTGAACGGTTCCTGAACGTCCGCCTTTGGAAAGCGCCTCAGCCGTAAACAGAGTTCTCATGATGTCCCAAGGCTACGTGGAACCCCGGGGCTTTCCTATGGGGTATAACCCTACCGCGGCGCCGGGATTCGCTCCGGCCGCGCTTTCGCCGTGTGTTTCCAGACCTCGCCCGCCGGCCTGGCAAGAAGCCGGAAGCTGACCTAAGCTCCGGCAACGTGGATACGCTGGCCGACTACATTGCCTTGGGATTGATCCTGGCAGCGGCGCTGTACCTCTTCTGGCAGCACAAACTGCGGACGGACGTAACCGCCCTGCTCGTGACCTTGGCCCTGATCCTGCCCTGGCCACATCCAAACGGCCAGTGGCGCAGCATCCTTACGTATCAGGAAGGTTTTTCGGGTTTCGGCAGCGTGGCGGTGGTGATGGTGGTTTCCATGTTTGTGTTCGGCGGGGCGATCGTGCGCACTGGCGCGGCAGAGTTTCTAGGGACACGGCTGTTTCGTTTTTGTGCGCGGCACGAGCTGCTGCTGCAAGCGGCGGTGCTGGTGGGGACGACCGGGGCCTCGATGTTCGTCAATGACACGACCGTCGTGCTGATTTTCATGCCACTGATCCTGGCGGTGTGCAAGGAGAAGAACCTCTCGCCGTCGCGTTACCTGCTTCTGGCGGCGTACGGCTCGCTGCTCGGCGGACAGTGGACGTTGATTGGCACGCGCAGCAACATCGTGATCAGCGATTACTTCGCGCGCCAGCAAAACGCGGCGGGACAGACCGTCGGGGGCCTGGGCTTCTTCGATTTCACGCCGATCGCAGCAGTGGGGTTCGCGGCCTGCGCGACGTATTTCTTCCTTTACGGACGGAAACTACTGCCGACCGCCAGCATCTGGGAGGCCGAAGCGGAGGAACTCGCGCGCGAGTATTTGACCGAGGCGCAGATCACCCCCAAGTCGAGTATTGTCGGCAAGACGCTCGACCAACTGGATTGGACGAAGCGCGCCGATGTGGCCGTGATCGAGGTGATCCGCGGTGAGGAGCGGATGCCGTCGAGCAACTGGCTCAAACTTCAGCCGGGCGACGTGCTGGTTATGCAAGGCGCCGTGCCGCTCATTGGCGAGTTGCTGAAGTCGCCGGATTTTCAACTGAAAGAGGAGGTGAAAATTGACGCCAAAATGCTGCGAAGCATGGACCTGGTAACGGTGGAAGCGCTGCTCGCCCCGCGTTCGGACTACGCGGAGCGTTCGCTGGAGCAGGTGGACTTCAGTCGCGACTACGGCTTCACCGTGATGGGGATTTCTCGACACGGCAAAACGATCCATGAGCGCCCAATGTCCACGCGGCTGGCGTTTGGCGATTCGCTGCTGCTGCTCGGTTCGGTCGCGGACGTGGACCGATTGGTGCGCAACCCGAACCTGATGATCCTCGGCCAGCGCCCGTTTCTTCCCGTCAGCAAAGCGAAGGCACTGATCACCATCGCGCTGCTCGCCGGCGTGATCGCGACGGCTGTCAGCGGTTTGCTCAGCCCGGCGGTGTCCATTCCGTTGGTGGCGATGCTGGTGATCCTGTTCGGATGCGTGAAAGTGGAGGACGCCTACAGGACGGTGGATTGGCAGGCAGTGGTGACGGTCGCCGGCATGATTCCGTTCGGTGTGGCGCTGGAGAAAACCGGCGCGGCGGCGGGCCTGGCACAGTGGATCGTTGGCGCGCTGGCGGGAATCAACCCGACGGTGGTGTTGGGAGTTATTCTGCTGTTGGCCGTCGTGCTGACACAACTGATCGAGAACGCCGCCGTGGCCATCATCTTGGCGCCCCTGGCGTATCAAGTGGCCAAGGAATCCGGGGTCGACCCCAAGCCGTTCATGGTCGGACTGGCCATCTGCGTCTCGGCCGCGTTCTGCACGCCCATCGCGCACGAGAGCACAATTCTGGTGATGGGGCCAGGCCGGTATGAGTTCAAACATTACCTCCGAGTCGGCGGCGTAATGGCAATACTCACGTGGCTGGTGGCGACTGTCGTCACGCCACGGCTCTGGCCTTTTTGAGGGAGGGCGTCAGTCCCGCACGAAGTCAATAAACCCGCGCTCGACGTCGGTGCGGACCAGTTTGACCTGAACGCGGTCGCCCACGTCGAGGCCTTTGAACCCGCGCTCCAGCTTGCCTTCGACTGGAGGCTTGAAGAGCCGGACCCACGTGCCTTTGTCCGATGCGCCGGTGACGATGGCGTCGAATGACTCGCCAATCCGCCCGGACAGGAGCAGCGCCGCCGCCGACTTGCGCACTCGCCGCTCGACCTTCGTCGCGGCGTCTTCCTGTTCCGTGCAGTGTTTCGCCAGTTCCGCCAGCTCCGAGGTAGTATAGGGAAACGGCGCGCCTGCCAACGCCGCCTTCAGAAGACGCTGCGTGATGAGATCGGGGAAGCGCCGGTTGGGCGCGGTGGAATGGGTGTAGTCTTTCACTGCCAGCCCGAAGTGTCCTGGCGGCGTGCCGCCGGGTGGATCAAGCGCGTATTCGCCTTTGCCGATGAGTTTGACGACGGCCAGGGAGAGGTCGGGGAACTTTTCCGGGTCGGCCTTGCGCCGCCGGGCGAGGAAGACCTCGAGGGCCACGGCATCCGGCTCGTCGGGAAGCCGGTCACCAAAACCGGACGCGAGTTGCGCGATGCGGTCCCAGCGTTCCGGGGACTTCAAGACCCGGCGGAGGGAAGGAAACTTCTTCGATTCGAGGTAGGTCGCGGTCACGCCGTTCGCCGCAATCATGAAGTCCTCGATCAACTGCGTTGCCCGGTTCTTTCGATCCAGATCGAGATCGGAAAGGACGTCGCCATCGAAGACCACCTTCGGCTCGATAGTCTGGAGGGTGAGCGCGCCGTGGCGGTGCCGCAGTTCCACGAGTCGCTGTGCGACGCGGTCCTGGAGGCGGAGGTTCTCGTCGAGTCCCGGAACCTCCACGATTCGCCGCGGCGCCGTTCCTTCGCCATCCAGCCACGCCGCGACGCCGCGGTAAGCCAGTTTTCCGTGGTTCCGGACGTGCGCCCGATAGAGGTCCGACGCGGTGAGCGAGCCGTCCGCCTCGAACACCATGTCGGCCACCACGGCGGTCCGGTCCTGGTCCTCGTTCAATGACGTCAGATCGGTGGACAGGGCCTCGGGGAGCATGGGGAAGATCGCGGCGGGCGTATAGACAGAGGTCGTGTTGCGCGCCGCGTGGCCGTCGAGCGCCGATCCTTTCCGCACCAGGGCGTCCACGTCCGCGACCGCTACGAGGATTCGGACCCGGCCGCCCGCGAGCGACTCAGCGACGGTGAGCTGGTCGAGGTCACGGGAGTCATCGTTGTCAATGGACGCCCAGAGCCGATCGCGCACGTCGCGCACGCCGTTAGTCGCATCGGCCGGTTTTTGAATTGCCGCCAGCTCTTGTTGCGCCGCCAGCGGGAAGTCCGGCTCCAGTCCGCGCTCGATCATGGCCTGGCGTGCGATGGCCGCCAGAGTGGCTCGGTCAGTGGATTTGCGTTCCGTTGAGTTCATGATTTCAAATTGGCTGGTTCGCTGTGCTGCCGCCGTTGGCTGCGTTTCGCGGTCGTTCATCGTGGTCGCCCAAACCTCATTTCCACGCTTGCGGACGGCTCAAAGCAGCGGGCTGAGGCGCCGGGCGAGGGCGTCGCCCACGCGATGCGCCAAAGGTCGTTGGTTCCAAGTCTCCAATCGCATCTCCAAGGACTGCCCCAGGTCCTCCTCGAACGCCTGAGCCATCGTGTGTCCGGTCGCGTCGTCGAAGATCAACACGTTGCACTCGGCGTTGAAATAGAAGGAACGGAAATCGAGGTTCGAGGAGCCGACGACCGAGACGCAGTCATCCACCACGAACGTCTTGGCGTGGAGAATCGCGGACTGATACTCGAAGATGCGCACCCCGCTGGCGAGCAGGTCGGAGTAATTTCCATGTCCGGCGTGGCGCACAAACGGCATGTCGGTGCGTCCCTGCAACAGCAGGCGCACGTCCACTCCCCGTTGAGCCGCCTGCCCCAGGAGGCGGATCGTCATCCGGTTCGGGGCGAAGTAGGAATTGGTAATCCAAAGACGCTTGCGGGACGCCCCCACCAACGCGGCCAGCACCGCGGCCGTTTCGACGTGCCCGCGACCAGGCCGTGCGTCCAGCACCAGGGTGCGGGCGCCGCTGGTGTCCGTCGGGGCCAGGGGTGGCAAATGAAGCGACGCGCCGCCCGAACGCTCCCACCCTTCACTGAAGACGAGGGCCAGTTCCCAGGCGGTCGGTCCTTCGACGCGCACGTGCGTATCGCGCCACGACGCGTTCTTGTTCTGACGCGAAGAGCCGTATTCATTGGCCACATTCATACCCCCGGTGAACGAAATCTGCCGGTCAATGGCGATGATCTTGCGATGATCGCGAAACAGGAACCCCCGCAGGTGACTCCAAATCGGATGAAACAGCCGCGCCTCAATCCCCAAGCCATGCATCTCCCGCCAGAACGAACCCTTCGTGGTCCACGAACCGTAAGCGTCGGCGAGGACGCGGACCCTCACGCCCCGCGCCGCTGCGCTACCCAGCAACCCCAGGAGTTTCCGTCCGGTGGCGTCATCCCGCAGGATGTAGGTTTCCAACAGAATCTCCTCCTCCGCGGCTTCGATGGCCTGGACGACCGATTCGAAGGCTTCCTCGCCGCGAAAGAAGAGTTGGACCTGGTTGCCGTGGTGAATCGGCCCCGTGTCAATGCGACCCACCAACCGTTCAAGCCCGGCGTCACGGACGCCCAAAGGCAAGGCTTCGGCCAGAAGGCCCACCTTTTCCGCCCGCAGCTCGGACGCCAGCTTGCGGCCCGCCCGGGGACGGAGCGTGGCGTAGAGCAACTCGCTTCGCGCTCGGACTCGCGTGAGGACATGCCACCGCGAGGCGGGTTTGGTCGCCAACCGTCCGCGAGCGATTGCTGCTCCGCGATCCGACACGGCCAACGCAGGCGGGCGACCGGACGCCGCCCGAATCCGCCGGTCAGGGGGCGCGCGCAATGTCTGTAGCGCGCCTGTCACGCTGGGCTCATCGAGCTTCATGTCATGGCGGAACTCCTGTATCTGCTCTCTCTGCTCACCGCTTCATTCTCGCAACGCAACGCCTTGCTGGAGACCGGGAGAATCTCACACACATCGCCGCACCCCCAACCTCAGGCTTCCCGCACGGGCGCTGGACTTTTCCTCATTGCCCCAGTCCGCCCGCGCGGTTGGCAGCCTACTTACAGCAGCTGGGCTGGCAGGATTCCTTGATGGCCTTCTCGACCGCTTCGCGGGTTTCGCCGGTGCGCTTCTGAATGCGACCCAGGAGTTCCTCCTGCTTGCCTTCGGCCAATTGGAGATCGTCATCCGTGAGCTTGGCCCACTTCTGTTTCAGCTTGCCCTTGGTGATGTTCCAGTCGCCTTTGATTTCGAGTGTGTTCATAGTGCTTTGTTTTGATTTACGTTGTTTGGTTTTTCTTTTCGTTCGCCGTCAACGTGACGGCAAAATGAGTCCGCAGTTGGCCCGTCAGAAATCGCGATAGAACCGAGGTTGCCTCGACCTATAACTGGCATGCGCTTGACCTTGGAGGAGAGCCTGACAACTCCACCTGGCCGATGCCAACGCTGCCCAGGGCTCGAGAGGGGCAAGAACCAGCTCCGCTAGCCCCGCAGCAATAGCACGACAATTATAATGACGAGCAGCAGGCCGACCGAGCCACCGCCAATGTAGAGGGCACTGGCCAGAACCGGCGTGAATAGAAGATGCATAGTGTGTCTTTCGTTTGTGATGGCCATGTGTTCGCCATCACCTTTCGGGGTACGCTACGCGATGTGCCGGTCTCCAGCTATGGGGTGTAACCCGACCAGGACCGCGTTCGCCTCCTACCCCCACGCCTTCATCTTTCGCAGCCGCTCCGGAGTGAGCCCCGCGGTTGTCAGGCTTCATCCCTTCTGTCCGCTCGCGCCACCATTGTTTCAACTGGCTGGAAGCGGATTTCACCCTGGCCCGCACAGAGGCAGGCGCCGAAGATGAAAACGCACCCGGAAACATAAATCCACAGCAGCAACGCCATGATCCCGCCAAACGCCCCGTACACCGCGTTCAACGTGGCGAAGTCCTTCAAATAGATGACGAACAGACTTTCGCCCGTGCGCAAAAGAACCGTGGCGCATAGGGCGGCGGCCCAGACTTCGGCAAACCGCGTGCGCCGGCGCGGCGCGAGCCGGTAAAACAGACTCAGACCGAAGAACACCACCACCAACGGGATGAAGAAGCTTCCCCAGCCATACACCCAGGAGCCGAAACCACGCACCGGAAAGAGCCAACCCTCCGCCATTCTCATCAGCACCGGCACCGCCATGCCCAGAAGGACCGCACCCGCCGTGATCCCGAACAGTACCAGGCTTTTCAGCGGCAGCCGCCACCAATTGAATACCGCGGTACCCCAGGCGCGATTGGTCGCGCAGATGAGGGTGGTGAAACATTGGAGGGTAACCCAGACCAGGATGAGAAGCGCGATTGCGCCCGCCTGCTCGCGCGCTTGGATCACACCGGCGATGGTGTCAAACACGTGACGTTGCATCGCGCCGCTAATCGGGACATAGCTTTCCATGTAGGCAATGACCTCTTTTCCAGCTCGATCCCGATCCACAAAGGGCGAGGCAATCGTGACCAGCAGGATCATCAGAGGGAACAGCGAGAAAAACGCATTGAAGGCGAACGCTCCCGCCCACTGGGCGCCGTCAATCCGCATGAACGTCTTGACGGCGAGACAAAGGATCGCCCAGACGCGGCGAGTCTGCCGGCCAGATTGGCTTGGCCGACTTGAAGTCGCCGCGGGCGGTGAGCGTGCCGCGCTGGCGACCGTCATCGAGCCCTGCTTGGACAAGAGTTCATTCATGCTGGTTCTGCCGCCGGGTTCAGGGTGATTTCATGAACTCGGCAGGATGTACCCCCTCCCGCTGGCGCGCGGCGCGGTACTGGGTTCTGATCATCTCCTTGACCTTTGTCGGGCTTGAGATTCCGACCATCTCCACTTCTGGAGTGGTATCATCGGCTGTCAACACCGTGATCCTGCCATAACCCAACACACGTTGCATTACCCCCTGATCCACCGCCACGTCTTTCACGCGATACAGCTCCAGTTCATTCACATGCTTTGCCAGCCAACCGCGGCGGACGAACAGCCGTTGAGTCGTCAAACGATAACTGCAAGACTTCACCCGAGTCCAAAGCAGCAGCAGCAGCAGCACCCCGAGGGCGAGCGGGATCAGGGGCACCCAGCGTGGCCAGGAGAAATCTTGGGCTCGAATCGCAAGGCCGATTGCCGAGGCGATGAAAATCAATCCGAGAAGAATCTGCCCCGGAAAGGCACGCACGACCGGAGACAGTCTGAAGATGTCAGTTTCCTGGCCAGCCGCATCCGGCGCAATCGGGGCGCTGGCCGCCGGTTCCGGAATCAACCGGGCGGTTTGCGGCTCCGCGCGGGCGGGCGCCGGAGGGACGAGAATCTCCGCCTGACACTTCGGGCACTTGACTCGTTGGCCATACTGCGATTCATCGCCGGCGATGATCTCATGACAGTGAGGACATTGAAATTGGATCGGATTCATAACGCTTGGGCAGTTGGGCTCAACTCGTGAGCAGTTCGCTGAAAGACGAGAGTGAGGGAACTCGGTCGCAAATGACTTTGATCGAAACAAGGATCGGCACCGACAACAAGGCTCCCGGCACACCCCAGAGCCAGGTCCAGAGGATCAGGGAGACAAAAATGACCACCGGATTGAGCGTGAACCTGCGCCCCAGCACCATCGGCGTAATGAAGTTCGCTTCCAGAAGGTGGAGCAGCAGATACCAGGCGGGCGGAAGGACTACTTTCCAGAGCGTGTCGAAAGTGAGAAGACCGACGGTGCTGAGCAGGATGATTCCGGCGACGGGGCCGAAGTAGGGCACAAAATTTAAAACCGCCACCAGCATCCCCCACATGGCCGCGTTGGCGACGCCCAGCCAGTAGAGGCCACCGCTCACAACCGCACCCAGGGCGATGTTAATCAACGACACCGAGAACAGATAATTGGAGATGTTTTGCTGAATCTCGTGGCTGATCTCCACCGCGCGCTTCTTGTTGCCGAAGGTCGGCATCACGTGGACCAGCTTATGCAGGAACAAGTCCCCCGAAGCGAGCATCAGGTAAAGCAAAACCAAGGTCTCCCCCAAGCCCACCAGGAAAGTCCCAGTCCAGTTAAAGATGTCGGGGAAACGGCTGGTTTTGACCTCGACCGTCGGAGCTCGTTTTTGTTCCTGCTCGGTGGCGCCCAGGTTGTCCACCGCGGCTGCGGCCTCGCTAAAGCGTGCGGCCCCGGGGACAATTCTCTGAACGCGCTGCCTCAACTCGGCCATGTGTTGCGGCGCTCCGTTCATCCAGGCCATTGCCGGTCGGCCCAATTGGAGAGACCCAATTCCCAGGGCGGCCACCAGGACGCCAAGCACGACTGCGGCGGAGAGCCCCGGCGGAATGCGGCAATAAGACAACCAACGGATGAACGGCTTCAGGGCCATCCCTGCCACACAAGCCAGGAAGACAGGCAAGACCACGGGACGAGCCACGTACAGGAAGGCAATCGTGCCGAGCAGCAGCAAGGCGATTTGCAGGGCGGTCGTTCTCGGCGCAGCCGGAGCGCTCGATGGAGCGCGTGGCGGTTCGCTGCCGGGCACAGTGTTACCCGGCTCTTCGAGCGTCTCGGACGGGGAGTTGAGAGGCTCAGTCGCCGCTGCCAGTGCGTTTGGCTGTTGCATGCCGATGCTTTCGCTGCTCGAAGTTGTATTGAAACAGCACGCCCACGCTGTGCGCGCCATCGTGGTCATCACGGATCGCGTTGAACCCATAGCCATAGCGCAGGATCACCCGCCACACTTCGCTCCGTGAAGTGAAGGAGAGGCTCGGTCCCACGCCCGTGTGCCAATGGCCGGGTTGCTCGAATCCAGACAAATAATCAACCCAGGCACTGGCGACCCCCAGGCGAAGCTGCCACCGATGATCTGCGGATAACGGGGCGACGTATGCCGCGCTGAGATGCACAAACCGGCGGGCAGAAATCTCCTGGTAGTAATATCCGGGCAGCGTGATCGGAAATTCGGCCGCCAGCGGTAACACCCCGCCCAGTCGGTAGGCGCTGAACCGATCGGCATCCTCGGAGCCGCCTGCCGTCAGCGCAAACGTGAATTGGTTCCCGGTGTTGGTCCACGCGTAGCTCAAACCGGCATAGAGCAGGTAAAGGTCGGTCGTGGGCTGGATGTGCCGATCCCCCGCGAAGCCATAGGGGCTGTCGTCCAACCGCCACTGGCGCTCGAACCAGATGGACACTTCCATCGCCAGATCGGCGTACAGCATCGGCTCCTTGCCCGCGAACCGCAGGCCTGCGCGAGCGAAGGTGCTCACGCGGTTGTCGGGAAGCTGGAATTCATCATCGGTGTGGTCCGTCTCGGAATACGTCGAGTAATGGGTGCCGCCTTTCACGACGACGTGCAGCGGGATGCGCTGGGCGGGATTGATCCGGTGGTAGAGGGCTAGCGAAGCCCCGCCCCCATGCCCATCGAAACTCTCATCCTTGAGGTACTGTCCCTGGCGCACCTCGTAATAATTCTCCCCGTAGCCGCCGCCGTTTATGCCGAGGCCCACGCTCGTGAGGGGAGACAGCAACTGGCGAAACCCGATCTCGCCGTCGAGATAGACCGGGGCCACGGCCAGACGGAGCGCCACATTGGTGCCCAGGAACTCGGGGTTGTTGAAGTAATAGTAAGCGTAAAGCGACTGAGGGCCCTGGCTCGACACAGACTGATCATAGCCAAGTTGCAGCAGGCTGCGTGGGTAAGGATCAATTTGGGCCAGGCTCACTGAAGTGCTGCCCAACACCCAGCTGATGGCCACGAGGAGCGTTCTTCCGGGAGCAACCACAAAGAGCCGGGCTAAGCGTGCGATTGGGTCTCCGGGGTTTCGGGATCGCGACCCTTCGCCCGAAAGGCCAGCCAGACGGAGGAAATCAGGCCTGCGCCTTTCAACAGAGTCTGCCACCATGCCGGTTTCTCGCCCGCAGGCGTGGACTTGGCGCGCCGGAACGCGGCGAGACCCGCCACCAGCAGCGCTGCCGCCGAGGCGATCGAGCCGAAGGACTCGGCCCGTTGGGCGAGGCTGTGGACGCTCGTCGCCATCGTCTGCCACTCCTCACGCAGCAACACGCGGTTGATGTCGCTCTCCGCGGTTAACACCTTTTTCCGCAACTCCAGCGAATTCATTCGAGAATGGTTTCCAAACATGCGCGGTCCTTTTTGAGTTGATCGAGCGTGGCCGGGAGATTTTCCCAGCGGTGAAGGATTCCGGTGAGTCGCCGGTGCAGCCAGACCGCCACCGCCCCATAGAGGCCGGTCAGGGTCAGGAGCGTCACCAGGGGCGAATAGGGCCACAGCAGAACGAGGAGGGCGGTGGTCAGCGTGAGGCCCGCGAGCAGGCCGAACACCGCCGCCCCGAGGGCCAGCAGAATGACGCGCAGGAGGCGCTCGCGCTCCTCCTGCACTTCCACCATCAACAACTCGAAGCGGTTTTCCCCGATGGTCAAGAGCCGCCGCGCGAAGCGTTTCGCCGCCCCGCCGAACGGCGCGAAGCTGTCGGTTGCAGGGTCCATGAAGCGATTAGTCGCAGCGGCGGGCGCACCGGCGCGCGACGAGATAGCCGAGCAGCGCCCCGACGCCAAAAGCGATGCCGATGGCTTGATACGGATGCTCATGCACGGCTTGGTCGGTGACTTTGGCCCGTTCGATCGCCTTCTCTTTGACACGGCCAAAGATCTTCTTGCCGCTGTCCAGGGCGGCGGCGAGGCGCTTGCGGGCTTCGCTGACCTTTTCTCCGGCCACGTCGGCGGTGGCGGCCATCAGGGCCCGCGCGTCTTCGGCGAGCGTTCCCAGATCATTGCTGGCTGTTGGTGTTGGTTTGTCCATAGCATTCAGTTCTTTCTATTGGTTTGTGTTTTTCAATGGTAATTGTTCCGCGTCGGCGAGATGGGCGGCTTCCGGCGAGCTGGCCACCTTCAGTACCGAGTTTCTCCCGCCAAACGGGTTGGGCACGGTTCCTCGGGCCTGCGGATCCGTCATCCACTCACCGTCCACCACCAGGCAGTATTCGTACGTGCCGGGAGGCAGGGCTGTTTCCTTTAGCCAGCGACCGTCGCCCACGGGATGCATCGGCTTGGCCTCGGCGTTCCACTCGTTGAACGTTCCCGCGAGACAAACGGAAGCAGCCGTGGGATGACTGAATTCAAAGCGAACGGACACGAGTGGGGTGCCAGCGTTCTTGGCATTGTCATGGTTTTTGTTGTGTTTCATGGAGGTCAGTGACTTTGGTTTTATAATGATTGAAACGCTAGAGCATCGCGTAACCCTTCGCTATGGGGTGTATCCCTACCTTGACTCCGCGATGGTTGCGGCGGGCGTAGCCAGGGGTGAAAGAGAATCATCCCAGTCGTGAATTATCCCTAGGTGCTGGCGCGGTCGCTGTCCTTGCAGTGCTGCCACAACGATCGGCGTTCTGCAAGACCCCTTCCACCGTCTCCAACAATTCATGAGGGGAGAAGGGCTTGAGCAAAATGGCGGCAAGCTGAAGCCAGGGGTGTCGCCCCAGTTCCTCCGTGTGCCATGAGCCCGAGGCCAGGATGACCGGCAGCGCCATGCGCGCGGCACGCGCCTTTCTGACTAGTTCCAAGCCGGACAATTTCGGCATGTCGTGGTCGGTGGTCAGGAGATCGAAGGTGCTGGCCCGAAGTGCTTCCCAACCTGCGGCCCCATCTCCGGCGGCGGCGACTTGGTAACCGGAGCGAACCAGAATACGGGCGTTGAGCTGGCGGATCTCCACGTCGTCCTCGACCACGAGGATGCGCCGGGGCGGCTCACCGGGGATTTGGTTTGGCGAGACAGTGGCTCTGCGCCCGGGCGTTTCAAGAAGCGTCGTCATTATTGGCTTTTTGTTGAGAGGTCTGGCGACGTCTGCTGATGAGAAGCAGCTTCACTGCGGGGAAGCGCCCATTCCGTGCATCGGGAAGCGATGCGCACGTTGTGTTGGCGAGGGGATGACATGGTGGATGTCAACGGGAAGACAAATGGCCAGTGGGGATTCAGTCTCCAACCAACGGACTTCGATTCTGGTTCGATTGCAGTTCTGAAGCAGGACCGGAGGCGGCAGTTCGGCAGGCTTCTTCTCACCGATGATCTTGCTGTTTCTCATAGCACTGATCGTATGCTGTTGCCTATGGTTGGCGCTATGGGGTGTTTCCCTATGGGACGTTCACCTCATTCCAAGTGTGACGAGTCGCAGATCTGCTCGCGGTGCCCCGTCGAAACTACCTGCAGCCAGATTCAGAGCGAGCAAGTGAGAGCCCCTGGGAAATCGGCGGGACAATCGTCCGACTGAACGTGCTCTTGATGCGGCTGCGGTGTTCTTTTGAACCCCTTAGGGTTTGAAAACATTGACGATGACCGGCACCTCAATCATGGGCTGCGCGGTCACCGAGGTCTCAAACGACAGATTACCGCTCACGCTGCTTGCGGGCATCTCGTCCAAGCGGGCGACCAGCTCGTAAACCGTGCCAGCCTCCTTGGGCACCAGCTCAACCTTGATCCCCTTGATCGTGCTCTGCGGATTCTTCACTTCAATCGCCTTGCCGTCGGCCGAGCGAATCGTCACTCGCCGCAGCACCTGCGCCTCGGGGCGCTCCGTCGGGGCATTCGTCGCGTCGGCCACGCTCCAGTACAGGGCTTCCGGGCTGAGCGAAACCTCGCCCATGACCTGGCCGTAAAGGTAGAGACTGGAGACGGGCGCGTTCGTCTGCTCGGCGGCATAAACGTGGACGAATTCACTAAAGCGCCGCGGCGGCCCCTCGCGTTGAATGGTTACGCAAATGCGCGCGGTGGCCGCATCCGCGCTGACGCCGGGCTCCACGGTCGCGGTGATCCAGGGCTTCGATGCGTCGAGCCTCGCAATCCGCAGCGGCTTTCCGTCCGTGCGCGTAATGGTGGCGAATTGATTGGTGGCCACAACGCCCATCGGGAGATTCGGTACCAGCGCCAGGGGGCTGATTTCGTAGAGCGGCGTGTAATCCACCTTGATGACGAGCGAAACTTCGGGCGTCTGCGGATCGTTCGATCGCACCACGATGTGCTTCTCCAGGGTCGCCCGGTGAAGACCGAGATTCAACGTGAAGGGCAGTTCGCCCGTGGCGCCTGGCGGGAGCGTGTCTGGCTTCAACTCGGTGACCGTACAGCCGCAGGATGGGCTGGGCGGTTGCACTTTGAGCAAGGCGTCGCCAGCGTTCTTGAACTTGAAGACGCCGGAGACGGCAGCGACCTGCGAGGTTTTGCCGAAATCGTACACTGTCTGATCAAACTGGATTTTAGGTGCGCCCTCGGCCCAAGCGGCGAGGCACGATGCGCTCATCCAAAGCGTTGCAGCAAAGCGTGTCGTTTTCATAATCGAGGTGTTTGTCGGTCGTTTGGTGGGGTCGTTTTCTTCATTCAAGCGGGTTCTTCGTTTGCTAAAACCCAACCGGAGGAAGCAGAGTGTCTCTCGCTTGCCTCCGGTTGGCGTGGTCATTCCCGGGTGTCAGTCAGTCATGGCACGACCATGACCCGATAGAAGCGGTGACTGGATGCTCCGACCGCCTCGCTCTTTGAGGCGGTACTACCGCTGGCAGTCACATTGCCCGGAATGCTGACCCAGTTTGGATCGGCCAGACTCGTCTTGGCTTGGAGGGTGTAGACCGTTCCCGGCGTGGCTGTCCAGGAAACCGTCGCCCAGCCATCGGCCATCGTCACCACCGTAATGGCTGGCGTAACCGCTGACACCGGCCCGAAACAATTGGCCGTGGCTTTGGTGGTGATTCCTGCGCAGGTGTTCATGCCGCGGGCGGTGACCGTATCCCACTGTGGATCGGCGTTGGCCGTAACCGTGTAGCTGCCGCTGAACCATTTCGTTTCACCCGGGGCCAGTTCAATCGGTCCCAACAAGGGCGTGTTGGGACTTGGCGCGCTGCTGACCACGTAGACGTTCGTCAGAATCGTGTCGCCTGAGTTGCTCACGGAGCCGCTGTAGGCAAACACGCCGCCCACCGGCACGTCGGTCGTCGGGCAATTCTTGGTGACTGCGATGCGGGGCGTGTTGAGCAACGGACAGATCGCCGTGGCGGTCGCCGCCACCTGCTCACCCGAACAACGACCCCGGCCGCGCGCCGTGAGGGTGTCCACAATGTCGCAACAATACCGCGGCGTGGTGTAGCTGCCGGTAAAGTTGACCGAGTCGCCTGGCGCGAGGGTAATGGGACCAATGACCGGCGTGTTGTTGCTCGGCTGATTGTTGACCACGAAGACATTGGTCAAGGTGACATTGCCCGGATTGCTGACCGTGCCGGTGAAGATCAGGAGGCCCAAGTGCGGGGTGGGTTCTGGCGGACAGTTCTTCGTCACGAAAATGCGCGGTGTCGTCACGATCGGGCAGGTCGTCGTCACACTGTTGACCACCGGGGCGAAGGTGCAGGCGTCCAAACCGCGCGCGGTAACCGTGTCTGTGCCACAGAAATCAGGCACCACCAGGTAGGACGCGTAGTAGCTGACGGATTCACCAGGGGCCAGCGTGATCGGTCCGAGCACGAGCGAATCTGGGCTCGGCTGAGTGTTCTCAACGGTCACGTTGATCAGGGTGATGGTGCCGGCGTTGCTCACCGTGCCGCTGTATCGCAGCATGTCTCCCGGTTCGACGGTCTTTGTCGGACACGCCTTGGTCACGACAATCCGTGGCACTGTAAGCGCCGTGCAGGTGGCCGTGTACGTGTCGGCGACGAGGGTGCCGGTGCAGATGTCCCGGCCCGTCGCGCCGACGGTGCTGGAACTCACACAGCAGTTCGCGGGCACCTGATAGCTGCCCGTGAAATTGGCCGTAGCATTCGGGGCCAGTGTGGCAACGGTGAAGATCACCGTGTTGGGGGCCGGCTCATTGTTAACCACGACGACGTTGGTCAACGTAATGTTGCCGGCGTTTCTCACCGTTCCGGTGTAAGTGAGGATGCCGCCCGGACTCACCAGGTTCGGCGGGCAGGTTTGGGTGACGACAATACCCGGGTTCGTCAGCAGCGGACAGGTTGCGGACGCATTTGCGGTGACGCGGGTGCCCGTGCAGGGATCATAGGCGATGCCGGTCAAGGTGGACGTGATGGAACAGGCGCTGTTTGCGGGCACGGAGTAACTGCCGCTGAAACTGGCGGACACTCCCGGCGCGAGCGTGGCGACCGTGAAGACGGGTGACGCACCACTGCGATCATTGGTTACGACCACGTTGGTGAGCGTGATGTTGCCGGCGTTGCTGACGGTGCCGCTGTACGTGAGGACCCCGCCGAGCCTGACCGGTTCCGGCGGGCAGTTGTGCGTGACGACGAGGCGCGGCGCTGTCACCAGCGAACAGGTTGCCGACGCGGCGGCTGAAACGCTCATCTCGGTGCAGGCGTCGCTGCCACTGGCGGTCACTGTGCTGCTGACCGAACAGGAATCCAAGGGCGCCGTGAAGCTCGCCGTAAAACCGGCGGACGCTCCGGGTGCCAGACTGGCCACGGTCAATACCGTGCTGGGGGACGCCTGGGGGTTGACGACAGTCACATTATTCAGCGTGACGTTGCCGGAATTCCTGACGCTCCCCGTGTAGGTGATCAAACCGCCGGTCGCGACGGGCACATTCGGACAGGCCAGCGTGACCGCAATCTGCGGAATGGTGGTGATGGGACAGGTTTCCGAGATGGCATTGGTCACCATGCTGCCGGTGCATTTGTCCCGGCCGCTGGCGGTCAGCGTGTCGGTGACTGAACAAGCATTCAGCGGAGCGGTGTAGCTGCCGCTAAAATTCGTGCCCGCGCCCGGCGCCAGCGTGATCGGGCCAAGGACCGCCGTGTTGGCCGCGGGCCGGTTGTTGACCACGAGGATATTGGTCAACGTGACATTGCCCGTGTTGGTCACGGTGCCCGTGAAAACCAGCCGGCCGCCTTCGGTAACCGCGGTGGCGGGGCAAGCTTTGGTCACCCGGATTTCGGGAGCGGTCACCAACGGACAAGTGGTCGTCACGCTGCTGTTCACCCGGTTGCCGTTGCACTGGTTCTGGCCTGTGGCCGCCAACGTCGAGGTTGCGGCGCACGCATCCAAGGGAGCATTAAAGCTGCTGCTGAAACTGGCCGCGGTTCCAGGAGCGAGAGCAGCCGCCGTAAACACCACGGTGTTGGCGGAGGGCTGGCTGCTCACCACGATGATGTTCGTCAGCGTGATGTTCCCGGTGTTGCTGACGCTCCCGCTATAAGTGATCAGTTCTCCGGGTGCTACCGGATTGGGCGGGCAGGCTTGGGTTACGCGGATGTTGGGCGTGGCGACCAGGGGACACTCGGTGGTGGCATTGGCGATGACACTCGTGCCGACACACTGATCCTTGGCGGTGGCGCTGACGGAAGTGGTGATCGAACAGATGTCGGCAACCGGCACGGTATAGCTACCGGTGAAACTGACCGATGCTCCCGGGGCGAGGCTGGCGCGCGTGAGAACCACGGTGCTCGGCTCCGGCACCCCCCGGGTCACGACCACATTCGTCAGCGTAACGTTGCCGGCGTTGCGAACCGTGCCGCTGAAGGTCAGGAGTCCCCCCAACGGTGTCGGCGTGACCGGGCAGGCCAGCGTCACCGCAATGTCAGGCGCTCCCTGCAACGGACAAGTCGCCGTCGCGCTGGCCGTGACCAGGGTGCCCGTGCATTTGTTGCGCGCGTTCGCGGTCAGGGTGGAAGTGATGGCGCAACCGCTGTTGGCGGGCACCGTGTAACTACCGGTGAAACTCGCAACAGCGCCGGGTGACAATGTGGCGGCCGTGAAAACGGGCGTCGCGCCGGTACGATCATTTATCACCGTCACGTTGGTAAGTGTGATGTTGCCTGCGTTGCTGACCGAGCCGCTGTAGGTGAGGAGACCGCCCAAGCCTGATGGTCCCTCCGGGCAGGTTTGAGTGACGACGATGCGCGGACTCGTCACCAGTGAACAGGTCGCCGACGCGCTGTGGCTCACCAAGGCCTCCGTGCAGCCATCGCGGCCGCTGGCCGTCACCGTGCTGCTGACGGAGCATTCATCGGCGGGCGCCGTGAAGCTCGCGGTAAAGTTCGCGGACGCTCCGGCGGCCAGGCTCGGCACGGTCAACACGGTACTGGGTACGGACTGGCTGTTGACGACGGTCACATTGTTCAACGTGACGTTGCCGGAGTTTCTCACAGTTCCAGAGTAAGTGATCAGGCCTCCCGTGGCCACGGGCGTGGTCGGACAGACCAGCGTGACCGCGACGGCTGGGGCCGTAGTGATCAGACAGGTGGTTGAGATCGTGTTCGTGACCGTGTTGGGCGTGCACGCGTCCTTGCCCCGGGCACTGAAAGTAGTGGTAACGTCGCAGGCGTTGGTCGGTGCGGTCAGGTTGCGCGTGAAGTTGGCAGACGCGCCCGGAGCCAGGGCGGCCACCGTGAGCACGACCGTGTTGGGTGTGGGACGATCACTGATCACGACCACGTTGTTGAGGGTCGTATCGCCAACGTTGCGGACCGTGCCGCTATAGACCAGCGAACCGCCGGGCACGACCGGAGCGGTCGGACAGGCCGCAGAGACCGCTATTTGGGGCGTCGTCCGGATGGGACACGTCGCACTGGCTGTGCTGCTAACGCCGACGCCGCAGCGGCTGGCGGCGCTGGCGGTCAAAGTGTCCGCCACGGAGCAATTGGTCGGTGCGAGGTAACTGCCGGTGAAATCGGCGACCTCACCGGGCGCCAAGCTCGGGTAAGTAAACACGCGCGTATTGGCCGCCGGCTGGCTGTTCACCACGACGATGTTGGTCAACGTCACATTGCCAGTGTTACTGACACTGCCGGAGAAGGTCAGCAACTGGCCGGGAGAAACCGGCTCGATGGGACAGAGCTTGGTTACCTTGATGCCCGGAGTCAGAATGTTCTGACAGGTGGTGTTGGCAGAACTTGTCACCGTCCGAGGATGGGTGGTGTACTGGTCCACGCCTTGGGCCGTGAAGGTGGCCGTGCTCGGATTGCAGGGATCCAACGGGACCCAGCTTCCGCTGAACGAGGCGACCTGGCCACGAAGGAGATTGGTGATGAACGTCACGTGGAACTGCCCGCCGTTGACGAAATTGGTGACCGTGACGCCCACCAGCGTGTTGTTACCGCAATTGGTGACCGTGCCCGTGAACGTAATCGCCCCATTCTCTCCGACGCCTCCAACACATTGCGCCGTGAGCCGGATGCAGGGCTGACTCACTTCGGTGTTCACGCCCTGGTTTGCACCACCCGTGCTGGGGGTGTCGTTCTGGTAAATCACCGCGGTGACCGCGGCCGTTGCGCGCACCGTGCCATCCGTGCGAATGTCCTGAGCGCGCACCACGTAGCTGACGACGTTGGTGTAAAAGTCAGACTGGGTGTGAGACAAATAGGTCCGCCGCAACGCGAGCGGATGCACAACCCCGTCGGGCGTCGTGATCGAGGCGAGAATGTTGGACGCATCACACGAGGTCGGATTCCCGGGGAGACCATTGAATACACTGGCGCTGTAAAACACCGTGTCGCCGATATGGACGTCCGGCGCGGAGGTGAACAGACTGATCCCAATGGCGCTGCCAGAGCATCCCGGCGGAATCCCTTGCGCGTGGGTCAAAGGCGCGCTGGACAACAGACAAAGCAGTCCCGCGAGAAACGCCACGAAGAGGAAACGACCGGGGGATCCACGCAAAGCGCTTGGTCTTCGCCCAGTTTCAGGAGCATCACCTGAGAAGAGTCTAATACCAGTGGGCGTGGCATCTTGGAGATTCTGGATTGGAGGATTCATGGTTCTGTTTGCTTTCTACTTGGGGCGAGTCTGTGTTTGGCAGTGCCGGTGGCGCGGTTTCTGAATTGCCTTTAGGAAAAGCATTCCGTTTTTCACGCGGCGACAGTAAATCAAATCAGCCCGCCCGTTCTATGGGGTGTTTACCTATGGGGTGTTTACCCCATAAGAACTGGCATCCATCGTGCGTCGCCCCCCGAACGTCGCGATGGCTGCGGGCTCGATTGGAGCGAGGGAAGAGGTGGATCCACGATCCATCGCCGCGGCGGGGAGCACACCGCTTGAGGACGATGCGGACCAGACCCGCCCAGCAAATCCGGACGGAACCCTAGGCGATGGTCAACTGGACGCTGCTCTCGATGATGCCGGCGCCGATGGCGTAGCGCGTCAGTCCGGCCGTGTCGTGAATGTCGAGCTTGCTCATGACCTTTTCACGGTGCTTTTCAACCGTCTTGCTGCTGATGCCCAAGGCCGCCGCCGTCTCCTTGTTGGCTTTGCCCTCCGCGATCAGTTGCAGCACTTCCATCTCGCGCGACGTCAGCTGGGCGTGGCGGGGAGGCGACATGCCGGCGCGGTCCTGCGACCTGCCTTCCAGTTGGTGCAGTCGTCGGGCAACCGCAGGGCAGAAGAACTTGCTTCCCGTTTGGATTTTCCGGATCGCCTCACACACCACGTGGGAGGAGGTTTGCTTGAGCAGGAACCCCATCGCGCCGGAGCTGGTTGCGCTTTCGACATATGCGTCATCGTTGTGCGCAGAGAGAATCAGCACTTTGGTATCTGGGAGCGCCTTGAGCACCTGCCGTGTGGCTTCCAAACCGTTGAGCTCCGGCATGGCGATGTCCATCAGGACCACGGCCGGGCGCAGTTTCTTGGCCAAGCTAACGGCTTGCCGGCCGTCCGCCGCTTCACCGACGACTTCAATGTCCTCCTCCAGCTCCAGCATCTTGCGAAACCCCTCGCGTACGACCATGTGGTCTTCCGCAATCAAAACAGTGATTCGTTTCATAGTGATTCAAAAATGGGTTGAGAATGGTTCATCAGCGAGTTTTGCGCCCCTCCACGGGGGCCGCCGAAGGGTATCTGCGCGCGGATGGTTGTGCCTTGGCCCGGCGCGGATTTGACATTGAGGACGCCGCCCACGTAGTTCGCCCGCTCGCGCATGCTGAGCAAACCCAGGCGGTCTTTTCCTCTTCGTCGGGCGGCGTGACGATCCAGGTCGAAACCGATCCCGTCGTCATGGATCGTCAACTGCATGAACTCGCCCTGCTGCTTCAGGCGCACGGTCACGTGGCGTGCGCGGGCGCAGTTCTCCACGTTCTTTAGGGCTTCCTGAAAAATGCGGTAGAGCGTCAGCTCCGTGTCGGCAGGCGGACGCGCGACCAGGTGTGCGCACGCCAGCTTGATGGAGACGCCCGTGCGTGCCGTGAACTCCGCGCTGGTGTCGCGCAGGACCGCGGCCAGACCCAACTCGTCCAACACGCTGGGCCGAAGATTGCGCGAGATGCGCTCCACCTCTTCGGCCGTTTGGCCAAGCAGCTTGCGGAGTTCAATCGCCTCCCGCTTCGCCGACCCGTCGCGCGCCGAGAGTGTGCCCGCCAGTGTCTGGCTGCGCACGAGGATGCCGCAGAGAAGCTGGGTGACGCGGTCGTGCAATTCAAAGGCCACGCGCCGGCGCTCGGTTTCCTGCACGTCCACCAAGCGGTGGGATAACGCTCGCAGCCGTTCCTCGGTCCGCCGGGCTTCCGTCAGGTCCGTCACCACCAGGCCGATGACCGCGCGGTTGAAACCACTCCTGGCCAGCGGGCGAATGGAGATTTGCACCGGCATATGCGAACCCTTGCCAGCCTTGAGCGACACGCGGATTTTAGAGCCGGCTCGGCCGGCCCGATTGAGCAGGGGTCGGAGCGTGGCCTGGTCTTCGGCGGAGAGAAAACGGCGAAACAAACTACCCACCACCTGCTCCAGCGGACATTTAACCATCTTGGCGAAGCACCGGTTGGCGTAAAGAATCACTCCTTGCGCCGTCAACGTCAGCGCCCCTTCGTGCATGGATTCAATGAGCACGCGGTAGGCGTGCTCGGCGCCTGCCAGCGTAAACACCCGCGGACCTCGTTTGCCCGCGACCACCACCGCATCCACTTCGCCGCTGCGGATGGCACGAAGCGTTTCCTCGGCGTCGGCCAGGCGCGCACGCAGTTCGGCGAGATCGCCGGAGGGCAGGCGGCGGGCGGAGCGTTGGCGGCGGGCGCTTTTCATCGGCGGGTCTTGCCCTCCAGGTCCACATCCAGCCCGACAAACAGGCTGGGGGTGTTCGCCAGGTTGCCGATCAGCCGGCGTACCGGCTGCGGAAATTCCCGGACCAGCGTTGGGGTCGCGAGGATCTGGCCGTCGCGCGCGAGGATGGGCTGCTGATAAACGTCAATCACTTCCAGGTCGTAATGGCCCTTGAGTTCGGTTTCGCACAGTTGCCGGGCGCGCAGGATGGCCCGGCGCGATCGGTCAGTGGCGCCGGCGACGTAGAGTCGCAGGACGCATTTGCCGGTGGGCCCGGCGGCCAGGGCTTTCTCAAAAGCCTGGGTCGCGCGGTTGGATTTTTTCGCTTTCACGTGCGTGGGTCTTGGTTAATCGGCGGGGCGCAAATCCAACCCCACAAGCACGCGCTCGGTGTTGGAGAGGTCGCCAATGATCTTTCGCACGGGCCGCGGCAGCTTGCGCACCAGCGTGGGAATCGCCAGGATCTGGTCGCCGCGGGACAGCTGCGGCTGCTCCACCAGATCAATCACCTCGATATCATAGCGGCCTTTGAGGTGGTCTTCGCAAATCTGCTTCAGATTCGAGAACGCCGTCAGCGATCTGGGTGTCTGGCCGGCCACGTACAGGCGCAGTTGCCAGAGTTTGGCGGACCGGCCCTTGGCGCCGGACTTGGGTCGTTTCACGGTTTTTGTTTTCATCGTTTGCTTTTCGGCTTGGAGTTGCCGCGTGCGCCGGCGGCGACCGAGGCATCTGCATGGCGCAAGCGGGCCAATTCGGTCCACTGGGAGGTCAGCACGCGCGTGCGCGTGCCCACCTGTTCATCCACGCGCCGCAGTTCCGCCTCTTCGGCTTCGTATTCGGAGCGCAACCCGGCGACCTGCTGTTCGATCGTCGCGCGTTTACGGGCCAATTCCCGCTTGCGGCGGGCCGCTTCCTGCTGGTTGGCCAGCGCTTCGGCCGTTTCGCGCGCGGTCTGCGCCACGCGCGCCGCGCCGGTCAGGACGCCGCTCGGACCGTTGTAAGCGTCCACCAGGTCAATGCCCCGGTTGGAAATCAGGAACTCGCGAACCTGGTTCGAGTGCGCCATGCCGCGCGCTTTGAGCACATAGAGCACGCGATTGCGTTCGCCGTTGCCTTCGAAGTCCTGCAACAACACCCACGAGTCCATGAGCGAGGACATGGCGATTTCACTTTGTTGCAGCGCGTGGCCGCCGTGCGTCAGGCTGGTGAACAGCGAGGTGACTTGTCCGCCCTTCAAGAAATCAATCAGCCGCGTCACCATTCCCTTGGTTTCGTAATCCGTGCCCGCGGTCAACAGGCTGGTGATCGGGTCCACGATGACGACCTGGGGTTGAAACACCGCGATCTCCTTGAACATCGTGGCCAGGTGCCTTTCCAGGCCGTAGAGCGTGGGCCGCGCCGAGTGAAACCGCAGCAGCCCTTGCTGGACCAACGGCTCCAGGCGTAAGCCGATGGATCGCATGTTGCGGATGATCTGGTTGGGCGATTCCTCGAACGAGAAGAAGAGCACGCGTTCCCCACGCCGGGCGGCGGCCTGGGCAAAACAAGCGCCAACGCTCGTCTTGCCCGTGCCGGCCGTGCCGGTGAGCAGGATGCTGCTGCCGCGAAAGAAACCCCGCCCGCTCAGCATCGCGTCGAGCCGCGGGATGCCGGTCCCAATCCGCTCGTTCGACACCTTGTGATTCAACCCCAGCGACGTGATGGGCAATACGCGGATCCCGTCTTCGCCGATGTGGAAAGGAAATTCGTTGGTGCCGTGCAAGGCGCCGCGATATTTCACCACGCGCAGATGCCGCGTGGCAATCTGCTCAAAGACCCGATGGTCGAGCAGGATGACGCAGTCGGACACGTATTCCTCCAGCCCGTGGCGCGTCAGTTGTTCGCGCCCGCGCTCCGCGGTGATGACGGCGGTCACGCCTTTGTCCTTGAGCCAGCGGAAGAGCCGGCGCAATTCCGCGCGCAGGATGGCTTCGTTGGGCAGGCCGGCGAACAGCGCTTCCAGCGTGTCCAGCACCACGCGCTTGGCGCCGATGGAATCAATCGCGTGATTGAGCCGGACGAACAACCCTTCCAGGTCATACTCGCCGGTCTCCGTGATTTCACTGCGCTCGATGTACACGTGTTCGAGCACGATTTTTTTGCGCCGGACCAGGCCCGCCAGATCAAAGCCCAGCGACGCGACGTTGGCCTTCAACTCCGCGTCCGTCTCCTCGAACGACATGAACACGCCCGGCTCGCCGAATTGCGCCGCGCCGCGCACCAGGAATTCCGCGGCGAGCAGCGTCTTGCCGCAACCCGCGCCGCCGCACACCAGCGTGGGCCGTCCGCGCGGCAATCCGCCGCCGGTGATTTCGTCGAGACCCTGGATGCCCGTGGGACATTTGGGCAATTGAGTCTTTGGTGAGGTGGGTTTGTGATCGTGAGTTTTCATTCAAGAACATCCGTCAGTCGGACGGTGATGCGTTCATGTTCACTTAGAGTTTGGTTCGGACCGAGGTTTCGTCTGCGTGTTTTCCGCCCCCCCCCCCCCCCGCGCGGGTTGCTGGACAGGAATCTGCACGCGGATGGTTGTGCCTTGGCCCGGCGCGGATTCCACGCGCAGGCTGCCACCGACCATCTCCACCCGCTCCCGCATGCCCACCAGCCCGAGCCGTTTGTTGCGCGTGGGGTGCAACGTCCGTTCCACCTCGAAGGCTTTGCCGTCATCTTTGACTTGCATGAGCAGGGCGTCCGGCAGTTTCTGGAGGGTCAATTCCACGCGGGTGGCTTGCGCATGGCGGGCGACATTCGTCAGCGCTTCCTGGGCGACCCGGTAGAAGACCGTTCGCAGGGCACTGTCCAAACCCTCAATCCAGCCGGAAGTAAACGTCGTGAAGTGAACCCGGATGCCCGTCCGTTTCGTGAAGTCCTTCATGAAGGCGTGCAGCGTGGCGACCAGTCCCAGGTCGTCCAGAGAGGTCGGACGCAACTCCCGGGCGAACTGATGCACGATGTCCACCGATTTCGCCACCAGCCGTTGGGTCCGGGCGATCTGCTGCTTGAGCCGTCCGGGGTGAACCGTCACCTCCCGGGCCAGGGTTTCCAGATGGACGTTGATGCCCACCAGCGTCTGGCTGATTTCATCATGTAACTCGCGGCTGATGCGCTTCCGTTCCTCCTCCTGCGCCCGCAGGATTTGATGGGACAGATGCCGCAATTGTTCCTGCATGTGCCGTGACTGTTCCAACATCCGGGTCTGGTGAAGCTCGCTTTGCTTGAGCGCTTTCTCGACCGCCTGCCGCCGGACGATCTCCCGCCGCAACTTCCGGTTCGCGAGTGCCAATACCTCCATCCGGCGTTGCGCTTCCTCCGCTTGCTTGAGCGCGGTAATGTCCGAAATCGCCACACGGCACCATTTGCGCGGACTGTTGCTGGAGATGGCAGAAGTGCCATGAACGCTGGACCAGAATGGTGCTCCGTCCTCTTTCTGCAGGGCGACCTCGCAGGTCTGTTTGCCGGACCCGGCGAAGACGTGTTCCAAAAAGGCGCGAAAGCTCGTCCGGCTCGTCGAGGCCACATACCGCTGCAACGGCTGATTCAGGAGACGTAACCGCTCCACGCCAAGCAAAGCCGCTCCCGTCAGGTTCACCTCCAAAATCCGGCCCTGTTCATCCAGCGAGAAATGGCCGACCGGGGCGAAATCATAGAGGTCGGTGTATTTCTCCAGAAGCGTCTCCATCCGGTCCCGGGCGGCTTGGAGTTCCGCGTTCTGCATCTCCAGTTCGACTTGGTGGACCTGCAATTCGTGCAGCATCCGCTGCGGGTCGATGTCGGGCGACGTTGTCCCAACCTTCAACCTCTCATGCTTCTGCTGTTCCCTCAGCCGGGTTTCGGCGCGGTGACGCAGCACGACGGCGTCTTCGGGCTTGAGCTGGTGCTTCTTCATGGCGCGGCGTTCTTTGCGGTGGCAGGCCCCGGCATTTCCCCGGCGGGCGCGCCCGGCGTGGTTGATTCGGGGAAGGCGTCATCAAGTTCCGGGTAGCACCTCTTGATGCAATCCGGGCACAGGCTGTGGGTAAAGGTGGCTTCGGAGTGATGCTGGATGTAGCTCTCCACCTGCTCCCAATACCCCTTGTCATCCCGGATCTTTTTGCAGCCGGCGCAGATGGGAATCAGCCCGCTCAACTGCTTCACCCGGGCTAGGGCCGTTTGCAGTTCCTGAATCAACCGCTCCCGCTCCGCCTCGGCCCGGTGGCGGTCGGTGACGTCCAACACGACGGCGCGGCACTCCTGCTGATCCCGCCAAGTCACGGCTTCGATGCGCACGAAGAGCGGAGCGGTTGTCGCTCTGGGCAGTGACACCTCGCAGAATTGCCGGCCCTCTCCCGCAAAGACTTTTTCGAGGAAGGCCTTGAAGCCGGGTTGGTCCGCCTCGGAAACCAGCGACGTGAAGCGCCGGTCCAAGAGTCGGGCGCGCTCGATTCCGACAAGGCTCGCCCCGGTGAGATTCACCTCGATGATGGCTCCGTCAGCGGCGAGGCTGAAGTAGCCCGTCGGGGCAAAGTCGTAGAGGTCGGCGTACTGGGCCAGGAACACCTCCAGTTTGCCGCGCGTCTCCTGGAGTTCCTCGTTTTGCATCTCCAGCTCGATCTGATGCACCTGCAGTTCATGCACCAGGCGCTCCCTATCCGCCGCGGTCTGGGTCTGATTGGTTTCCGGAGGTTGCTCGCGCAGGCGCTCCTCGGCACGGCGACGCCATTCGGCGGCACCCCGGTCCGTGGGTTCGGCCGCCCGGAGGATGTTTGCGGCCTGTTCGTCCGTAGCGGCAGGCTTCCCAGCCTGCCGTATAGCCCGGCTTCCAGCCGGGTCTGGGGCTCGGTTTCCAGCCGGGCGTTGAGGTTGCGAGTGCGCAGTCATGGTGTCTTGCGTGGTTGCGGGCCCGGCGGCTGGAAGCCGCCGGCTACGGCAGGCAGGATGCCTGCCGCCACAGTTCTACCTACCGCTGCGGCCCGGTGGTGAGCGCTGCTCCAGCGCCAGTCTTCGGGACGCGCGCACAAGCCGGCTTTCACCGGGTTGGCTTCGATGTAAGCTACCAGGCGCGTGCTCTCGGCGTCATCGCGAATCCAATGATCGTAGGATTCCGTTTGCCAGAAGGGCTCGTGCTCGCGCCGCAAGAGCCGGTTGGCCTGGGTGGCGGTGTAGGATTTCCAACTGTGCAGGATCTCGCTGACCACGCGTCCCGGATGTGGCCAGACAACAACATGAACGTGATTCGGCATCACGACCCAAGCGCGCAAGTCGTATCGTTGTCCGGCGAAGAACTTCACCGCGGTCGCCACGAGTTCGCCGACCTCGGGCCGGTTGAGCCAGCAGTCGCCGTGGCCTGCGTCCAGCAACCGCTCCACCTTCTCGGAATACCAGGCCAGGAGCTGCTGCTCTTCGTGCCAGGTGAGCGGACGTTTGTGGGCCAGCGCATCGGCGAGGAGCGCTTCGCGTTCGTGCTTGAGCCGGCGGATTTCGTCAGCGGGCAGGGAATCCGCCAGACGAAAGGTGACGAAGTAGGCCACTCCTTCACGCTTCACATGTGGCAGCCGCCCGCGAAAGTGGAAGCCAGCGGCCTGCTTGGAGGGCGGCGATGGCGGCGTTTCCCCCTTCGCTAAGTCGGGCGGGGTAACCGCAGGCGCTGTGGTGGCAGGCTTCCCAACGCTGGGCGTGGGGACTGCGGGTGCCGTAGCGGCAGGCTTCCCAGCCTGCCGTAAAGACCGGCTTCCAGCCGGGTTCTGGGCTTGGTCTTCAGCCGGGTTTGGTGATGGGTCTCCAGCCCGGTGTTCGTGAGGAGTCATGGCGCTCATGGCGATTCGGTCAACTCCCGCCGGGCGGCTGGATGCCGGCGGCTACGGCAGGCAGGATGCCTGCCGCTACGTTGCCAGCCGCTCCGAGGGCGACGACGGCTGAATGTTGACTGGTCACTGTTCATTGCTCACCGCTACTGCTCGCCACTTTGCGCTTTCTCGGCGACCGCAACGCTCCCACGACCTTCTCCTGTTTCAGGTTCCGTTCCACGACTTGCTTTTCCAAACTGGCGTGCTGGCTGCGCAATTTCGCCTCCAACGTCTTGGCCGCGCTGATGTCCGCGAACGTGATCACGACGCCGTCAATCCGGTCGTCCAACGTGCGGTAGGGCATGATCCGCACGGTGAACCAACGTCCGTCGTCGGCCGCCACGGGCTTTTCCGTCGAGGCCAGGGTCCGCAACACTTCGCGCACGTCGGCTGCCAGCGTGGGGTGCTTCAGGTCCGAGACCAGGTCGGTGACGGGCCGGCCCACGTCGCCCGGGATCAGCTTGATGATCTTCGTCGCTTGGGAGGTGAACCGACGCACGCGCAGCTCCTTGTCCAGGAACAGCGTCGCAATATCCGTGCTGTCGAGCAGGTTCTTCATGTCGTTGCTGGCCTGCGAGAGTTCGTCCACCTT
>CAZWJC010000021.1:0-46557 GCA_964634255.1 uncultured Verrucomicrobiota bacterium | reverse complement strand
TGGATTGACGATCCGCAGGTGGTCACGCAGCCGATGCTTTGCCAGCATTGCGAAGCCGCGCCGTGCGAGAGCGTCTGCCCGGTGAACGCGACCGTTCACGACCAGGAAGGCCTGAACGTGATGGCCTACAACCGCTGCGTCGGCACGCGGTATTGCTCGAACAACTGCCCGTTCAAGGTCCGCCGGTTCAATTATTTCGACTACAACAAGCGTCCGATCAACGAGCTTTACCTCGGGCCGCTCGGCAAGCGCAAGGACGACGAGTGGGACTTGATCAAGATGCTCAAGAACCCGGACGTCACGGTGCGCATGCGCGGCGTGATGGAGAAATGCACGTTCTGCATCCAGCGGATCGAGCAGGCGAAGATTGCGCAGAAGGTCAAGGCGCGCGATTCGGGCGACGTGGTGGTGCCGGACGGCACGTTCACGACCGCCTGCGCCCAAGCCTGCCCCGCCGGCGCGATTGTATTCGGAAACATCGCCGATCCCGAAAGTCGCGTTGCGAAGCTGAAACAGCAGGAGCGCGATTACACCGTGCTGGAGTTCCTGAACATCAAGCCGCGCACGACCTACCTGGCGCGCGTGCGGAATCCGAACCCGGCCATGCCGGACTATCAGGCGGAGCCTTCGACGCTGAAGGAATACGAAACCAAGTCGGGCAACCCGTTTGAGGCCCACGGCGCGGCGCACGGCGAAACTCTGTCCACCGGACACACGGTTGAAAAAGGAGGGCACGAATGAGCGCGCCCTCGACTCAAATCCCAATCCCGACCGTTCCGAAGGAGCTGGAGCGCGAGCCGTTGGTGACCAACCAACGAAGCCTCGGCTGGTTGTCGGATCGGATTGCCGGCATCGCCGAAGGCAAGACGCCGCTGTGGTGGTGGGCCGCATTCGTGCCGAGCTTCCTCGCGATGTGCATGCTGGGCGCGATGCTGGTTTACCAGATCAGCACCGGAGTTGGCGTCTGGGGCAATCACCATCCCACGATGTGGGGCTGGGACATCATCAACTTTGTGTGGTGGATCGGCATCGGCCACGCGGGCACGCTGATTTCGGCAATCCTCTTCCTGCTCCGGCAGCGCTGGCGCACGGGTGTGAACCGCGCCGCCGAGGCCATGACGATTTTCGCCGTGATGTGCGCAGGCATCTACCCGGCCGTTCACGTCGGTCGTATTTGGTTCGACTGGTTCCTGTTCCCGATCCCGAACTCGAACGCCAACTGGCCGCAGTTCCGCTCGCCGCTGATGTGGGACGTGTTCGCCGTTTCGACCTATTTCACGGTGTCGGTTCTCTTTTGGTACATGGGCCTGATTCCTGATCTGGCCGTGATGCGCGACCGCGCGAAGACGAAGATTCGGCAGTTCCTCTACGGCTTGTTCGCAGTCGGCTGGACCGGCTCGAACCGGCATTGGAGCAATTACGAGAAGGCCTACCTGATCCTCGCCGGCTTGAGCACGCCGCTCGTGTTGTCCGTTCACTCAATCGTGTCGTTGGACTTCGCGGTCTCGCAGTTGCCCGGCTGGCACACCACGATCTTCCCGCCGTATTTCGTCGCGGGCGCGATCTTCTCCGGCTTCGGCATGGTGCTGACGTTGCTCATCCCGCTCCGGAAGGTCTGCCATCTCGAGGACGTGATCACCCAGCGGCACATTGACGTGATGTGCAAGGTGACGCTCGCCACCGGCAGCATCGTGGGCTACGCCTACGGCATGGAGTTCTTCATCGCGTGGTATAGCGGCAGCCCGTTTGAACGCTTCGCCTTCATCAACCGCGCGCTCGGCCCGTACTGGTGGGGCTACTGGACGATGATCATTTGCAACGTCGTCATCCCGCAGCTCTTCTGGTTCCCGAGCATCCGCCGGAATCTGCTGGTCGTGTTCATCATCTCGATCCTGGTGAACATCGGCATGTGGTTCGAGCGATTCGTGATCATCGTGATCTCGCTGCACCGCGATTTCCTGCCGGGCAACTGGGGTTATTTCAAGCCGTCCTGGGTGGACATCTGCACCTACCTTGGCACGTTTGGGTTATTCTTCACGATGTTCCTGCTTTTCCTGCGCTTCCTGCCGATGATCGCCATCTCGGAAGTCAAAGGTGTGACGCCGCAGGCGGACCCGCACCACCCGCTGGGCGGCGCGAAACCTCACGGAGGGCATCACTGATGAGTGCCACCGGCAAGACCTACGGCTTGATCGCTGAATACGCGACGCCTGCTGACCTGATGCACGCGGCCGAGAAGGTGCGCGATGCCGGCTTCCGGCGTTGGGACGTCTTCACGCCGTTCCCCGTGCATGGCATGGATCACGCGATGGGCCTCAAGAACTCGAAGGTCGGCTGGTTCGCGTTTCTCGGCGGCGTGACCGGCTACGCAACTGGCATGCTGCTGATCTGGTTTGTGAACGCCGTGGATTACCCGCTGGTCGTCGGTGGCAAGCCGATGTTCAGTCCCTACGGCGCGTTCCCGCCGTCGTATGAGCTGACGATTCTGTTCGGCGCATTCGGTTCGCTCGGCGGGATGCTGTTCCTGAACCGCCTGCCGCGCCTGCATCATCCGCTGCTCAAGCATCGCCGGTTCATCGAGAACGGCGCGATGCACGACAAGTTCTATCTCGTGATCGAAACGGACGACCCAAAATACCACGCCACAGAAACCCGCAAGCTGCTCGAGTCCACGGGCAGCGCGCACATCGAAACGGTGGAGGAGTGATGCGCTACTTCCTCGTCATCTTTGCGGTGATCGTCGTGGCGGTGATTGCCATCGCCGGCAAGCGCGGCAGTCTCTCTCGCCGCACGCCGATCGAAGTATTCCCCGACATGGACCGTCAGCTCAAGTTGCGCCCACAACAGCCGAACGCTTTCTTCGCGAATGGCTTGAGCTCGCAACTTCCGGTGGACGGAACGATCGCGCGCAGCAAGCCGATTCAAACGATCGCCGGTCCAGTGTTCCCGTTTGAAGACGCGCCGGTGAACACGGGCCGGACCACCGGCACGACGAACTTCGTGGATACCAATCCGCTGGCCGTGACCAGCACGCTCCTCCGGCGCGGCCAGGAGCGCTACACGATCTTCTGTGCCGCGTGCCATGGTGCCCAGGGCGATGGCAACGGCGTGACCAAGAAACTCGGCATGGCCGTCATCGGCAACTTCCACGACAAGCGCCTCGTCGCGATGTCCGATGGCGAAATCTTCAACGTCGTCACGCACGGCAAGTTGCCGACATTGCTGATGCCTTCCTACGCGTCGCAGGTTCCGGTCGAGGACCGTTGGGCGATCATCGCCTACGTGCGCGCGCTGCAACTCAGCCGGCTCGGTGCCGTGGAAGACCTGCCGGCGGAATTGCGCGACAAGCTGCCCAAGTAATCATGAGCTCGCACGCCCATCCCAATCCTCCGCCGCTCGACTTGGCTCGCTGGCGCAAGTTCCCGACGATCTTCATGGCCGTCGGTGGCGTGCTGGCCATTGCCGGTGCCGCAGTCAACCTCAAGGAATTCGCCCACGGCTGGCTGCTGGCTTTCATGTTCTGGTTGAGCATCGGCCTTGGCGGTCTGTTCCTCGTGCTGGTGCATCACCTGTTCGACGCGGGCTGGTCTGTGCCGATCCGCAGGTTCTGCGAACACATCGCTTCGTTGTTGTTCCCGTGGTTGCTGGTGTTGTGGATTCCCATCGGTCTGCTCGCGCCCAAGCTCTACCAGTGGATGAACGTTGACCCGCATGCCGATCACGCCGTCCACGCCAAGTATCCGCTGTTTACCGTGCCGATGTTCTACGTCGTCGCGGCGATTTGCTTCGGCGCCTGGTGGCTGCTTTCGAACCGCCTCCGATACTGGTCGCTCAAGCAGGACGAAACCGGTGACGCGCAGTGCACCTACCGCATGCGCTTCTTCTCTTACATCGGCATCTTCCTGTTCGCTGTCACGCTCACGCTCGCGGCCATCATGTGGATGAAGGCCATGCAGCACCAGTGGTTCTCCACGATGTACGGCGTTTATTACTTCGCCGGCAGCGTGTGGACGACCTTGGCGACGGTCTATGTCATCACCGCGATTCTGAACCGCCAGGGCGTGCTCACCCACGTGTTGAAGGATCACCAGTTCTATTTCCTCGGCTCGTTGATGTTCGCCTTCACGGTGTTCTACGCCTACATCCATCTCTCGCAATACTTCATCATCTGGAACGCCAACATGCCGGAGGAAACGTTCTGGTACGTCATCCGCGAGCAGGGCGGCTGGTTCTGGGTCGGCATGGTGATCATCTTCGGCCATTTCTTCCTGCCGTTCCTGGCGCTGCTGCGGATTGACGTGAAGAGCGTCTATCCCTACATGATCCCGCTGTGCGCGTGGGCGTGGCTGATGCATTTCGTGGACCTCGGTTTCAACATCTACCCGGTGATCCACGAGAATGGCCCGCCGCTTCAGTGGGTGTGGATCGCGCTCGGGAGCTGGGCGTTCATGGGCGGATTGCTCGCGACGGTCTTCCTGAAGAAATACGCGAGCGCTTCACCGTATCCGCTGAAAGATCCGCGGCTCATCGAGGCCATGGGCCTCTACCATCCGGTAGCCACGCAGATTTCCGGAGGTGAACTCGATCAAACCGATGACCTGCCCGACGCTCCGCCGCATCCGCACGGAGGTGCAAGATGAATTCCTGCTGCGAGAAATTCCGGTCCACCATGGCTTACGTATTCGCCGTGGCGGGCGCGTTCCTGATCGTTGCCGCGCTGGTTTGGGTGACGCGCAAGCTCGTGCCGCCAACCGCGCTCGATGAAGTTCGTATCGCCGAGCGCTACAAGAATCTCGCCGACGTGCGGGGATTGGATTCCCAGGCGCTGACCACGGTGGGCTGGGTGGACCAGGGCAAAGGCGTCGTCCGCCTGCCGATTGAAACGGCGCTGAAGCTCGTCGAACGCGAGTGGCAGAATCCTTCGCAGGCGCGCTCGAATCTCATCGCCCGCGTGGAGAAGGCCACCTTTGTGCCGCCTCCTCCGCCAGCCAAGCCCAGCCAATACGAATAACCCGCCGCCGGCTTCGATGAACCTCCGCACTGCAAGTCGTCCGACGCGTAGTAGCACAGGCATTCTGCCTGTGATGGTAGCGCAGGCTTCCAGCCTGCGCTTGCCTCGGGCGATTTGTGGCGGCGGGTCTGTGCGCCATGCGAGCAGGCTGGAAGCCTGTTCTACAACACAGGCGGGGACGCCTGTGTTAATACACTTGCGCTCCGCATGAATGCGTCTTCAGCCAACGCGACGTTGAATGCCACCGACCGACCGTCGGTGACGGCTGCGGAACTTGATGCTTCCTGCCGGATTCCTTTGATGGCGTTGTTCGGGGGGGCAGCGTTTTGGTTGTTGGCCTCGTCGGTCTTCGCTCTCATCGCCTCGATCAAGTTTCACGGACCCGGTTTTCTGGCTGACCATGCTTGGCTGACTTACGGTCGTGTGCGACCTGCCGCTTGGAACGCGCTGATCTACGGTGGCGCAATGCAGGCCGGCCTGGCGGTCGCCCTGTGGATGCTGGCCCGATTGGGCGGCGCAAAGCTCTCGCAACCGCTGCTGGTCGTTGCCGGGGCGAAGCTCTGGAATCTCGGCGTGCTCGCGGGCGTGATTGCGATCCTGGCAGGCGGAAGCACCGGTTTCGAGTGGTTGGAATTCCCGCGCTACGCCGCCGTGCTGTTGTTCCTCGGCTACGCGCTCATCGGTGTCTCGGCGCTGGCCACGACGCATCGCCGCTCCGTGCGCGAGTTCTACCCGTCTCAGTGGTTTCTGCTCGCGGCGCTGTTCTGGTTTCCGTGGATTTACTCGACGGCGAACCTCCTGCTCGTCGCGCGCCCCGTGCGCGGCGTGGCCCAGGCCGTGATCGCCTGGTGGTATGCCGCCAATCTGCACTCCGTCTGGTTCGTCCTCGTCGGCTTGGCGATGATCTTCTACTTCGTGCCGAAGGTGATTGAACGTCCGTTGCACAGCCGTTACCTCGCGCTTGTGACCTTCTGGGGCGTCGTCCTATTCGGCAGTTGGTCAGGCATCCCGGACAGCGCGCCATTGCCGGCGTGGATTCCGACACTGAGCACGGTCGCGGCGATGATGGCGCTTGTTCCGTTGCTGGCCACGGTCCTCAACTATCGCCGCACGGTGAAGGGCAAATGCTCCGTGGTTTGGTCGGATCCGGCAATCCGTTTCGTCGGGCTTGGGTTCGTGGCTTACTTCCTCTCCGCGCTCATGGACACCGCCGAGGCGGTTCCGGCCACGGGTCACTTGCTGCAATTCACCTGGTTCATTCCAGCCCAACACCATCTGGCCATTTACGGTTTCATCGTAATGGCGGCGACCGGCGGGGCCTACTACATCGTGCCGCGCATCACCGGGCTGCCGCTCTGCGCCCGTTGCGTGGCCGTGCATTTCTGGGTCGCGGTGCTGGGCATCGCGCTCACTGTCCTGCCGCTGGCCGTGGGCGGCATTGTTCAGGGGCTGAAGCTGAACCAGGCCAGCCTGCCGATCATGGGCGTGGTGAATTCCACGTTAATGACGCTCCGCGTGAGCACGCTCGGCGAAGCCCTGGTGCTCTTCGCCAATTTCATTTTCCTGAGAAACATGGTCGGCGTGCTCGTGCGAATGGCCCGCCGGCAAGTGATGACTTCCTGGGCGTCGGCCACCGCGCCCGTGCAAGCTCCGGAGGCGGCTCGATGAACCGGGGGCCGCTCATCTTCCTCGCCGCGTTCTTCGCGTTAGCCAGCTCCTGGTTTGCGCTGGTGCTGGTGCCGCAAATCCAACTGGGCCGGCAGGTCGAGGGCAAAACCGTGCCGGCCGGCGATCTCTACCCCGTCGCTCGTCCCGGCCTCGCCGCGCAGGGTCGCGAGGTCTATCGCGCGAACGGTTGCGCGACTTGCCATAGCCAGCAGATTCGCCAGGACGGCGTTGAAATCGGCATGGCGGTGGTCAAGTCCGGCACCAACTTGACGGAACTCGTGGAGGCCATTCTGAAGGTCGCTCCGAGCATCAGCCGGAACCAGGCTGCGCGACTCGTGCAGGAACTGCCGCAACCGATCCTCACCGGGGTTACACGCAGCGAAGCTGACAAGGCACGCCGCCAGATCGAAGTTACTGGCGCGAAAGCCATGGTCACGGTGAAGCCCACCGGACCGGACATCGCACGTGGCTGGGGCAAGCGCCGCAGCGTGGCGGTGGATTTCCTGCACGATCAACCCGTGATGCTGGGATCGCAACGCGTTGGTCCGGACTTGGCGAACATCGGCGGACGTGCCGCCAGCGAGGAATGGCTGCTCTGGCATCTCTACTCGCCCCGCAGCGTTACTCCCGGTTCGGTGATGCCGACTTATCGCTACCTGTTTGAAAAGCGCAGCATTCAGCGCGAGCCCTCACCCGACGCACTGCGTCTCCCCGAGGCATTCAAACCCGAAGCGGGTTTTGAGATTGTTCCCAAGCCGGAAGCCAAAGCACTGGTGGCGTACTTGATGAGCCTCAAAGCCTCGGCGCAGCTTTTTGAAACGCCCATGCTCCTGCCGCCCGAACCAGCGTCCGGCGCAACCAATGCCCCGGCGGCGACCGCGAGTGTGGCCAACCACACCCAACCTTCCCCGCCATGGCGATGACCCCGCATGCGTTAACTGCAACATGGCGTTGCAGAAATACTCAGCGCGCGGATGAACTGGTCCGCGCACATGGCGGCCTATGCCTTGGGCTTGCGGACAAGGCTGTCCGCGCTCCGAGCAGTCTGTGTTGACATGATCCGAGAACCCGCCAACGTGGTGATGCCCGAACCCGCCGAGCCGAAGGCCGGTGGAGTGACGATGCCCATGTGGTTGATCATGCTGCTGTGCGTGGTCGGCTATTGGGGCATGGTCTATTTCGATTCGCGCGGGGGCTGGTTCAGCCCGCAGGTCTATGGCCCTTACCACACGCTGGCCCAAGTCACGGAATTGCAGCCGGCCTCGGACGCTGAAGCCTTTGTGAATCGCGGCAAGGTTGTTTACGAGGCGACCTGCGCGTTGTGCCACGGCACGGACGGTCTGGGCAAGCCCAGTCAGGCGCCGCCGCTGGCCGGATCCGAGTGGGTGCTTGGCCCGGCGAATCAGGTTATCCGGATTCCCCTGCATGGCTTGAGTGGGCCGATCAAAGTCAAGGGAGAGGACTGGAATCTCGCCATGCCCGCAATGGGTGCGGCGCTCCCGGCAGAAGACCTCGCTGCGACACTAAGCTACATCCGTCAGGCGTGGGGCAACAAAGCGCCGTCCATCACGGCCGAGGAGGTTAGCGCCGTCAAGGGGGCGACGGCCGGCCGCATGCAGCCTTGGACTGCGGACGAGTTGAAGGCGGTTCAGTGAGCGAGGCGCTCGCCGCGCGCTTACGCACTTTCTTCAGAATACCGCTAAAGCCCTTCCAGGATCTTCCGATACCCAAGCTGAATTGTATTGGGGTGGAGTGAGGAATGCGAGTTGTGGCGGCGGTTTCCTGAACTCGCAGGCGCGTTGGTTGGTCGGTGGTTTCACAGCTCCAAGCGAGGCAGTAAATTCTCCGTGAAAAGCACACACGCATGAAAACACTGGTGGCCGACGATGACGAGGATAGTCTGAGCCTGCTTCAGGACCTGCTTCCCCAATGGGGGCACGAGGTTATCATGGCCCGGGATGGGGAAGAAGCGTTGACGCTCATGCTCCAACCGGGCGCGCCCCGGCTGGCAGTGCTGGATTGGGTTATGCCCCGGCTGAACGGAGTGCAGTTGTGCCGGCGGTTGCGCGAACGGGATACCCCGACGCCCATCTACGTCATCCTGCTGACTTCGCGCAACCGGACCGAAGACCTTGTGCACGCCTTGGAGGCGGGGGCCGACGACTTCGTCACCAAGCCCTTCGTCTTCGACGAACTGCGTGCGCGATTGCAGGTGGGTTGCCGGATTCTGGGACTTCAGGCCCAGCTCTGCGAATGCGAACGGCTGCGCGCGGTGCTGCAAACCACCGGCGCGGTGTGCCACGAGATGAATCAGCCGCTTCAAACCGTGCTGACCGCGTCGCAGTTGCTGGCCATGTCCCTGCCGCCGGATGATCCGAACCACGACCTGCTGGTCACGCTCCGGGAAGGCATCGAACGGCTGGGGGAGTTTACTCGAGGGATGATGCGCCTGGCCCACGCGCACACCAAACCCTATATGCACGGAAGCAGCCACATTATTGATTTCGGCGTGTCATCCGTGCCGCCCGAAGCCCCGCTGTCCAAGACGGAATGACCTGCGTATGATCAAGCAATCCATCCTGGTGGTTGATGACGAGAATTCTATCCGCCAGCAGTTTGCCGCGGTTTTCTCGAAGGCAGGATATGACGTGCAATCAGCTGGCAGCGCCGAGGAGGCGCTGCGGATCATGCGGAAGCGCCCCGCGGAGGTGCTGTTTATGGATTTGAATCTTCCGGCGATGAACGGACTCGAGCTGTGCCGGGAAGTTCGCAAGGGCTGGCCTTGGACCATCGCTGTCGCTGTTACGGGCTACGCCTCGCTGTTTGAATTGGTGGACTGCCGGGAGGCGGGCTTTGAGGATTACTTCATCAAGCCAGTGAGCCTGGAAGAGTTGCTGAGTGCGGCCGCCAACGCCTTCAAGAAGATCGAACGCTGGAAACAGCGCTGAGCTCAGTCTTTGGTCCAGCCGACGTGGCGACTGGCGGCGCGGAGGCATTTCGTGCCCGGATGGAGGCCATCGCCCAGTGAGCGTGTTCGACAACCAGCGTGTCGGCATCCGCCGCCACCTGCTCCAGCGCCGGCAGGCAAGCCGGGTCGCCCACGTTGCCCAACGCCACACAGACATTCCTGCGCAACCGCCGCAACTTCAGCCGCGCGAGGGGCGTGTCGGCAAAGCGCGATTTGAAGCCTATCTCGTCCAGCGCGAGCATCTCCAGGAGATCCACCTTACCAAGTTCTCTATGGATGGTCGTCTGCATCAACCGGCCTTCGCGGGCGAAACGATTCCAAGGACATGCCGCGAGGCAATCGTCGCAGCCGAAGATGCGGTTTCCGACCGCAGGGCGCAGATCAAGTGGGATGGAGCCTTTGAGTTCGATGGTCAGGTAGGAGATGCAATGCCGGGCATCGAGTTGGAACGGAGCTGTGATGGCGCGCGTGGGGCAGGCTTCGAGGCAGCGCGTGCAGGAGCCGCAACGGTTTTTCTCCGGCGTGTCGGGTGCGAGTTCGAGCGTGGTCAGGATTTCGCCGAGCAGAAGCCAATTGCCGAAGTTGCGGCTGATGAGATTCGTGTGTTTGCCGACAAAGCCGATGCCGGCCCGCTGCGCGAACTCGCGTTCCAGCATCGGGCCAGTGTCCACGTACCAGAGCGATCGTGTGTCGGGGCCGCCAAGCTGGTCCACGAACGCACCGAGTTCCTTCAGCCGAGCCCCCATCACGTCGTGGTAATCGGCGTGGCGGGCGTAGCGGGCCACGAAGCCTGACGGCGGAGCGGCGACTGGTGGCGGGTGGTTGCAGAGCGCGCTGGTGGCGAGTTGGTTGCCGACTTCGCCATAGCCAGCGGCGACGGCGATGACGCTTTTGGCGCCGGGCAGGATTTGCTGCGGGTCCACGCGCTTGTGAGCGTTGCGAGCGAGCCAGGCCATTTCCCCATGCTGGCCCGTGGCGAGCCAGTTGAGCAGGGCGTCGGCGGTGCGCGGTGGAGCGGCGGGGGCGAAGCGGCAATCGTCGAACCCCAGTTCCGCGGCTTGCTGGCGGATGCGGTCTTTCATCACGCAGCGACGCGGGCCAGATGAAACTGGTGAACGACTTGCAGGCCAACTTCGCGCACCGAGCGAAACTCGGTGTTGATGAGGATGTCGGCCTGCCGATAGAACGGCTCGCGGACGGCCAGCAGAGAACGGATCTTGGCCAGCGGGTCGGAATCGTGCAGCAATGGGCGATGGTTGTGGTGACGAACCCGCTCGAAGATCGTTTCGGGCGAGGCCCAGAGGCAGACCACCAAGGACTGTGACTTTAGCAACTCCAGGTTGTCGCGATACGTGACCAGCCCGCCGCCGGTTGCGATGACGGCGCGGGGGCGGGCGGCCAATTCCAGCACCGCTGCCCGTTCGCGCTCGCGGAAGGCGAGTTCCCCTTCGTCGCGGAAAATGTCGGCAATCTTCCGGCCGGCGTGGCTTTCTACGAGCGCGTCGGTGTCCACGAACGGAAAGCCAAGCTGTGCCGCGGCGAACTGGCCCACGACGGACTTGCCCGTTCCCATGAAACCGATCAGGGCCAGATTGTGCATCTCTCGGACAGCGCTCACCCGGATTCAATTACCGCAACGACGGGTTGCGCGCACGCAGTTTCTCGTGCCGGCGAAGTGAATTGCCGGCAATAGCAGGGGGCGCTCAGGACCGCGGCGACGCCCCCGCAATGCTCAGGGTCAGTTCGATAGTGTCTGAGACCTTCTCCTGCGGCGCACCGGGGTTGATGCCAAAATCGGTGCGCTTGATCTCGAAGGTCGCACGGATGACGAGCAAATCGCCTTTTTGGTTTGGTACGCGCTGACCGAGTTTGTCCTTCAGGTAGGTGAGCTTCACCGGCACCGTTACCGTCTTGGAAACGCCTTTGATCGTCAGTGTGCCAACTGCATCGGCAGTCGTCACGTCGGCGCTGGCCTTCGCGTTCTTGAGTTCCGTTGCCTCGAAAGTGATTTCCGGATGCTTCGCGACGTCCAGCCACTGCTCGCCGAGCATATGCGTCTTCATCATCGGGTTGGGAACGTGCAGGGAATCGGCGGTCACGGTGATCTTGCCTTTTGTCGCTGCTGGATTCTCCGGGTCAAACATTACGGTGCCGGAGATGCCGTTGGCGCTACCATTGATCGCTTCGAGCGGGGCGTCGAGTTTGAAAACCGCGTTGTTGACGCCCTTCGGGTCTTTGAAGTTGAAGGTCAACGGTGCGGCGATGGTGGTGGCCGTCAGGCCGGCCAGGACGAACGAGGTGATGATTGGTCTTTTCATGAGTGGGGTCTGTCAGCGGTTGGGTCGTTGTTGGTTTTGTCCCGGAGCATGAGTGAAACTCCGGCGAGGACGGCAGCGGCGAGCCCTGCGCCCCCGAGGAAATCAACACCCGGCGAGAACCGGTTCTCGTAACCGACCGCTTCGATACCTGTGACTTCATCCAGAGTCCGTGTTTGCACGGTCGTCTTGGTCCAGCCGGCATTCGCCCCGGTCGCCAGCCAAAAGGCCAGCGCTCCCAAGGCGAGTGTCCCAGCCAGAATCCGAAGCAGTTTCTTCATGGGCGTTGATTTGGGCCAATCATAGCACGATTTTGGCGACCCGCACGGGATGCCGTGTTCCGGATTGCAGTTGCGCGTGCTTCAATTAACCTTGGGCCACTGACATGAAACCACTTCATTTGTCCCGCTGTGTTTCGCGGGTGTGCCAACACGGATGGCGGTTCCAGCCTCTCGCCGCCTTGATTCTGATGACTCCGGCCCTGGCCACCTTGGCGCAGAAAGTCCCGGTCACCGAGCACACACTTCCCAACGGGATGCGCATCCTGATGGTCGAGCGGCATGACGAGCCATCGGTTGCCGGCGGTTGGGTGGCGCACGTGGGCAGTTCCAACGAGCGACCTGGGATCACCGGCATCACGCATCTCTTCGAGCACATGATGTTCAAGGGCACGCCCACCATCGGCACCAAGGACGCCAAACGCGATTTGGAAGTCATTGCCGAACAGGAGCGCCTGCGCGACCAGATGCGCGCCGAGGAGGCGAAGATGCGCGCGGCCTGGCGGCGGGGTGAGATTGACGACCTGCAGAAGATCGAGAACAAAACGCCCCGCTGGCGCGAGTTGGAGAAGGAGTTTCAGAAGCTGGTGGATGAACAACGCCAGTTGCTCGTGAAGAACGAGTTCGATCGCATCTATACCACCGCGGGCGCGTCCGGCATGAACGCGTTCACCAGCGAAGACATGACCGCCTACTTCATCACGGTGCCCGCCAACAAGCTGGAGCTGTGGATGTGGATGGAATCCGAGCGCCTCTTCCGCCCGGTCTTCCGCGAGTTCTATTCCGAACGCGATGTGGTGTTTGAGGAACGCCGACTGCGCACGGAATCCACGCCCTTGGGCAAGTTCGAGGAGACGTTCAACGGCTTGACCTGGCAATCGCATCCCTACAAGTGGCCGGTGGTCGGGTGGCCGTCAGACATCCCCTCCATCACAAAGGCGCAGGCCGACGAGTTCTACGCCACGTTCTATGCCCCCGCGAACATCACCTTGGTGCTGGTGGGCGATTTCCAGGCGACCAACGCGCTCGCCCAGGCAAATCGCTATTTTGGCCGGATTCCCGTGGGACGTGGCCTGCCGCCGGATGTGGTGACGCTGGAAGTGCCCCCGGTGGCAGAGAAGCGCATGAATGCCGAGGCGGAGGCAAATCCGCAGGTGGACGTCGTCTGGCTGACGGTTCCGTTTGGCCACAAGGATTCCTATCCACTGCAGATCTTTGCACAAATCCTCTCGGACCGCACCGGCCGACTCTACAAGGGGTTGGTGTTGGGGCGCGAAGTGGCAACCGATGTGGATGCCAGCCAGATTTCGCAAAAATGGGCAGGCTGTTTCCACATCCACGGCGAAGCTAAAGACGGCCACCTGCCGGCGGAGGTCGAGCAAGCCGTCTACGAAGAGATCGAGAAGCTGAAGGATCAGGAAGTTCCTGCAGAGGAGCTCCAGAAGGTGAAGAACAACTTCGCGGCCTATGAATACCGGAAGCTCTCAGCGAACTCGCCGATTCTCATGCAACTGCTTTACTACGATGGCTCCGGGGACTGGCGAGCCATCAATGAGGACGGACCCAAATACCAAGCTGTGACGGCGGCGGACGTGCAGCGCGTGGCGAAGAAGTATTTCGTCAAAGAAGCACGGTCGGTGGCCACCTACACCCGCAAGGCCGCGACCGCCAAATCTGAGCCTTCAGCAAACAAGGAGGAAAAGAAGTCATGAAGGACTACTTCATTGCATTTGCCTGGGCCGGCAAGGCGTTAACGGCCAGTTTGTCTCTCGCTTTGGCAGTTTCCTGTGCAACCCCACCGGGGTCGCGACAAAGCCAATCTGCGCAGTCCATTCCCGCCCGCCCGGAGAAGATGACTTACCCGTCGTTGACCTATGAGCCTCCTTCACCGACGCAGTTCCGCGTGCCGCTCAAGTCTGGTCCGATTGCCTATGTTGTGCCTGACCGGGAGTTGCCGCTGGTGAACATTTCCGTGGTCGTCCGCGTCGGCGATTACTTGGACCCGCTGGGCAAGGAGGGCCTTGCCAAGTTGACAGGGTATTCACTGGCCCGGGGTGGCATCCAGTCCAAGACGGCGGAGGAACTTGAGGAACGTCTCGCTTTTCTGGCGGCGAACCTGGTTTCCGGCAGCGGTGACCTGCAAGGCTCCGTCAACCTGAACCTGCTTTCAAAAGACGTGGACGAGGGATTGGCCCTGCTCCGTGAAGTGCTCACGGCGCCTCGATTCCAGGCCGACAAAGTTGCGTTGCGCAAGCAGCAGATGCTCCAGGCAATGAAGCAGCGCAACGACGATTCCTCCGCCATCGAGGGTCGCGAAGCCGGTTTCTTGGCGTTTGGGGAATCGTTCTCGGCCAACCGTAACACCACCGCCGCATCGCTGGAAGCGATCACGGCGGAGGACATCGTCGCCTTTCACCGCAAGTGGTACTGGCCCTCGAACATGATTATCGCTGCCAACGGGGATTTCGACCGCACGGAGTTTGTCGGCAAGCTGGAGAAGCTATTCGCAAACTGGCCGTTTGGCGGCGAGACGCCGCCGCCGGTGCCGACCAACACGACCTTTGCCAAGCCGGGGGTTTACTTGGTCAATAAAGACGTGAACCAAGGTCGCGTCACCATACTCCTGCCGGGCATTCAGCGGGACAATCCGGACTATTTCGCCGTCATGATGATGAATGACATCCTCGGCGGTGGCGGTTTTACCTCGCGCATTATGAACCGCGTGCGCTCGGACGAAGGATTGGCGTATTCCGCGGGTTCGTCTTTCCCGGGAGGCGTGTATTACCCGCTCACGTTCTCGGCGTCGTTTCAGACCAAGTCGCGCACGGTGGCGTACGCGACCTCGATCGTCCTGGGTGAGATTCGGCGGATCGCTGCCGAACCGGTGACGGATGAAGAACTGAACACCGCCAAGCGCGGCTTTATCGACACGTTCCCTCGCCGTTTCACCACGAAGGGACAGGTCGCCGGCCTCTTCGTTCAAGAGGAATTCAGCGGTCGGTATGCGAAAGAACCGGAGTTCTGGAAGCGTTTCCGGTCCCGCGTGGATGCAGTGACCAAGGAGGACGTGCAACGCGTCGCCCGGAAATACCTGACCCCAGAGAAGCTGGTCGTTCTCACCGTTGGACAGAAGAGCGACATCCTGCTGGGCCACCCCGACCACAAGGAACAACTCAAAGAACTGGCCCCCGCCAGCTACACGGAATTGCCCTTGCGCGACCCGCTGACGATGAAGCCGCTGCCGCTGGCGGAGAGCAGTGGAAGTGCCTCGGCCAAACCCTGATCCAGCCCGCGGAGCTCGGTAGATTCCGATTTGCCAAATTGGCAAAGCGACTTATTGTTGCCATCACTCAGCCTGGTTGAAGCGGCGGTGCGCTAACTGCATCGTGCGAATGGTGATTCGTTGCCACTCGGGCGGAGTTAGCAGCGATGGCAAAGCAGTACAAGTACAAGTGCCTACCGACAGCGCTTGCCGCGGCAGTGATGCTATGCGGACTAACCCCAATCTCAGCCAAGGCAGCTGTCAGCCTGCCAGCGAAGATTGAGTTCAACCGCCACATTCGCCCGATCCTCTCCGACGCCTGTCTGCACTGTCACGGTTTTGACTCTGGCCACCGGAAAGCGGAACTGCGGCTCGATACCTTCGAGGGTGCGACGGCGGAACGCAAAGGTCGGCAGGCCATCAAGCCCGGCGATCTCCAGGCCAGCGAGCTTTGGAAGCGCGTCGGCGCGACCAACGACGACCAGATGCCGCCGGCCGAGTCCGGCAAGAGGTTGACGCCTGACCAGATTGCATTGCTGAAAGGGTGGATCGAGCAGGGCGCGGAATATCAGAAGCACTGGGCGTTTGAGCCGCCGAAGCGTCCGAGTCCGCCCGCCGTCCGAAAGGCCGACTGGCCACGCAACGAAGTGGACCATTTCATTCTCGGCACGTTGGAGTTACGGCAGCTCGATCCTTCCCCAGAAGCGAAGAAGGAAACATTGATTCGCCGCCTCACGCTGGACCTTACCGGACTGCCGCCCACGCCGGAGGAGACCGACGCTTTCCTCGCGGACACGCAACCCGGCGCTTACGAGCGTCTCGTGGATCGCCTGTTAGCCTCTCCGCGTTACGGCGAGCACATGGCGCGATATTGGCTCGACGTGGCGCGCTACGGCGACACCCACGGGTTGCACCTCGACAACGAGCGTTCCATTTGGCCATATCGCGACTGGGTGGTCGGCGCCTTCAATCGGAATCTGCCCTTCGACCAGTTTACTATTGAGCAACTCGCCGGGGATCTCCTCCCGAATCCCACACGTGACCAACTCATCGCCTCCGGCTTCAACCGCTGCAACGTCACGACCAGCGAGGGCGGTGCGATTGACGAGGAATTCCAGGTGCGCTACGCGGTGGATCGGGTCGAGACCACCTCCGCCGCCTGGCTGGGCCTCACGATGGGTTGCGCCGTCTGCCACGATCACAAGCTCGATCCCATCACACAAAAGGAGTTCTTCCAGGTCTTTACGATCTTCAACAACATCGCGGAAAAGGCGATGGACGGGAACGCGCTCGTGCCGCCGCCCTCGATCCCCGTGCCTTCGCCCGAGCAAGAGAAGCAGTTGCAGGCGCTCAACTCCCGCCGTGCCGAACTGGAGGAGAAGCTCCGCACCGGGGTGCATTCGCTGAACTACACCGACCCCGCCACGCTGACGAACGCGCCCAAGCAGGAACCGCGCGAGATTGTGTGGGTTGACGACGATTTTCCGCCGAAGGCCGACGTGCAATTCAATGCAGGCACGCCGACGAACCGCTGGATCACGGCCGGCGACGGGCCGGTGTTCAGCGGGCAGCGGGCGATGATGCGCACGGGAAAAGGCATCCACCAAGCATTCTTCCCAGAGTGTGCCGAACCGCTCACCACTGGCCCGGGCGACAAGCTGTTCGCCTACGTCCACCTTGATCCGAAGGATCCACCGAAGGCTGTGATGCTCCAGTTCCACGTTGGCGGCAACTGGTCGCGCCGCGCGAACTGGGGTGACGCCGACGCCATCGGCTACGGACAGAAGGGCACCACGGAGAAGGTGCAGATGGGCAAGCTGCCGGAAACAGGCAAGTGGGTGCGGTTGGAGGTGGACGCTGCGCGGCTCGGCTTGAAGCCGGGAACGAAGATCAACGGCCTGGCTTTCACGATGTTCGATGGTACGGCTTGGTGGGACAAGGCCGGGCAGCTTTCGGTTAATGATCCTGCACGCGATCCCAGCCAGTCGTTTGTGGCTTGGGAGAACTTCGAGCGACGGTTCATTGATGAGTCCACCGCGCCCCAAGCCATCAAGGCCATCTTGAAGTCAGACTCCGACAAGCGGAGCGATGCCGAGCGTGCGTCGCTCCGCGACCATTTTTTGATCAGCATCTATGCTGCGACGAACGCGGCCCTCACGCCGCTTCGTGAGGCGTTGCAGGCGGTTAATGCTGAGCGCGCCAAGTTGGAAAAGGAAATCCCGGCCACGCTGGTTGCCAAGGAACTCGACCAGCCGCGTCCGGCTTGGGTGCTCACACGCGGTCAGTACGACAAACACGGTGAGTCAGTTTCGCCCGGCGTGCCCTCCGTCCTGCCACCGTTGCCGCCGGACGAGAGAACCAACCGGCTGACCTTCGCCCGCTGGCTGGTCAGCACGAATCATCCACTCACCGCGCGCGTCACGGTGAACCGGCTTTGGCAGCAGTTCTTCGGCACGGGTCTGGTCAAGACGAGCGAGGACTTCGGTAACAAGGGCGAGTGGCCGTCACATCCCGAGCTGCTCGACTGGTTGGCCACCGAGTTCATGGCCACCGGTTGGGACGTTAAGCGGTTCGTGCGGAAGATTGTCTCCTCCGCGACGTATCAGCAAGACTCCCGCGTGACGCCGAAGCTGCTGGAGGTGGATCCTGAGAACCGGTTGCTCGCGAGAGGCCCGCGGCATCGGCTCGACGCGGAGGTGCTGCGCGACAGCGCGCTTTACGTAAGCGGTTTGCTGAACCCCAAGATGGGCGGACGCGGTGTCCGGCCGTACCAACCGCCGGGTATCTGGGAAGCTGTCGCCTACACCACCAGCACGACTGCGAAATACACACCGGACTCGGGCGACGCGCTTTACCGCCGCAGCCTCTACACGTTCTGGAAGCGCACCGCGCCCCCGCCCTCCATGACGCTGTTTGACGCCCCGTCGCGCGAGCAATGCTCCGTTCGCCGCGAGCGCACGGACACGCCGTTGCAAGCGCTCGCGCTGATGAACGATCCACAGTATTTCGAAGCCGCGCGGCAACTTGGCTACCGCATGCTACGTCACGGTGGGGGCTCGGATGCGGCGCGCTTGGACTACGGTTTCCGGCTCGTGGCCGGCCGTCCGCTGGCGGACAGCGAGCGAACCGTGCTCAGCGAAACGCTCGAACTCCAGCGCCTCCGTTTTCGCGCCAACGATGAAGCCGCGCGCAAGGTCATCGCGGTCGGGGATTCGCCCGTGCCGTCGGATGTCGCGCCGGTGGAACTCGCGGCCTACACGATGACGGTGAACATCCTTCTCAACCTCGATGAAGTGGTGACTAAGAATTGAGCCATGCAACCACTGAGTGATTTCCTCCAGCGCCAGACACGGCGGGCGTTCTTCAAAAACACTGGCCTTGCCGCGGGACGGATTGCACTGGCTGGGCTCATGTTCCCGGAGTTGGTGAGCGCCGCCGCCAAGCGTCAACGCGCGCATCCTTCGTTGGCCGGCCTGCCGCACTTCGCCCCGAAGGCGCGCCGCCTGATCTACCTGTTCATGAACGGCGCGCCGTCGCAGCTCGATCTCTGGGACTACAAGCCCGGCCTTCAGCCGCATTTTGACAGCGACCTGCCGGACTCGATCCGCATGGGCCAGCGGCTCACGACCATGACTTCGGGACAGAAACGTTTTCCCGTCGCGCCCTCTATCTTCAAGTTCGCCCAGCATGGGCAGTGTGGTCGCTGGGTGAGCGAGCTGTTGCCGCACACCGCGCAGATCGTGGACGAGCTCGCCGTCATCAAGACCGTCCACACGGAAGCAATCAACCACGATCCGGCGGCTACGTTCATTCTCACCGGCAACCAGGTTCCCGGCCGGCCCAGCATCGGCGCGTGGATCTCCTACGGCCTCGGCAGCGAATCGCAGAATCTCCCCGCGTTCGTGGTGATGACGCCACGCTGGTCCGCCAAGCGTGACGCGCAGGCACTTTACCAGCGGTTGTGGGGCGCGGGCTTTCTACCCTCGCGGCATCAGGGCGTCGCGCTGCGCTCCGCGGGCGACGCGGTGTTGTTCTTGAACAATCCGCAAGGCGTGGATGCTGCCGCCCGCCGCACGATGCTCGATGGCCTGGCCAAGTTGAACCAGTTCACGTTCGAGCGCGCGGGCGATCCCGAGATTCAGACGCGGATTGCGCAGTACGAAATGGCGTTCCGCATGCAGTCTTCGATTCCCGAGTTGACGAACCTCGGTGGTGAATCGAAGTCGGTGCTTGATCTCTACGGACCGGAAGTCACCGTGCCGGGCACGTTCGCCGCGAGCGCACTGCTGGCGCGGCGGCTCGTCGAGCGCGGCGTTCGCGTGGTGCAGATACTCCACCGCGAATGGGACCAGCACGAAAACCTGCCCCGCGATCTCTCGCTGCAATGCAGGGACGTGGACCAAGCGTGCAAGGGTTTGATCCTCGACCTCAAGCAGCGCGGGATGCTCGACGACACGCTGGTGGTTTGGGGTGGCGAGTTTGGACGCACGGTCTATTGCCAGGGCGAACTGTCGCGGACGAATTACGGCCGCGATCACCACCCGCGCTGTTACACGATGTGGATGGCGGGCGGCGGCGTGAAGCCCGGCGTCAGCTACGGTGAGACCGACGATTTCAGCTACAACATCGTGCGCGATCCGGTCCACATCCGCGACCTGAACGCGACGATACTGCACTGCCTGGGCGTTGATCATCGGCGGTTGACCTACAACTTCCAGGGGTTGGATCAACGGCTGACCGGCGTGGAAGAGGCGAATCCGGTGAAGGGAATACTGGCGTGAGCGTGAAGTCTGACAACCAGATCAACTGGCAAGAACCAGAGCCAACAAGGCAGGAAAAGTGATGGCAGGAAAATGAGAAGTGAAGTTTGCGCGACGTTGACTAGAAATGACCGTTTCGGGGAATTCCCACGTAACCGGCTTATGCCATTCACTTCCGTCCTTCGCTCCGGATTTTCAATGACGAGTCCAGCCTCACTTCCTTTCCCATTTTCTTGCCATCAATGTTCTTGCCCAGACAGGTGGGGGTCTCGCCGCCGGCTCTGGACTTTACCATGACTCCCGCTTCCGACTTCGCACTCTTCCTCGGCCGCCTGCACCCGCTGCTGGTGCATCTGCCCATCGGGCTGATTGTCCTGCTGGCTTTCCTGGAGTTGCTCGGGCGGTCGTCGCGTTTCGCGGGCGCCAGGGCCGCCATCGGCCCGGTGCTGCTGCTGGCCGTGCCGATGTCCATCGCGTCCGTGATTTGCGGCTGGTTGCTTGCAGGCGGCGGCGGTTACGACGAACAACTCCTGCAATTGCACCGCTGGACGGGCGTGGCGGTTGCGGCGTTGTGTCTGCTGATGGGACTGGCGCACTGGTTGGAACTGAAGCGGCTCTACGGGTTGGGATTGGCGGTCTGTTTCATCGGCTTGATTGGCGCCAGCCATTTCGGCGGGTCCCTCACTCACGGCAAGGATTACCTCGCCCGCTACGCGCCCGGCCCGTTGCGGGCGCTGCTGGGCGGAGGACAGACGGAGCAAATGACCGACGTGGCACCTGCTGCATTGGCTGAGAAGCAAGCGTTCGAGCACGTCGTGAAGCCCGTGCTCGACAAGTATTGCGTCTCCTGCCACGGCCCGGAGAAGGCGAAATCCGGCCTGCGGTTGGACGCGCTCCAAGCGGCGTTGAAAGGAGGCGACAACGGCGCGGGGGTCGTGCCCGGCAAGCCGCCGGAGAGCAGCTTGATCCAACGGATCAGCTTGCCGCCTGACCACGAGGATCACATGCCGCCCGAAGGCAAACCGCAACCGAGTGCCGACGACCTCGCGTTGTTGAATTGGTGGGTGGAAGTCGGCGCGCCGGACAAGAAAATCGGCGATCTCAAACTGACGGCGAAGATTCAGCAAGTGCTGGAAAGCCGCTTTGTCAGCACGCCGGTCACGCCACAACAAACCGCGCCAAGGCCGCTGGCCGAAGTTCTGCCGCTCGCGGAGGAGTTGGCTGATGAACTCGGCATCTCCATCACCGCGTTGTCGCCCAGCGAGCCTTGGCTGCAATGCAACGCGAGCCTCGCCGGCACGAATTTTGGCAATACCGATCTCGCCAAGCTCCTTCCTCTTGCCGCCAACTTGCGCTGGCTCGATTTGGCCGGGACTGCTGTGACCGATGCCGGCCTCACGCCCATCGCCGCCATGCAGTCGCTCATGCGCTTGCATCTCGAGCGCACTGCGGTCACAGACGCTGGGATCGCCCGGCTAAAGGACTTGCGCGAGCTGGAGTATTTGAACCTGCACGCCACCGCCGTCAGCGACGCGGTGCTGCCGTCGCTGAAATCTCTGCCCAAGCTCCGCAAGGTCTATCTTTGGCAGACGCAGGTCAGCGCGGACGCCGCAAAGGCGTTCGCCGAGGGGCGCGTGGACAGGGAACAGATCGCGAAGTGGCAGGCGGAAATCCGAGAGATGGAGCAGAAGATCGAACGCCAAAACGTGGAAGCGCACTTGGGCGCACCGGCTGCCGTCGCGCCCACCGCCAGCGCGGTTCCGATCAATACGATTTGCCCTGTGTCCGGCAAGCTGGCCGACCGCACAAAGACCTTGTGGCACGAGGGCAAACTCGTTGCCTTTTGCTGCGACGACTGCAAAGCGAGCTTCGTGAAAGACCCAAAGCCGCATCTGACCAAGTTGTTCCAACTCGCAAAGGAGCCGCCCGGCGGCTTGGGCGTCAAACCCGTCAACGAGAGATGTCCTGTGTCCGGTGAGAATGTGGACCCGTCGCAGACGACGGTTCACGAGGACAAGTTGGTCGCGTTCTGCTGCGCGAAGTGCAAAGCCACGTTCGAGAGCGACCCGAAGCCGCACCTAGCCAAACTGAGTTCGTCCGTGCCCGCTGCTGCCTCTGATTCCAAGCCATGAACCTCTTGCTTCGTTCGCAACCCTCCATGCTCCGCTGTCTTCTACGGCTTGTCGGTTGTGCGGTGACAATGTTCAACGTCGCCGCGTTTTCTCATCCGCACCATCTGGAACTCGCCCCGGCAGAGGCGGCATTACCTTCGGCGCCGGCAGGCGGTGCCGACAAGATTGTCAGTGGCTCAGGCGCGTTCCGTTATGAATTCGTGCCCGGCAAGCTGCAACTGTTGCCCGAAGTCAAGATGCGTCACGGTCACGGACTCTGTCGCGACACCGACGGTCACATCTACTTCACCTACGAGCCCGAAAAGGTCGAAGGCGGCACGCGCGTGCTTGTCCGGTTTGAGCCGGACGGTTCGTCGCCAGTTCTGCTCGGCGGCGATAACGCCCTGGCCCACGGTGCGCCGCATGGCTTGAGCCTCCATGTGGACAAAGACGGCAAGCGGCATCTCTATCACGCGAACAACAATGCAACCGTTCACAAGACGACGCTCGACGGCGCGATCGAGTGGACGCGGCAATGGCCGCCGTTCATGGGCAACTACAAGCCCACCGATGTGATCGTGCTCCCTGGCAGCGAGAACGTCCTCGTGGCGGACGGCTACGGCAGCAGCATGATTCACGTACTGAAGCAGGCGGACGGCGTGTATGCCGGCAAGTCGTGGGGCGGCCTCGGCGCGGCGCATGGCGAATTGAACTGCCCGCACGGGATTACCTTCGACACGCGCCGCCATCTCCTGCTCGTCTCCGACCGCGGCAACAAGCGGTTGGAGTATTTCACCCTCAGCGGCGCTTACCACAGCACCATTGGGGCGAAGGAAATCAGCGCCCCCTGCAACGCGGACGTGTGGGGCGACTACGTCCTCGTTCCAAACCTCGACGGCCCGCTGGGGATCCTCGACAAAGACAACCAAGTCATATCCGTAATCGAAGTCGGCAAACTGCTGGGCGGACAAGGCTTCAAGCATCCACACGACGCCATCTGGCTGGCCAATGGCGACATCGCTGTCTGCACCTGGAATCCGGGGCGGTTGGGCTACTGGCGGCGGTTGCCTGCTGATCGTTGAATGTGTAGCAACTCAGCGAATGCTAGGCTGGTTGGTGGTCGGGCGTCAGAATGGTGGCTTACCAGTATTCCTCCACGTGAACGGTGCCCGTTTCCTTGCCGTGATCGGGTTTGAACCCTTTGGCGGCGAGAAATGCCTTTACCGTCGTGACCATGTCCGGGTTGCCGCACAGAAAGACATCGGCCTGCGCCGGATCGAGAGGCACGCCCGATTCCTTTTCAATCAAGCCGCGCTCAATCAGAGTCTGAATGCGCCCGACGTGTCCGTGAAAATGCGGGTCTTCTTCAGGTCGGGTGATGCTGGGCAGGTAGGTGAAGTTCGGACGCAGCCGGGCGAGGCTCTCGAGTTCAGCCCGATAGCCCAGGTCCCAACTGTAGCGCGCGCCGTGCAGCACCACGAACCGACGCTGGGTCTCGCTGACGAGCATGGTCCGCAGCATGGAGAGATACGGGGCCAGCCCCGTACCGGTGGCGACGAGAATCACCGCCTTGCTTGGCGGAACGCGATCTAGCGTGAAGACGCCGCTGGCTTTTGAGCCAAGGAATACTCGGCTGCCATGTTTCAGTGCGAACAGACGCGGGGTGAGTTGGCCGCTGGTGATGAGCGTCAGGTAGAATTCGAGGTAACGCCGTTCGACGCTGGCGGAGGCGATACTGTAGGCGCGTCGAATAAGTTTCTCCGACTCGACGGTTGCATCCTCCGGCGCGGCCTCGGGCACGCGTGTTTCCTGGCCCAGCAAACCCAGCACAGCGAATTGGCCCGGCACGAAATCGAACAAAGGCACGTCCGGTTGCACGCGGAGGATCAGGAGCTGCGGATTTATTTCCTCCCGCCCAATGACGGTGGCGTTATACGGGCTCGACGCGTTTATGCTCATATTGAAATCCTGCCAAGTCTAGCCTGCTTCCGTGCGCTTTCCAGCGGCGTTGTGCCGGAGTTGTGCCGGACCGTTGAAACGAGCCGTGCCGGCGGCGCTGGGCCGCTCTACTCCACCTCGGCCAGCGAAGCGAGGAATCCGCGCGACGCAGCCGAGACTTTTGCGGGATTCCAGGCGACGAATAGATCTCCTTTGGGCGCATCGGCAAGTGGACGAAACACGACCCCGGGATGGGGCAGGGCTTGTAGTGATTCCGGCAGAAGCGTGACGCCACAGTTGCCGGCGACCAATCCGAGGATCGTGTAGCCGCGCTCAGCGGTCTGGAGAATTTTCGGCCGGAAGCCTGCACGCCGGCACGCGTCGGTGAGAAACCGCGCCGCGCCGGGATATGTGTCCTCCGAGATCACGATGAAAAAATCCCGCGCGAGTGCCGCCAGCGGCACCCTGCGCTTGGCTGCTGCGGGATGCTTTTGCGGAAGTGCAGCCATGAAGGTGCATTGCCCGACTTTCTGTTTGGCCAGACGCGCGGCGTCTGCCTCGAACGCGAAGCCGATGAATCCCAAATCGAGCTGGCCTCGACCCAGCGCCTCAGCCTGTTGCGTGGCGGTGAGGTCAAACAGGTTCACCGCTACCTCCGGACTGTGTTGCCGGAACCGCGCGACCCACTCCGGCACTAGCGTGTGAAACAGTCCCCAAACGTAGCCGACGTTAAGCTGGCTTCGCTGGCGTTGCCCGCTCAGTTGTGCCAACCGCACGGCCTGTTCGCATTGCTCCAGCACCGCCGCGGCTTCGGCTAGAAACACGCTGCCCGCGTCCGTGAGCCGCACACCCCGCGAACCGCGTTCCAGCAACGCAACACCCACTTCGGCTTCCAACTGATGAATTTGCCGGCTGAGGGCGGGCTGGGCCACACGCAGCTTCGTCGCGGCCCGCGTGAAGTTGAGTTCGCGCGCGACGCCGACGAAGTATCGCAATTGCCGCAGTTCCATGGGCCGAACCATACCGGAATGCGATGGCGAGGCGAACAAAGAAGTATTGGCAGCGCATTTCTGCCCGCGGCTACGCTACCCGCATGAATTGGCAATCATTGTTCGCTGAACGCACCTCGCAGATGCGCCGCTCGACCGTGCGCGAGCTGCTCAAGGTCACGGCCCAGCCGGGCATGATCTCATTTGGTGGCGGCATTCCCGCGCCCGAACTGTTTCCCGTCGAGGAAGTCGCCCGCGCCACCGCCACGGTCTTGGCGCGCTCCGGCGAGCAGGCGCTCCAATACGGCGAAACCGAAGGCATCGCCGGCTTGCGTGATTGGATCGCCGTCCGCTACGCCCGCCCGCATTGCCCGGTCCGGCGTGAAAATGTCATGATTGTCACCGGCTCGCAGCAGGCGCTGGACTTGGTCGGCAAGGTGTTCTTGGATGCCGGCGACCGCGTGCTCGTCGAGAACCCGACCTACCTTGCGATGCTTTCCGCGTGGCGACCCATGTTGCCGGAGTTCGTGGTCATACCATCCGATGGCGAGGGGGCATGTGTGGACGCGCTTTCCCAGGTGATGGGACAGGATCGCCACCAGAAGTTGCGGCGCGTGTCAGGCCTCCCCACCGGAGCGCGGACAGCCTTGTCCGCCCCGGACCTGGACGGAGAACCACGCGCGGACATGGCTGTCCGTGCTCCCAGCGGCGGCTGCGTTGCCAAGCTGCTCTATCTCGTGCCCAACTTTCAAAATCCGCAGGGCACAACGCTCAGCTTGCCGCGTCGCCAGCGGTTGGTGGAACAGCTTCGGGGCTCAAATACGATTCTTGTGGAAGACGATCCTTACGGCGAACTCCGCTATGCGGGTGAACCGCTTCCGTCTTTACTCGAATTGGATGCGGCCAACGGAGCAGGCGGGGAACTCGAAACCCGCGTCATTCACCTCGGCACGTTCTCCAAGGTGCTGGCGCCGGGGCTGCGCGTCGGTTGGGTGATTGCGCCGGCAGCGGTGATTGACAAGCTGGTGCAAGCCAAGCAAGCCGCCGATCTCCACACCAGCACCCTCTGTCAGCACGTCGTCTTGGAACTCTTGCGGAACGAAGTGTTGGAACGCCAGCTTCCGCGGTTGCGGGCGGAGTATGGACGGCGGCGCGACGCCATGCTCGCCGCGTTGGAGGCGCATTTTCCGGCTGAAGCCAAGTGGGCCCGGCCTGACGGCGGTTTGTTCCTGCTGGTCACACTGCCGGCGCGCGTTGACGCCGGCGAACTCCTAAAGCGGGCGCTGACGCAAAACGTGGCGTTCGTTCCCGGCGACGATTTCCACCCGGACGGCCACGGAAGGAACACAATGCGGATGAACTTCTCCAATGCCACGCCGGAGAAAATCGAGGAAGGCGTGAGACGCCTGGGCGGCGCGTTGGCGGAGATGCTGCGGGGCGCGAACAACGAGTTGGTCGCTGCTGCTTCGTCTTCCCCATCCAGCGAGAGCGCAATCCTGTCAAGTATGAGCACTGCCGCTGTACGCGAGTGACGGATTGGCTGCCAGACTGGGAGCTGACCGTAAGGCCTGCTACTGGAGCTTTCCGTCCGGCGGCAGCATCCACGCCTGCGGATGGTGGGTGAAGCCAATCCGCGGGTAGTAATCTACCGCCTTGGGCGCGGCCAAGAGAATAATCGTCGCCGCGCCACTTTGCTCCCGAGTGCGCCGGATCAACTCGCGCCCGATGCCATGCCGCTGATGCGATGTGCGCACCGCCAGGTCAGAGAGATACGTGCAGTAGCTGAAATCGCTCACGCTGCGCGCGATGCCGACCAGCAGCTCGCCATCCCACGCGGTCACCACGAGATTGGCGTTTGCGAGCATTTGTTGCATTCGCTCCCGGTCGTCCACGGGACGCCGCTCGCCCAGCGTCGAGGCGCGGTAAAGCTCAATTACCGCGTCCAGATCGAGGTCGTTGCCGGTGCGGTAGGTGATCACGGTCAGCCCATCAAGTCCTTAGCCTTCGCCATCGCCTCGTCCAGCTTGCTCGCGTCCTTGCCGCCGCCGCGGGCGCTGTCGGGTTTGCCGCCGCCTTTGCCGCCAACGATCGGAGCGATTTGCTGGATGAGCTTCCCGGCTTGCACCCTCCCGGTGAACTGCGGAGAAACCGCCGCCACCAGCGCCACGGCGCAGTTGGCCGCGCCCGCCAGCAGGATTACCCCCTCGAACTGGCCTCTGAGTTCGTTGACCATGTCTTGGAGCGTGTTGCCGTCGGCGTCGAAGCGCTCGATGATCGCCGGGATGCCATTCAACGTCGCGGCCTTACCGAGCAAAGCCTTCGCGGCACCGGCAGCTTCCTTTTGCTGCATGGCCTTGAGTTGCTTCTCCAGCGCCTTCTGTTGCTCTAGCATCGTCTCGATCTTCTTCTCCAGCTCGTGAATTGGCGAGTTGACCTTGCCGGCGAGTGATTTGATTAGCGCGAGTTCGTCCGTGGACTTGCGATACGCCTCTAAGCCGGCGATGGCTTCGATGCGGCGCACGCCGGCGGCGATGGCGTTCTCGCCGACGATGCGGAACAGGCCGATCTCGCCCGTGGCGCGCGTGTGCGTGCCGCCGCACAGTTCCATCGCGTAACCGTCCAGCGCCGAAGGTTTGCCGCCGATCTGGACCACGCGCACCCATTCGCCGTACTTGTCGCCGAAGAACTGCATGATCTCCTTGCGGTCCTTGATGTGGTTGTATTTCACCTCGGTCCACGAGACGCCGGCGTTTTCGAGGATGCGCTCGTTGACGAGTTTCTCGAGGTCGGCGACCTGCGCGGGCGTAAGCGGCGCGCTGTTGAAGTCGAAGGTCAACTTGTCCGGGCCAACGAACGAGCCTTTCTGCGACGCTTCCTTGCTGACGACTTCGTGCAACGCCCAGTGGAGCAAATGCGTGACGGTGTGATGGCGCTGGATGGCCTCGCGACGCGGTTGGTCAACGCGGAGAACGACCGCGTCGCCGATGGCTGGGATGTTCTCGCCGTCCACGAAATGAAGCCAGGTGTTGCCGGACTTCTGCGTATTCGTGACTCGTAGCGGCGAACTGGTGTTCGCCGCCGTTCCTACGGATGGCGCCGGAAGGGAGGAAGTTTGCGGCGGACGCCAGTCCGCCGCTACGAGGATTTCGCCGGTGTCGCCGACCTGGCCGCCCATCTCGGCGTAGCAGGGGCTGGCGTCGAGGATGACGGCGGTCTTGTCCTTCAGCGCAACGACCTCCAAGACGTTGGCTTCAACTGCCAGGTTCTCGAAGCCGACGAACTTCGTAGGCGTGGTGGTCTCGATTTGAGAAAGCGAAATAACCTCCTTCTTCTGCGCGGCGCGGGCGCGGGCGCGCTGTTCCCCCATCAACTTCTCAAAGCCTTCCTTGTCCACGGTCAGGCCGCGTTCGCGCGCCATCAATTCGGTGAGGTCCAGCGGGAAGCCGTAGGTGTCGTAGAGCAGAAAGGCTGCTTCGCCGTTGAAGACGCCGACCATGCCTTTGCTGACCGTGAGGAAGCCGGCGACGGCCGACCGGAAATGATCGGCGATTCGCGCGAGGGACTCCTGATCCTCCGGTTTCGTCGAGGTGCCGTGGGCCGCGGCAGCGCTGGCCATCGCGTTGGCGCTGCTCACCAATCGCAGGAGATCGGCACGCTCCATGATCCGGGATGCCAGTTGGTCGTCCAGATCTTTGAGGCCGGTCATGATGAGAGTTGCGGCGGTGCCCAGCGCGCTCACGGCAGCGGATTGAAGTTGGAGTTCCGGGTTTTCCTCGGCGGCTTCGGCAATCTTGAGCAGGTCCGATAGAACTTTTCTCAAGTTGACTGTGCTGCTCTTCAGCCGGATCACCTTTTCAAAAACCTCCAAGCCGGCGTCCAAAGTCTTGTTGAACGCCTCTTCCTCCAACCGGATGACATCTTGGACATGGCCCTTTCGAGCTCGAATTTCGGGGAAGATGTCGCCCATCGTGTCGGCGAGCACGTCCACGAGTTTGTAGAAGAACGGTTCGTGGAAGCCGAGCGTGCGGCCGTAGCGCACGGCGCGGCGCAGGATGCGGCGCAGGACGTAATTGCGGTCGTTGTTGCCAGGCTGAATGCCGTCGGCGATGGCGAACGAGAGCGTGCGGATGTGATCGGCGATGACGCGGAAGGCCACGTCGGTGGCAATTTGCTCTGGCGTAGTAGCACAGGCATCTTGCCTGTGGGGTAGCGCGGGCATTTTGCCTGCGGTTTCGGTTTCGGAAGAAGCCAGGCTGGAAGCCTGGCCTACGTTCCCAGGCTGGAAGCCTGGGCTACTACTTGGAAGCGTCGAGCCGTATTTCTTGCCGCTGAGTTTCTCGATGGCGTCGAAGATCGGGCGGAAGATGTCGGTCTCGTAATTGGAAATCTTGGCGTTGGCAAAATTCGTCAGGCCTTTCGTGCCCTGGATGATGCTGGTGACACGTTCGAAGCCCATGCCGGTGTCCACGTGCTTGGCGGGCAGCGGCGAAAACGTGCCATCGGGGTTCGCGTTGAACTGGATGAAGACGAGATTCCAGATCTCGATGCAGCGGGCGTCGCCTTTGTTGACGAGTGCGCCTTTGGTGTCGCCGGCGGGCGTGAGGTCCACGTGCAATTCAGAGCACGGGCCGCACGGGCCGGTTTCGCCCATCATCCAGAAGTTGTCTTTCTTGTTGCCGTTGACGATGTGGACGGCGGGGTCGAGCCCGACGCTGCGGAACTTCTCGGCCCAGAAGTTCCACGCTTCCTGGTCAAACTCACTTGGGTCGTTCTTGGACTTGTCTGGGCAATAGACCGTGGCGTAGAGGCGCGTGGGCGGGAACTTCCAAACCTCCACTACGAGTTCCCATGCCCAAGCGATGGCTTCATTCTTGAAATAGTTGCCGAAGGACCAGTTGCCGAGCATCTCGAAGAACGTGTGGTGATAGGTGTCGAGCCCGACGTCGTCGAGGTCGTTGTGTTTGCCGCCGGCGCGGATGCACTTCTGGGTGTCGGCGGCGCGGCCCGGCGTGTAAGGGCAGCGGGCCTGGCCGAGGAAGATGGGCACGAACTGGTTCATGCCGGCATTGGTGAACAGCAGGTTCGGGCTGTCCGGCATGAGGCTGGACGAGGGGACGATGGTGTGTTGCTTCGACTTGAAGAAGTCGAGAAACGACTGGCGGATTTGCGTGCTGGTCATCATTTCAAACCGGTGAATCGTGCAAACGTTAAATGGTTGAATCGGTAGGGACGGGTTCCACCTCGTCCCAAACTTCTCCCGGCGGAGATAAATTGGGGACGCGGGTGGAACGCGTCCCTACCAGAATCAGGCGGGAGCTTAGCGGAATGCTGTGCCGTGAGGCGAGATGGAAGTTATCCGCTACGGGCTCTGCGAGGATCGGCAATGTCGGATCGCGGGTCGTCCCGGCACGCAGCGCTCCGCATGGAACGCGACTGCTGGATTGCCGATTTGGTATGACTTCCAGCCGCTGCGCCCGGAGACCGAGCGTGGTCCAGCTACGGCTTCATGAACTCCACGATGGCTGCACGAACCGGATCATCCAAACGCGCGATGCGTTCCGCAATGCTGCCGTGGTCGCGGTCGGGGATGAGGCGGGCGGTCACGCGAGTGTTCCCGGAGGACTTGAGGGCGGCGACGAGAAGCTGGTTCTCTTCGACGCGCATGGCCATGTCCCCCTCGGCGAAGAGTACGAGCATCGGCGGCGTGTCTTTGCGGGCGTGATACACTGGCGCGGCATCATCGGCCATGAGCGTGGACTTGGCCAGGCCGCGCTCCTCGCGAATCGTGTAATGCGTCAACGTCTGCCCACTCACGGGAATCAGACCCGCGATAACCGAAGTGTCGAGCCCATGAGGGCGCAGGTAACGGGCGTCTAGCCCCACCATGAACGTCAGATAACCCCCGGCAGAATGCCCGCCAACGAAGACGCGGTTTGTGTCGCCACCGTGCGTGGCGATGTGCGCGCGTACCCACGCGAAGGCTGCTGCCGCGTCCTCGATGTACGCGGGGTATTTGGCTTTCGGGCTGAGCCGGTAATTCGCCGCCGCGACGGCGATGCCGGATTGGACCAAACTGCGGACGATATTGGTGGTGAACACGTCGTCTTTCGTGCCGCCGGTCAAGCCGCCGCCGTGGAACCAGACGAGCGTGGGGAAAGCGGTCTTTGCGGCAGGCAGGTAAAGGTCGAGCTTGCAGCGTTCTTTTTCGTAATCCGTGAGGGCGTCACCGGATTTGTAGGCGAGGTTGGGCCGGAGTTGGACTTCGCACGACGCGGGTTCGGCCCGGAGCATCGCCGGTAATCCGAGGCAAGCGAAGGCCAGCGGTGTCGCCAGGGACTTCCATAACCGACGTTTCAGTCGGCACATTGAGGCGTTTGTCATGGTCACGGGATGGGAGGATAGGAGGGTGATCGCCGTGCGGCGAGTCGAAGTGTGGTATCGGTGGCGGGAAATCGTCGGAAAAATGCGGAAGCGATTGCGGTCTGCCCGGGACGCGTGGTAGTTTTGTGCCGTTCCAACCACATCAGCAGGCTTTAGGCGCAAGGCAAAGTCGTATGGCACGCATGAGCAGCAGGCTGACTTCGTCCCCCTCCGGGCGGATTGCGCGTATCCCTATTGGAGAGAATCCTCTAGACGGAGCTGAGTTTGAGACATGAGCACGCGAGAGCCGACCACGAGGAAAGTCAAACGAACTCGGACACCCACTACGCGGTCTCGCCAACGGACCGGGCGTCGTCGTTCCGCCGTGCGCGACAGCCAGCGCCGTTCCCGAATGCTGGCCGCTGCGGCGTTTGAGGGGTTGGCCTTCCTCCACGAAGGACTGTTTGATGACTGTAACGAGCAGATGGCCAAGCTGCTCGGGGGGCGGCGGCGCGAATTGCTGAAAACCCCATTTCTGGACTGCGTGTCGCCGGAGCATCGCCCGGCGGTGACGGGTATCTTAACACAGGGGAAATGCGGGCCGTGCGAATTCACGGCCTTGCGGCGGGATGGGACGGCCTTTGCGGCGGAGATGCAGACCCGCGCCGCGGTGATCGGCGGGAAAGCGGTCCGGGTCGTGGCGGTGCGGGACATTGGCGAGCGTAAGCGAGCGGAGGAGGCGTTGCGTGCCAGCGAGGCGCGGCTTTCCAAGACCACCGAGAACGCACCGGCCATGATTTATCAGTTCTTGCTGCGGCCCGATGGCTCGATGTGTTTCCCCTACGCAAGTGGCTGGTGTCAGAGCATATTTGGCGTCAATCCAGAGGCGCTGCGGCAGAACGCGGACGCGCTTCTTGAGCGCATCCTTCCCGAGGATCGCCCTGCTTTCGAAGCTTCGGTGGCACGCTCTGCCCAAACCTTCGAACCTTGGCGACACGAATTCCGGCTCCGGTCGGCCCGTGGCGACATCGTGTGGCATCAGGGCATCTCTACGCCCGAGCTGCAGGCCGACGGCAGCATCCTTTGGAGTGGGATTTTCTTCGACACGACCGAGCGTCGGCGGGCCGAGGAAGCGCTGCGTGTCAAGACCGAGGAACTGGATCGTTACTTCACCTCGAGCCTCGACCTGCTTTGCATCGCCGACACCGACGGGTATTTCCGCCGCCTGAACCCGGAATGGGAGCGAACCTTGGGCTACGCTCCGGATGATCTGGTCGGCAAGCGCTTCTTGGACCTGGTGCATCCCGAAGATGAGGAGGCGACGCTACGAGCCGTGGCGCAACTGGCGGCGCAAACGGCCGTCCAGAGTTTCGAGAACCGCTACCGCTGCAAAGACGGCTCCTACCGCTGGATCGAGTGGCGGTCGCTGCCCGTGGGCAAACTTATCTATGCTGCCGCGCGTGACATCACCGAGCGCAAACGAGCCGTCGAGGCGTTGCGCAAGAGCGCCCACGAGACGGAGTGGCTCATGAAGAGCATGGCCAGCGCGTTCGTGGTCTGGGGCACGATCTTGGACGCGAATGGGCGGCTGGTAGACATCCGGTTCGAGTATTTCAACGATGCCTACGCACGTGTCTCCGGGTTGAAACTGGACGTGGTGCGCGGAAAAACGGTGCGGGAAGTTTGGCCGAACACGGAAGAAGGCTGGTTTGAAGTCTATGGCGAGGTTGCGCTCAGTGGAGAGTCGAAGTCGTTTGAGATGTACCACGATTCAACCCAAGGCTACTACGCCTGCACCGCCTACCGGCCGTGGGACTCGGCGGATCGCATTTGTGTAGTCTTCGAGGACATCACCGAACGTCGAAAGGCGGAAGAGCGTGCCCGGAAACTGGCCGACGAGCAGCGTGTGGTTCTCAACACGATCGCCACGGGCATCACACGTCTGAAGGACCGCAAACACCAGTGGGCCAACCCCGGTTTCGCCCGAATGTTCGGGTACACGATCAGCGAGTTGCCCGGTGTGGGGACTGCCGCATTCTACGCAAGCGCGGAAGATTACGAGCGGGTCGGACGGGAGGGGTATGCCCAACTGGCCGCGGGGAACGTTTACACGACCGAGGCGCTTATGAGACGGAAGGACGGCTCGTCCTTCTGGTGCAGCATCACGGGGCAAGCGATCGACTCGCAAGACTTGAGCGTGGGCTCGATCTGGGTATTACAGGACATCGCGGAACGCAAACGGAGCGAGGAGATTCTGCGCAAGAGCGAGGCGCAGCTTCGCGGCATCGCGCAGAATGTCCCTGGCATGGTCTTTCAGTACTATGCCCGACCCAATGGCGAGGTCGGGCTGCATTATGTCAGTGATCGCGCGATGGATTATCTGGGGCTGGACAACCGATGTCTTGAAGGGCTCCTCGAACGTTTCATCGCCGGCGTTGCGCCCGAAGACCGGCCCGGCTTCCTGGCTTCCATCCAGGCTGCGATTGCGTCGGTGTCGCGGTGGGAATTCGAAGGGCGATACATCAAGCCGGGTGGCGAGGAGATGTACTTTCGTGGCGTCTCCCAACCCCGACAGCTCGCGCAGGAACTGGTTTTCGACGGGCTGATTCTCGATATCACCGAGCGCAGGCGAGCGGAGGCTGCACTGGAACGCGAGCGCATGTTCACCAATGCAGTGTTGGATAGCGTGCCGGGATTGCTCTACCTCTACGACGATCAAGGACGCCTCCTCCGGTGGAACAAGCAGCACGAGACTCTGACCGGTTATTCGACCGAGGAACTCGCACGAATGACGCTTCTGGACTGGTATCGCGGGGAACCGGAAGAAGCGGAGCGCATCGCGGCGGCGGTGCAACGCATCCCGGTTGAAGGCCACGCTGAAGCGGAGGCGTTGCTGGTCACGAAAAGTGGGCAGCGTATTCCCTTCCTTTTTACTGCAGTTAATCTGCGCATTGACGACCACAACTACTTTGTTGGCATTGGGATTAATGTCACTGAACGGCGGCGGGCGGAGGAAGCACTGCGCCGTAGTGAAGCGAACCTTCAACTGGCGCTGGAGGCGGCGCGTCTGGGCGATTGGAGTTGGGACATGGTCAGCGGCGAAATCGCGTGGTCCGCACGGTGCAAGGCCCTGTATGGCTTGTCCCCGGAAACGGTCGTCACCTACGAGCGGTTCCTTGAGTGCCTGCACCCGGAAGACCGCGACCGCATTGACGCTGCCCTGAGGCGGGCGGTCGAGGTGCGATCGGACTACGAGGTGGAGAAGCGTGCGGTGTGGCCTGACGGTTCCGTGCATTGGAACGCAACGCGGGGACGGGTCTTCTGCAACGCTGCCGGTGAACCCGTGCGCGTGGCCGGTGTCACCTTCGATATCTCTGAGCGCAAGCGGGCGGAAAGCGCCTTGCGAGAAAACGAGGAGCGCCTGCGCTTGGCGCTCGCGGGCACTAACCAGGGTCTGTACGACCTGAATCTGCAGACCGGCGAAGCCGTGGTCAGCCCGGAGTACGTCCGCATGTTGGGCTACGAATCCGGCGAAGTGGCAGTCAACGCTGCTTGGTGGCGGGATCAGGTGCACCCGGATGATTTGGAAATGGCCGCCCGGACCCTAGGCGAGTGTTTGAAAGGTCAACGCACTGAGTATCGCATGGAGTACCGGCTCAAGCACAAGTCCGGCGAGTGGCGGTGGGTGCTGTCGCTGGGGCGGGTGGTTGAGGTGGACGCACAAGGCCAGCCCGTGCGCATGTTGGGAACACACACCGACGTGACGGAGCGCCATCAGGCCGAAGAAGCCTTGCGCAGGAGCGAGGCCGGCCTGGAGGCGGCGCAAGCCCAGGCGCACATTGGCAACTGGTCGCTCGATCTCGTCCGTGGTATGGGTTTGTGGTCAAAGGAAATGTATCGGCTGTGCGAGCGCGACCCGGCCTTGGGCCCGCCGTCCCTTGCCGAGTTTCTTGAGATGGTTCACCCGGCCGATCGTGGGGTGCTGCAAGCCACCCATCAGCGCGTGGTGGAAACCGGTGAGCCGTACCGCGGGGAGTTTCGCGCCCGCCTGCCGGGCGGTTCGGTCCGGCACTTCAGCACGACGATTGAAATTCTTGAGGACCGCACCAACCATCTGCCGTGTCTGGCCGGCACGTTGCAGGACATTACCGAACGCAAGCAGGCAGAGGAGGCTCTGACCCGCGAGCACGAGTTGCTCCGCACCTTGATTGATTTGTTGCCCGACGGCATCTATGTCAAAGACCGGGATAGCCGTTTCCTCCTGGCCAATCGCACCCTGGCCGAGCGGTTTGGCAAAACCAGTCCGCAGGAAGTGGTTGGCCTCTCCGACCACGACTTGTTCCCCGCGGAAACGGCAGACACCTTTCGGGCGGACGAAGAGAAAGTCGTTGCCGGCGACGTGGTCCTGGAAAAGGAAGAGCACGTGGTGTTTCCGAATGGCCTGCGGCGCACCGTTCTGACTACCAAGGTGCCGCTCCGAGACAAAGAGGGCCGCATCACCGGGTTGGTGGGGGTCGGGCGTGACATTACCGAACGCGTGCTTGCCGAGGCGGCTGCAAAGGAAACTCAGGAACGGCTGGGACTCGCCTTGGAAGGTGCTGATTTGGGGAGCTGGGATTGGAACGTCCAAACCGGCGAGATCAACATTAATGATCGTTGGGCGCAAATGCTGGGATATCGGCGCGAAGAGATCGAGCCGCACGAGAAATCCTGGGAGGCGCTGGTGCATCCCGACGATCTACCCAAGGTGCTGGAACGCCTGCAGGCACACTTGGACGGGCGAACGCCGTTCTACGAAACCGAGCACCGCATGCGGCAGAAGTCCGGAGGCTGGGTTTGGGTCTTGGATCGGGGACGCGTCATCGCGCGCGATGCGGACGGCAAAGCGATTCGCGCTGTCGGGACGCACCTCGATATTACCGAACGCAAGCGGATTGAGGAGACGCTCCTTCGCGTTCACAAAGCGGTCGAGTGCGCCAGCGATGCCATCGGCATGGCGGACGCCCAGGGACGCCACTTCTACCAGAACAAAGCGTTCACGGACTTGTTTGAATACACGGCGGAGGAGATCAACGCCACAGATGGGAAGCCCGCCGGATACGTGGACCCCGATGCGGCGCGCGAGGTGTTTGCCACAATCATGGCGGGCGGCTCGTGGAGTGGAGAACTGGAGATGCAGTCGAAGAGCGGCCGTCGATTTCTGGTCCGGATGCGTGCGGACGCGATCAAAGATGAGGCCGGGAGAGTCATTGGGCTTGTGGGAGTTCACACGGACATCACCGAGCGTAAGCGCGCTGAAGAGGCCTTGCGGGAGAGTGAGCAGCGATTCCGCGCCGTGGTGGAAAACGCCCAAGCCATCATCTTCATGCTGGATCGCCACGGCGTCTTCCGACTCTCGGGAGGAGGAGGGTTGGCCTCACTCGGGCTGCGCCCGGACCAAGTCGTGGGCCAATCCGCCCTCGAGCTCTACGGCGACTCGCCTTCCGTCCTGGAAGGCATCAAACGCGCGTTGGCCGGCGAAAGCAACCGGAAGGTCAACCGGTTGGGAGACCTGGTATTCGATACCGTGTATTCGCCGTACTACACGCCGGAAGGACAGCAGGATGGCGTCGTGGGCATCGCCATCGACATCACCGAACGGACCCGTGCCGAGGCGGCAGCGAAGGAGAGCCAGGAACGCCTGGCGCTGGCGCTGGAAGGGGCGGCTCTTGGAAGCTGGGATTGGAATGTTCAAACGGGCGAGTTGCGGTTCAACGAACGGTGGGTGCAGATGCTTGGTCTCCGGTTGGATGAAGTCCGGCCTGAAGCGAAAACTTGGGAGACTCTCGTCCACCCGGACGACTTGCCTGGGGTGCTCCAGGTGCTGCAGGCTCACCTGGATGGCCGAACGGTGGCCTATGAAACGGAACACCGGATGCGGCACGCGAACGGAGACTGGATTTGGGTGCTGGATCGGGGACGGGTCATCACTCGAGACGAGGCGGGTAAACCCATTCGGGCGGCCGGCACGCACCTGGATATTACGGAACGCAAACGAATCGAAGCGGAACTCGTCGGCTCGCGGCAAATGCTGCGAACCGTTCTGGACACCATCCCCACGCGCGTGTTTTGGAAGGATAGGAACCTCGTTTACGCGGGCTGCAACAGAGCTTTTGCGCAGGATCACGGTTTCGCAGAGTCGGCCGCCATCATCGGCAAGACGGACCTGGAAACGATGACCGCCGTCTTCGCGGAGCGCTACCGCGCAGATGACCGGCAAGTTATCGCGACGGGTCAGAGCAAGCTGGGTTACGAGGAGCCGCAAATCCGGGCCGACGGCCAACAGGGGTGGTTGCTGACCAACAAGGTGCCGATGCATGACTCTCGCGGACAGGTGGTCGGCGTGTTGGGCACGTATGAAGACATCACCGAACGCAAGCGGATTGAGGCGGCGTTGCGGGAATCCGAGGAGCGTTTCCGGCAGATGTTTGAGCGCAACCGGGCAATGATGCTGTTGGTCGAACCAGAGAGCGGCGCGATTGCCGATGCCAATCCCGCGGCGGCGGAGTTTTATGGCTATCCGCGGGGAGTCCTATGCCGGATGGGAATCGAGGAGATCAACACCATGCCGCGCGACCAGGTCAAAGTCGCGCGGGAGGCTGCGGTTGCGGGCGAGATGGAGGACTTTGTGTTTCCACATCGGCTCGCCTCGGGGGAGATTCGCACCGTGGAAGTGCGCTCGTCTCCTGTCAATGTGGGGGGACGGCGTCTGTTGTTTTCCATCATTCAAGACATCACCGAACGCAAACGGGCCGAGGCTGCGCTGGAGAAACGCATTGTTGCCCTCACACAACCTCTGGACTCGCCCGCGGGAATCGCCTTTGAGGAGTTGTTCAACCTCGCAGATATCCAGCAGTTGCAGGACCTGTTTGCCGAAGCGTGTGCCGTGGCTTCGATTATCACGCATCCCGATGGCACGCCGATTACGCGCCCGAGCAACTTCTGCAAGCTATGCAGCGAGGTGATCCGCAAGACCGAGAAGGGATTGAAGAACTGCTACTGCTCGGATGCGATCCTGGGCCGGCAACATGAAAGCGGCCCGATCATCCAGCCCTGTCTGAGCGGCGGGTTGTGGGACGCCGGGGCGAGCATTACGGTGGGCGGACGGCACGTGGCCAACTGGCTGATCGGCCAGGTGCGCAACGAGGCGCAAAGCGAGGAACACATGATGGCCTACGCCCGGGAGATCGGCGCTGATGATACGGCATTCCGCGAGGCGTTTCGGGCGGTGCCGGTCATGTCGCGGGAGCGCTTCGAGCAGGTGGCACAGGCGTTGTTTGCCGTGGCCAGCCAGCTTTCGACCAGTGCCTACCAGAACGTCCAGCAGGCGCGGTTCATCGCCGAGCGCAAGCGGGCGGAAGACGCCCTCGCACAGGAGCGGGAGCTATTGGCTACCGTGATTAATTTGTTGCCGGACAGTGTTTACGTGAAAGACCGGGACTGCCGCTTCTTGCTGGCCAATCAAACCTTGATCGCGCGATTGGGCAAATCCAGCCCAAGCGAAGTCCTGGGGCTCTCGGATCGCGACTTCTTTCCGCCGGAGGAGGCTGCGCGCTTCCGTGCGGATGAGGAGCCGGTGCTGGCGGGCGAAGTCGTTAGCGAGCAGGAAAGCCGCACCGTGCTCCCCACAGGTGTCACCCTCACACTTCTCAATACCAAGGTGCCGCTGCGCAACCGCCAGGGCGACATCGTTGGTCTGGTAGGCGTCGGTCGCGACATCACCGAGCGCAAACGGGTGGAGGAAGAACGGGAGCACCTCATTCGCGAACTCGAAGCGAAGAACGCCGAACTGGAGCGTTTCACTTACACCGTCTCGCATGACCTAAAGAGTCCGTTGATTACGATCAAGGGCTTTGCGGGGGCGCTACTGCAAGACGTGGCGGTGGGCCGGCAGGAACGCGTGCAGCACGACCTCCAACGCATCTCCGCCGCCACGGACAAGATGGCGGACCTGCTGAAGGACCTGCTGGAGTTGTCCCGCATCGGCCGGATGATGAATCCGCCAACTGACGTCAAACTGGACAAGCTGGTGCCGGAAGTCCTTGAACTGCTCGCCGGCATTATCCAGCAGCGACCGATTCAGGTTACGGTGCAACCCGGCCTGCCGACGGTCCGGGGTGATCGCCGCCGATTGACCGAGGTATTCCAGAATCTCATCGAGAACGCCGTCCGTTTCCTCGGCGACCAAGCCCAGCCCTGCATTGAGATTGGGGTGCGCGGAGAAGGGGCGGAGCGGGTGTTTTTTGTGCGCGACAACGGCATGGGGATCGAACCCCGCTACCACGAGACCGTGTTTGGGTTGTTCAACAAGCTCGACGCCCGCACGCCCGGCACGGGCATCGGGTTGGCCTTGGTGCGCCGCATAGTCGAAGTTCATGGCGGTCGCATCTGGGTCGAATCCGCCGGAGCCCGGCAGGGCGCCACGTTTTGCTTCACCCTCCCGTCAACTCCACCGATTAGAAAGGACACACAATCATGAACGGAGATCCCTTGCACATCCTGTTGGTCGAAGACAACGCGGATCACGCCGAACTGGTGCGCCGCAACCTCGAAGACTCACAAGTAGCCAACCGCCTGACCCATGTCGAAGACGGCGAAGCCGCGTTGGACTACCTGTTTGGTCGCGGGCGGTTCGCCGATCCCGCCCAGCATCCGCGGCCGAATCTGATCCTGCTGGATTTGCGGCTACCGCGTATTGATGGATTGGAGGTGTTGAAGGTCGTCAAGAACGACCCAAACCTGCACACCGTGCCGGTCGTGATTCTCACCACTTCTGATGCCGAACGTGATATGGCGCTGGCCTATGAGTATCACGCCAACAGTTACGTCACCAAGCCTGTGGATTTTCAACAGTTCGCGACTTTGCTCAAGGACCTTGGCTTCTATTGGCTGGCTTGGAATCGGCATCCTTGGTAAACCTCTTGCAACAGCCTCGCTGCGTCACGCGTACCCGCGCCGCAGCATTTTGGGACGTGGTGCATGAAACAAATCCTTCTAGTCGAAGATGAGGGCGGACATGCCGAGCTGATCGGTCGCGCTCTCGAGGCAGCCAGCGGCCAGTATCACCTTACGGTCGTGGCCACCTTGGCCGGCGCCCGATCGGCTTTGGTGACTCTGACTCCGGAGCTGGCCTTGGTGGATTATCGGCTGCCGGATGGGCTGGGCAGCAGCTTGGTCACCAGCGCGGCCGGTGGTTTTCCTGTGGTCCTGATGACCGCCTACGGTAGCGAGCGGACAGCGGTGGATTCCATCAAGGCGGGCGCGCTGGACTACATCGTTAAGTCGCCGGAGACCTTCGCTGACATGCCGCACGTGGTGGAGCGGGCGCTACGGGAGTGGAAGCATATTGCCGAGCGCCAGAAGGTGGAGAAGGCGTTGCGTGAGAGCGAGAGCCGCTTCCGCCGGCTATTGGAAAACACGCCGCACATCGCGATTCAAGGCTATGGTCCTGACGGCACCATCAACTATTGGAATAACGCCTGCGAAGGCCTGTATGGATACACCGCCGAGGAGGCGCTGGGCCACGATCTCGTGGGGCTGGTTCTTCTACCGGAGGCGCGGGACGAATTCCGCAAGGACATCCAACGAATGGTCCTCACGGGCGATCCCATTCCGGCGGGCGAGACCGTGCGGGTGCGCAAAGACGGTACCCGCGTTCCCGTGTTGTCCAGCCACGCTGTGCTCGGCGGGCAGGACGGCGCGCCGCAATTGTTCTGCATGGACGTTGACCTCACCGCCCCCAAGCAGGCCGAGGAGCAACGACTGGAAATTGAGCGCCGACTCCTGCACGCCCAGAAGCTCGAAAGCCTCGGGGTGCTGGCTGGCGGCATCGCCCACGATTTTAACAACCTTCTCACGGCCATCCTCGGCAACTTGGAACTCGCCATGATGGATATCTCCGAGGTTTCGCCGGCGCGGGCGAGCCTGCTGGATGCCCGGGCGGCCACCCGGCGGGCCGCCGACCTGACCCGCCAGATGCTGGCGTATTCTGGCCGTGGACGATTCCAGATCAAGAATCTCAACCTGAGCGAACTCGTCCAGGAGATGGCGCAGTTGTTGAAAGTTTCCATCGGCAAGACGGCCACGTTACACCTGCGCTTGGACGCCCAGGTGCCGCGCATTCAGGCCGATGTGGCCCAAGTGCAACAAGTCGTGATGAACCTGATTACCAACGCTTCGGAGGCGGTGGGAGAGCAGGTTGGTTCGATTACTGTGACGACTGCGGTGCAGGACTGTGATGAGGCATTTCTGGGGGACAGCCGACTTGCGGAGAAGCCCAAGGCCGGCCGCTTTGTGGTCCTCACCGTCAGCGATACGGGTTGCGGGATGGACGAGACCGTGCAGCAGCGGCTCTTCGAGCCCTTCTTCACCACGAAGTTCACGGGACGCGGCTTGGGTATGTCGGCGGTGCTGGGGGTGGTGCGAGGCCACAAGGGCGCGATCTGTCTGGACAGCGCACCCGGTCGGGGAAGCACCATCCGCGTTTTTTTTCCTGTGGCCGAATCCGAGCCTGCGCCGTCGGTGGAATCTCAAGCGAAACCTGCCGGACCGAACGCGCCAGCACTTCAGACACCCGTTGCAGTCACGGTGTTGTTGGTGGACGACGAGGAATCCATCCGGCGGGTGACCGAACGCACGCTGGCGCGTGCTGGTTTTGGAGTGGTCTGCGCGGAGGATGGCGAGGAAGCCTTGCGGGTGCTGAAGCAGCGCGGCGCAGACATTGGGTGTGTGCTGCTGGATCTTACCATGCCCAAGATGGATGGTCCGGCAACGCTGGTCCAACTGCGATGCATCGCACCCACGGTGCCGGTGATCTTGGCCAGCGGCTACGACCAACACGAACTCAGTGCGCGCATGCAAGGCTTGGGCTTTGCCGGGTTCGCCCAGAAGCCCTTTCACAATGACACCTTGGTTGCCTTGCTTCAGGAGGTCTGCCAACAACCCAAATGAACCAACCCAGCGTCTTGGCGTCATTGGGGGCTTTTTTGAAGCGGGGCTTCTGGGGGTACGAGGTCGGCGAGGTTTCCTGTCCGGCTTGAAGGCGGGAGCGCTTGAAAACTCGGTCACCAGGTTGAGGCTGGCGTCATAGAATGCGTTTCAAACTGAAAACGGTCGCCCTGCGCACCGCGTTGGTTTACGCGCTGCTTGCGGCAATTTGGATTCTGGTCTCCGACCAGTTGGTTGTCGCTTTGTTCTCCGATCCGCAGGTTATTGGGCAAGTGTCGATGTACAAGGGGTGGGCATTTGTGACCGTAACGGCCGTGCTGGTGTATCTGGCGCTGCGAACGCAACTGCGCCGTTGGGAGAAGGAGGCCGCGGAGCGCCAGCGGGCCGAAGCGGCGCTGGCCAGCGAGGTGGAGATGCGGCGGGCGCTATTCGCGCAGTCGCCCGATGGTGTCCTCATCGTTGATCCGAGAACAGCACGCCCGATCGAGTTCAACGACGCTGCCCACCGGCAACTCGGTTACACGAGGGAAGAATTCGCGCGCCTGAGCATCTTCGAGCTGGAGGCGGCAGAAACCCCCGAGGAAACGCGGCTTCGCATCCAGACAGTGCTCCGAGAGGGAAGGGTGGATTTCGAAACCCAACAGCGAACACGGCAGGGGGAAATCCGCGACGTCCACGTAACAGCCCAGACCATCAAGATTCAAGGCCGTGACGTGTACCATTGCGTCTGGCGCGATATCACCGAACGCAAGCGTGCGGAGGAAGCCCAGCGTCAATCGAACCAGACCCTATCTGCCATCATTGCCGCCTCACCCGTTGCCATCTTCACCCTGGACCTGGACGGGAAAGTCACCAAGTGGAGTCCGGCTGCGGAGCGTATCTTCGGTTGGAGCGAAACGGAGATCCTCGGCCACTTTAACCCCATCGTGCCACAGGATCGGCTCGCCGAGTTCTGGGCTGACTTTCGCGCGGTGACGGGCGGCAGGGAGTACACGTCCGAGGTTCGTCGCTGCCGCAGCGATGGTGTGGTTCTGGACATCACCATCTCCACGGCCCCGCTGCGAAGCGCTGCTGGCAAGATCGTCGGCGCGGTGGGGCTGATGGAGGACATCACGAAGCGCAAGGAGGCGGAGGCGGCGCTTCGCACGAGTGAGGAGCGGTTCACACGTATTGTTGAGACCCTGCCGAACGGGGTCGCCATACTGAACCTTCAGGGGCAAATCATCTTCGCCAACTCGGGCGCGGAGCGCTTGCTCCGACTCACCCGCAGCGGGATCACGCAGCGCACCTACAACGATCCGGCGTGGAAGTGCATGACCGTGGATGGCCTTCCCTTCCCGGACGAGGAGCAGCCATTCACGCGTGTGGTGCGCTCCGGCGAAGCCGTATACGGCATCGAGCAGGTGGTGGAACAACCTGACGGTCGCCGGGTGATTCTGTCCATCAACGCGGCGCCGCTGCGCGACGCGGCGGGGACGTTGATCGGCACGGTGGCGGCCTTTACCGATGTTACCGCGCAGAAACAGACGGAACACACCGTGCGTGAAAGCGAGGCGCGGTATCGCAGCTTGTTCACGTCCATGCAGGAAGGCTTTGCCCTGCACGAATTGATCTCCGACGGGGCCGGCCGTCCGCAGGACTATCGCTACTTGGAGGTGAATCCGGCCTTCGAGCAGATGACCGGTATTCCGCGAGAACGCTGGGTTGGGCACACTGTTCGCGAAGTGCTGCCCGACATTGAGGACTATTGGATTCAAGGCTTCGGCGAGGTGGCCCTTACGGGTGTGGCCCGGACGTTTGAGAACTACGTCAAGGAACTAGGGCGGCACTACGAGGTGCTCGCCTACTGTCCCCGGCGCGGCCAGTTTGCCGCGTTGACGCTTGACGTAACCCAACGGCGACGGGCGGAGGTGGCCTTGCGCCAGAAGACCGAGGAGTTGGACCGGTATTTCTCTACCGCGTTGGACTTGTTCTGTATCGTGGATCGCGAGGGGCATTTTCGCCGGTTAAACCGTCAGTGGGAACAGACGTTGGGTTACTCGCTCGCCGAGCTCGAAGGCCATTCCTTCTTGGAATTCGTGCATCCGGAAGATCGCGAGATGACGGAGCAAACCAACCGAAGAGCGTTAGTGGGACTGGTCCGCAATTTTGTCAACCGTTACCGCCGTAAGAATGGGGAATATCGTTGGATCGAGTGGACCTCGCATCCGAGTGGAACGCTGGTCTTCGCCGCCGCGCGCGACATTACGGAGCGCAAACGAGCGGAGGATGCGATCCGCCGGAGCGAGCTGAGCTTGGCGCGAGCCCAGCGTGTGGGGCGGTTGGGGAGTTGGGAGTATGACGTGGTGCGGGGCACCTTGGAGTGGTCGGAAGAGACCTACCGCATCTTTGGCCAGTCGCCTGAGTCGTTTGCGCCGGCGCGAGAGAGCTTTCTCGCCATGGTGCATCCGGAGGATCGCGCCCGCGTTCGCGCTGCGTTCGAGCAAGCGCTTGCGACCGGGCGGGCCTACTCGGTGGACCACCGTATCCTGCTCCCGGACGGAGCTGAACGCGTCGTCAGCGAGCGCGCCGATGTGGTGGCGGACGTCGGCGGGCAGGTGCTCCAGCTCGTTGGCACGGTGCAGGATGTGACGGAACTCAAGCGGATTGAGCAGGCTCTGCAGCGCAGCGAGCGACATTTCCGCTCCATCATTGATACCGTTCAAGACTTGATCTCCATCGTGGATGTCGGTGGCGTCATGCGCTTCATCAGTCCTTCGGCGGAGCGGGCGCTGGGCTACGCGCCGGAGCAGCTCCTCGACCGCGAGGTCTTTGATTTCATACCGGCCGAGGAGCATGCGATCGTCCGAGCCGCCTTGGCGCGCGCCTTGGGCGATCCGCATCAACCGAGCGCCGTGCAACACCATTTTCGGCATGCAGACGGTTCTTTCCGGTTCTTTGAATCCATAGGCAACCTGCTGGGAGGTGAAAGCGCGCAGGCCTTGGTGGTCAACAGTCGGGACATCACGGAGCGCCGGCGCTTGGAAGAGCAACTGCGCCAGTCCCAGAAGATGGAGGCGATCGGCCAACTGGCGGCCGGGGTGGCGCATGACTTCAACAACATCCTGACAATCATTCAGGGCAATGCCTCGCTGCTCCTCGGCACTCCCGGGATCGCCAGCGAGGGGGCCGTTTCGATGACGCAGATCATCGAGGCCTCGGAGCGTGCCGCCGGGTTGACCCGCCAGTTGCTGATGTTCAGTCGCAAGCAGGTCATGCAACTTGCTGAGTTGGACTTGAACGAGGTGGTGGGCCACATGACCAAAATGCTCCAGCGCATCCTGGGCGAGGACATCACGCTGCGGTCGGAATACGCGCCGAACCTCCCGCTGATCCGGGCCGACGCCGGCATGCTCGAACAGGTGTTGCTCAACCTGGCGGTCAACGCCCGTGACGCCATGCCCGGCGGCGGGCAGTTGCTCCTGCGAACCGAGGCGACGCAGGCGGGCGAGCAGGAAGTCGCGCAGCACCCCGGGGCGCGAGCCGGACTTCACATTCGTCTGCGCGTCGCCGATACCGGTTGCGGCATTGCGCCGGTAAACCTGGCACGTATTTTCGACCCTTTCTTTACCACGAAAGAGGTTGGAAAAGGCACGGGTCTTGGGTTGGCGACGGTGTACGGCATCGTCAATCAACACCACGGTTGGATTGAGGTTGCCAGTGAAGTTGGGCGTGGCACGGAGTTCCAGATCTATTTGCCCGCATGTGAGGGAAGCGTCGCGGCTCGACGGGGGGCATCCGCGATTCAAGAACTGCCTCGGGGCAACGAGGTCATCCTCGTGGTGGAAGACGAGCAGGCGGTGCGGTTGCTGGTGAGCAATCTCCTACAGCGTTGCGGATACACCGTGCTGCTGGCGGAATCCGGCGTGGCA
>CAZWJC010000020.1:0-46870 GCA_964634255.1 uncultured Verrucomicrobiota bacterium | reverse complement strand
CGCACGATCTTCCTGCACGGCTTCTCGAAGGCCTGGGCGATGACCGGCTTCCGGCTCGGTTACGCCTGCGGCCCGGCGGAGTTGATTGACGCGATGATGAAGATCCATCAATACACGATGCTCTGCGCCTCCTCGATGGGCCAAAAGGCCGCCATCGAAGCGCTTACGCGTCCGGACGTGGACGTGGGCGAGATGGTGGGCGAATACCGGCGGCGGCGGAACTATGTCGCGAGCGCATTTGCGGAGATGGACCTCGAATGTCACCGCCCGCTCGGCGCCTTCTACGCGTTCCCGAGCGTGGCCAAGTTCGGCCTCAAGTCGAAAGACTTCGCGATCAAGCTGCTGAATGAAGAAAAGGTGGCGGCCGTCCCGGGCACCGCGTTCGGCGACTGCGGTGAAGGTTTCATCCGCTGCGCCTACGCCACCAGCCTGGACAACATCAAGGAAGCGATGGTCCGGCTGAAGCGGTTTATCGGGAAGCTGTAACTCCCGGCTCGCCGGCCCTAGCAACCTTCGCATTCAGCTCCCGGATCGCGCCCGATAGAACTGGTGCGGATTGGCGCCGGTCGGCAGCCAGAGCCACAGCCCGCCAGCAGGCAGCACGTTCGTGGAAATGCTCGTCCAGTTTGTCAGGTTGGCGGAAGCTTCCACCACCACACCAAGATTCGGACTGCCTTGCAGTCGCGCCCGGAAGAATCCGTTGCTGACTGAGAGCGAACCAGCGTCGGTCGCGAAACGCAGGGGCTCGCTGCTCTCCGGGGTAAACACCACCTGATCCAGCCAGGCCGTGTCCGCACCCTCGTCAGAGCTGTTGTCCTTCTTGTAGCGCCAGCGGCAGGTGTGGGTGCCGGCAACGATATTCGTGCTGAAGGTCCGCCAGTTAACCTCCCCGGAAATACGGCCGCTCTGTAGCGCCCCGTCCAGCCAGAACTCCAGGAAGTCGTAGTCTTCCTCCGACGATACCTTCCACCACCAGGCCAGCGTGCCCGGGCCGGCGATGGTCGTCTGCACCCAGGATTCTTGTTTGTGGGTGATGTCGCCACTCTGCAACGCATCCACGCCATCGTGGGTGACGGAGACCTGAGCAGACCAGGCGGTGTTGCCGCCCGCAGTCCATGCCACGCCCGCCGTGTCGAGCGCCTCGTCCAGGCTCGGGAGCACAAACAGCTTCAGCGTCGCATTCGAGCTGACGGCGAATCCGTAGCTGTTGCTGACCACGACCGAGTATTCGCCCGCGTGACCGGCCTGCACGGATGCGATGGGCCAGGTGCTATCCGTGGCCCCGGCGAGGTTCGTGCCGTTCAACCGCCATTGATAAGTCAGCGATGAAGCGCCAACAGCCGCCACGCGAAGCTCGGCGCTCGTGCCAATGGCGTTGGTCAGGCTTTGCGGCTGTGCGGTGATGACGGGGGGCAAGGTCACCGTCAGCAAGGCATTGGAACTGACCAACCCGCCAAACGCGTTGCTGACGGTCACGGAATAAAGTCCGGCGTGGTTGGTCTGGACACTGGCAATAGTAAGCGCGTTGTTTGTAGCGCCGGCGAGGTTCGTGCCGTTCAGCCGCCATCGGAAGCTCAGGGGTTCAGTACCGCTAACGGTGACGCCGAGCACCAGCCCATCGCCCGGGCCGCGAACTTGCGGCTTCGGCTGTTGATGGATTTGCGGAGCGGCGTTCGTGGGCAGGTCCAGTTGGAGGATTTGCATGCCGGCGGTCCAATCCGCCACGCAAGCGTACCGGCCCGCCACGCTCACGCCCAGCGCGTATCCGCTCGTGTTAAAGGAATCCGCCCACCGGCAGTCGGTGGGATTCCGCACGTCAATGACCTGCACGCCGGCGCTGTCGTCGGCCACGTAGGCATAACGCCCTTTGACCTCCACCCCCACGGCATTCCCGCTGGTATCGTAGCCGCCCACGCGCACGGGCGCGGCCGGGTCGCTCAGGTCAATCACCTGCAGGCCGTTCGTGGAATCCGCCACGTAAGCGTAGTTCCCGCTGAAGGCCACGTCCCACGCATTCGTGATCGCCGCCAAACTGCCCACGACGCTGCAGTGGGCCGGGTCACTGATGTTCGCAACCTGCAAGCCGCCGGCGCCATCCGCCACGCAGGCGAACTGGCCGTTGACGGCCACCCCGTAAGCGTTCCCCGGCGTGTCGCAGCCGCCGGCGAGCACGCAGTTGGTGGGATCGCTCAAGTCAATCACGCGCAACCCTGCCGTGTCCGCCGCCAGATACGCGTAACGCCCGCTGACCGCTACATCATTAGCATTGCCGCCAGGGCTGTAACCGCCCACGCGCACGCAGTGGGTCGGGTGGCTCACGTCAATCACCTCCAAGCCGTCCCAGTAATCCACGAGCAACGCGTAGTGACCGCTGACCGCTGCGGTCAAGGCGTACCCGCCGTCGTTGTACCCACCCAACTGCACGGGATGCGTGGGATCGCTCACATCAAGCACGCGCAACCCCGCGTCGTAATCCGCCACGAAGGCAAGCTGGCCATCCGTGAACACGCCGTTCACCGAACCGGCCGTGCTGTAGGTGGCAGCAAGCGTGCAATTGGTGGGATCGCTGACGTTGATGATCTGCAGGCCTGCCGAATAGTCCGCGACGAAAGCAAAGCCACCACTCACGGCCACGCTGCGGGCGTACCCGCTCGTGTCGTATCCGCCCACGCGCACACAGTTGGTGGGATTGCTGACATCAATCACCTGCAACCCCGAGCCATCATCCGCCACAAACGCGTACGATCCGTTGACCGCCACCCCATACGCTGCACCTGGAGAGTTGTAGTTGCCAAGATGCACGCAGTTGGTGGGATCGCTCACATCAATCACATGCAAACCGGCGGTGTAATCCGCCAGATAAGCGCGCGACCCGTTGACCGCCACCCCGTAAGAGGTTCCCGGGGAGTTGAACCCGCCGGCCGCCGCGCAGTTGGTGGGATCGCTCACGTTGACCGTTCGCAATCCGACTTCGCCGTCGGCCACGTAGGCCCAGTCACCGTTGACCACCACCCCGAAAGAGTGACCCCAACCTCCGGAAGAGGAGCCGCCCACGTGTACGGGCTTCGCCGGGTTGCTGACGTTCACCGCTTTCATGCCCGCAGTGTAATTCGCCACGAAGGCGAAGTTGCCACTCACAGCCACGTCATAGGCGTTGCCGAAAGTGTTGAAGCTGCCCAAGGAGACGCAGTGGGCTGGATCACTCACGTCAATCACCTGCATCCCACCGCTGTAATCGGCCACGTAGGCGCGCGACCCGCTGACGGTGACGCCATACGCCTCCCCGCCAGTGTCGTAGCCGCCCACGGAGAATTGATGGTAGGGATCGCTCACGTTCAGGATGATCAGCCCGCCCACATCTGCGGCGAGGTAAGCGAGGTTGTTCGTCACACAGACATCGCGTACCGGCCCTCGGCCATGCCCCGGCCAATTGCCCACCCACACGGGAGCGGCGAAGAGGATTTGCGGACTGAGCGCGGCGAGCAGCGCGGCCAACAAGAGTTCTCTTGCCGCTGGCATCCAGCGCCTAGCTTGCGCCCGGGGCTTGCTGGCAGGAAAACCGGCGGATGTTTCCCTCGCGCATGGTGGCGCGAAGGCCAAAAGGATTGCGTGTTGCATAGTGGGTTTCGCGTGTCCCCGGCCGTTGCGGCGTCTTGGACTGCGCTGACTCCCCGGTGTGTAGCACGAGTCTGGGTGGCCGTGTCAAGGCCAGATCCCGGATGACCAATGACTCGGCTTGAGTTCAGTCACACGCGCGAAAGACCACGTTCGTCGCAACCAGCACGATCATGAGCCGGCAGGATTCAGAGGACATCGCGGCGTTCGCTCGCGGGCGCGACCTCATCGTCATCACGGACGAGATTCAAGCGGAACTGACGTACGACGCACCGCACACGAGCATCGTCAGCCTGCCCGGCATGTGCGAACGCACGATCTTCCTGCATCTGCCCAGTTGTTGGCCACGCGGGACACGCGCCACTTCCGCCGCGCCCAGCGGATTTGCTGCCGGCGGTCGCCACCTATGGCAATCACTCAATGCCCCACCAGACGCGATAGAACTGGTTGGTGACCTGCGGCGCACTCCCATCGTCCAAGGTTTTTGAGCCGTCGCTCTCGGGGCTGAACTCGTCGATCGTTTCCCAATTGGCCGGCGTGAGATTCTCGCTAGCCTGTAGTTCATATTGGAAGCCCGGCAGACCCTGGAACGTCAGGTGACAGCCGTTCGTGTCTCGCGTGACGCCGGTTAACCGAGGCGACACGACGCTCAACCGATACACCGTGCCTAGGTTCATCTCCCCGCCGCCGGTGGTGGCGCCGTACCATTGCCCGTCGCTGCCGAGCAAAAGGTCGGCTTCCGGACCATGGGGGAAATTCCCCGCGTTGAAGCTGTGAAGGACGCCAAAACCGGTTCCGTCCATCTTGATCTTGAAGATCGAACCATAGCCAAACCGTCCTCCCGACAGGGTGGTGCCGTAAAGCGCGCCATCCGGGCCCTGTGTGAGACGGCCGCGCGAGGGCATGCCGTTCCCGAAACCAAAGTGCTTCAAAACGCTGAATCCGGTTCCGTCCGTCTTGATCCGGAACACCGTGCCTTGAGATGAGGAGCCACCCCACTCGGTCGTGCCGAACAAGGTGCTTCTGACCAGCAACAGTGTGGACTTGGGATACTGGCCGTCCGGGCCGCTGAATTCGTGAAGAACTTGGAAATTGGCGCCGTTCCGGTCCATTTTGAACACTGTGCCGGCGCCCACGCCCAGCGCACTGCCAAACACCGTGCAGCCGTAGAGAACGCCGTTCAGGTCTTCCACGAGCCCTGCAGTCGGCACGGCCCCGTCGCTGGCCCCGCCCGTGAAGTGATGCAGCACGGTGAAGTTGTCGCCGCCCTTTCCTAACCGGAACACTGTGCCCCAGTTGGAGGTTCCTCCCGAGGAGGCCGTGCCATAAAGCAGGCCATCGCTGCCTTCGATCAACTCCGCAGCCAGTTGTTTGCCTTCTGCGCCCGAGGCGGCAAACCGGTGAAGCACCTTGTATCCGCTGCCGTTCTTGTTGAGCCTGAAGACGGCGGGTCCAGAACTGGGTTGCGTTGTCGTTCCATAGAGGACGCCATCGGAGTCCTCCAGGAGCATGGCTTGCGGTCCCTCGCCGTCACTGGCAGTAGTCCCGAAACTGTAGAGGATTTCGTACCCACTTGCGTCTTTACCTAAGCGGAACACCCCGCCTTTGTTGAGAATCCCTCCGCTGTAGGCGATGCCATAGAGCATGCCGTCGCCGCCTTCAATCAGTCCGGCGGAGGGTTCCATGCAGTCCCCGCCGGCTGGCTCAAACGTCCACAGTGTGCTGAATCGACTGCCGTCTTCCTGAAGTCGAAACAGCGTGCCGGCACCGCCCCAGCTTTCCGGGCACGTGCCATACACCAGACCCCTGCCATCTGCAAGCAAGGTCACGACCGGCAGCATGCCGTCGCTGCCCCACGCATCGAAATCGTGCAGGGACGTGAAGCTGCTGCCATTCTTGGTCAGGGCAAACAATGTGCCGCTGTTGGCACGCCCGCCAAACTCCGTGGTGCCGTAGAGCCGACCGTCGGCGCCTTCAACCAATCCCGCCTGCGGGTTGGCGCCGGCGTCTTTCTCGTTGGGGAACGCGTGCAGCACGGCAAAGTTCTTGCCGCTGCGATCCAACCCAAAAATCGTTCCATAGCCCTTTCCGCCGCTGCTGGCCGTGCCGTAGAGCCGGCCGTCCGAAGCGAGACACAGATCGCCGAAGGCCTGGGTACCGTCGCTGCTGGCGAAGTCATGCAACACCTCGAATCCCGCGCCGTCCATTCTCAGGCGGAACACCGTTCCGCTGCCTGCCGACCCGCCCGTCGAAGTGACGCCGTAGAGATAACCATCGGTGTGTTCCACCAGTCCTGCGTAGGGCTCTCCCCCCTCCGTGGCGCTGTTGAACGTGTGCAGGATCACATAGCCGCGCCCATCCGGCGAGATGCGAAACACCGTTCCCAAACCCGTCCCGGCGCCGCCGGCCCTGGTCGTTCCATAGAGGCGGTCGTCGCTGCCCGCCCACAGCTCTCCTTCCGGCCAATCCCCGTCGAACTCGTCACCGAAATGGTGTAAAACGGCGAATCTCGTCCCATCCTTCTCCATGCGAAAAAGCGTGCCGATACCGAAGTTACCACCGGCTGAGGTGGTGCCGTAGAGGGCACCATCGGGTCCTTCAATCACGCCCGCGTGAGGTTCGCCCCCATCCGTTGCCATGTCGAATTGATGCAATACCTGCAGTTGCCCGTTCGATTCCTTGAAGGCAAAGACCGTGCCCCAGTCCGTCCGGCCGCCTCGCTGGGTCGTGCCGTAGACTATCCCATCGCGGTCTTTGATCAGCCGTGCCATCGGTCCGGCGCCCGATTGGCTCGCATTGCCAAAGGACTTGAGCACTTCGGCCTGATACTGGGCGGAAGCCGGCAACCCGGCCAACAGAAGCACGGCACCGGTGGCCATGAGGGTGAAGGAGAAACAGAGGTGAGTCGTCTTCATAGATTTCACGCAGGTTGAGTCTCGTGATGCGCCAGAGGCGGGGACGCCCACATCGAACCAGTGCTCCTCACCTTCTCCGCAAGCTCGCAGCGACTCTGCCTCCGCACTCACAACGCGGTCAAGCCCTTTTCCGCTGACGTCGGCGCGAAGGCATCAGACCCGAGTTGGTATTGCAAGCTCAGCGCAACCAGGAGAAACCAACCGCCGTGCCGGGCACGGCGGTTCGGCGATTCCGGCAAAGGTCTCCTCCGCTGCGCTTATGCCACCAGCCTGGACAGCATCAAGGAAGCAATGGTCCGCCGGAAGCGGCTCATCCGCCGGCTGTGATCTATCCCGCTGGAATCGGCGTGGACTATTGCATGGTGACCCCGACACCCAGTCGCTGATTCGTGCGAGCGACGGCTTCGTTGCGGGGCAGAAGGGTGCTGAAGGTGGTTAGCATGCCAAGGTGGCGACGGAGGCGTCGCAGCCACCGGGGGGGCGTCAGTTCTTCTCGGGCACTGCTGGAAGGCCATGTTCGTCGTTCCGGTTGGCGGGTCGCCGACCGGGGCGGGCAAGTTGCCTGCGCCGCACATTCCTCGAACCTGCCGTCAACCCCACGAACGGTAGATCACGTTCGTCGCAAAAAGCGCGACCATGATCACGCAGAGGGAGAACTTGCCGATGACGCCGAGCAGCAGGCCGAGCGTCGCCCCGGCCCCGGCGCGCACGGCCTTCTTGAATTCCTTGTCCCCGAGCATTTCAAACAGCGTCGCGCCGAGGAACGGGCCGAGGATGATGCCCGGCAGGGCGAAGAACAGGCCGATCACTCCGCCCACTACCGCACCCACCGCCCCGCGCCACGTCGCGCCGAACTTCTTTGCGCCCAAGGCGGTCGCCGCGAAATCAAGTGCCATGGACACACACGCAAGCAACACGAGCACCAGCAGCACCGGGGTGCTGACGCTCTCCGCGCCGAACCAGAGCCGATGCCCAACGGCCGCCGCCAGCACCAGCGGCGAGCCCGGTAAGCCCGGCACCACGCTGCCCACCAACCCGACGAGCATCACGATCAGCGCGAGGCTCAGTCCCGTGATTTCCATCCACGTCATGGCGGAATGCTACCACAAATCCGGCGCACAGCGAAGCCGCAGCCAAACCGGAACGCGGCTGTCGTCGCTAGCAAATCTCCTACACTCCGAACGCAGAGACACAGAGCACGCGGAGAAACGCGGAGAACCTTGCGCGGCCGGATTCCGCGATGCTCGGCGTTCCTCCGCGTGCTCTGTGTCTCTGCGTTGGCGTGGTGGCGCGTCGGAGCAATCCTTGCGGCGCGGGAGGATTGTGATGGATTGCAGTGCCGAGAAACGATTCCGGGGAACCAGTCTCTGCGTCCATCGCGTCTCGGCGGTTTTCTACGGCTCCGACTTCGTGAACGGCCCTTCCGGTGCGTTCGCGCACAGGACGCTGGCAAGTGGGCGCGGGACACTTTTGGGGAGCCTCTGTGCCGTACATCGCAGGAACTTTCGGTTTACTTGGAAGATACGCGGGAGCTAGTCTGCGGCAACGCGCGAACCAATTTCGACAGCCATGAATACGCCGAAAACATCTCCGACCGACATTTCCCGCCGTGAATTCCTCAGCGCCACCGCCGCCGCGGGCGCCGGCCTGTTGCTGAGTGCTTCTACCATCGCCAATGCCGCCACGCCCGCCGGCAGTTCGCGGAAGAAGCGCTACGCCATCGTCGGCTTGGGTGGGCGCTCCGGCATGTTTCGGGACGCGGTGCTGAAGACCTACGCGCAGTATTCCGAAATGATCGGCTATTGCGACCTGAACCTCGGTCGCCTGAAGCTGGCCCAGGCCAAGGCGCGTGAGGCCGCGGGCGTGGAAGTGCCGATCTTCGAGGCGAAGGATTTTGACCGCATGGTGCGCGAGACGAAGCCGGACGTTATGATCGTCACCACCAAGGACGCCACCCACAGCCAGTACATCATCCGCGCCATGGAGCTGGGTTGCGATGTGATGACCGAGAAGCCGATGACGACGGACGAGAGGAAATGCCGCGCCATCCTCGACGCGCAGCGCAAAACCGGCCGGAACTGCCGCGTGACCTTCAACTACCGTTACTCGCCGCCGCGCACGCAGGTGAAGGAGATGCTGATGAACGGCGTTATCGGCGAGGTGCTGTCCGTGGATTTCCACTGGCTGCTCGATACGATGCACGGCGCGGATTACTTCCGCCGCTGGCACAGCCGCAAGGAGAACTCCGGCGGGCTGATGGTCCACAAGGCCACCCACCATTTTGATTTGGTTAACTGGTGGCTCTCCGCGGTGCCGGTCACGGTCCAGGCCAACGGCAAACGCGAGTTCTACACGCCGCAGATGGCAAAGCGCCTCGGTCTCCAGGGTTACCATGAGCGTTGCCACACCTGCCCCGAGAAGAGCAAATGCACGTTCTTCCTGAACCTCGCGGGCAACAAGAGCCTCAAAGAACTCTACCTCGACAACGAGCAATACGACGGTTACTTCCGCGATCGCTGCGTGTTCCGGCCGGACATTGACATCGAGGACACGATGAACGTCGTCGTCCGCTACAACACCGGGGTCACGCTGAGCTATTCGCTCAACGCCTTTAACGCCTGGGAAGGCTACGTCATCGCGTTCAACGGCACGAAGGGTCGGCTTGAACACAAGATGGAAGAGAACGTCTATGTGAGCGGCGACGGCTCCGTGCCGGGTGCGATCAAGAAGGAAGGCACTTACATCCGGGTCTATCCGTTGCGCGCGGCCGCGTACGAAGTGCCGGTTTGGACCGGGGAAGGCGGTCACGGCGGCGGCGACAAGGTCATGCTGGACGATTTGTTCCTGCCCGAAAAGAAAACCGACAAGTATCTGCGCGCGGCGGATCAGCGGGGCGGCGCTTACTCGATCTTGACCGGCATTGCGGCCAATCACTCCATCGTCAGCGGCAAGACCGTGAAAGTCGCCGACCTGGTGCCGAAGCTGGCCCTGCCGGATTATCCGGCGATGCCATCACCCAGCGATCCCGTGCCAATGCCGCCGAAGGCGTGAAGTGCTGAGAGTCTGCGATTCCGAATCAGAGGTATCCTGCGCTGGACACTGTTCACGGAATGCTCAGCCGGATTCGCGGAAATCGCGGGCCGGCCGTTGCCTGTGACTGCCTGATGCGGTGACAACGCACTCGTCGCCGTTTCCGACATCCGCCGCGGCGTCCAAGACCTCGCCAAGCGAGGCGGCGTAGTCTCCTTCGGGCTGGACGGAACACGCGGGAAGGGTTTAGGGTCTCATGCATGTTACCCCACCAGCGCATCGAGTGTTTAGAATCGGCTCACCCCACTGGAGCGGTAGCGCGTAAGCGCCTTGGGCGGCAGTTGCGGCGACTCTGGACAAAGCACGCGCCGGAGCATTCTAGAAGTGAAATGCGAGGAATGAAGGGTTCAAGGGGCGCTTGCTTTCCACTTCCTACCTTGACTTGCAGCGCAGCCAAACACGCGACCGAGTCATGAGCGAGCCAAGAGAGACGGTAGAACCGCCCGCTGCTGGGAGGATTTATCCCCTGCTTCTGGTCAGCGCGTTGCTCATCGTGGCGGGGTTGGGTGTCTGGTGGCTGGTCCAGCGAGCCGATCGCGAGATGCGCGAGGAGTGGCAGCAGCAGGCCCGCCTCGTGGCTCAAAGCCTCAATGTCCGTCACCTCCGGGCGCTCAAGGGCACTGCTGAAGACTTAGGTTCACCTGATTATGAGCGTCTCAAGGAGTTGCTCGCCTATGTCCGAACCGCCACCGAACAATGCCGTTTCATTTACCTGCTGGGACGCCGAGCGAATGCGCCGGGCGGGACGAACGCGGCCGACACTGCCGACCGGATCTTCATGTTGGTGGACAGCGAGCCTCCGGGTTCCGAGGACTACTCTCCGCCCGGGCAGGCATACGAAGAAGCAACGGATGAACTCCTGCGCGTGTTCGCTACCGGAAAGGGCACCGTGGAAGGGCCGGCCAGCGACCGCTGGGGCACGTGGGTTTCTCCGCTGGTGCCCGTCCTTGATCCTACCAGAGACAGTGAGCGGGTTATTGCCGTGCTGGGAATGGACATTGATGCCCGCACTTGGAAACGGGATGCGCTGGCGCGGGCGGCGCTGCCGGCCGGGTTGGTGGTGGCGGCGTTGACACTGCTGGCGGTGAGTCTGGTGGCAGTCCGGTCGAACCGGATTGTGCGACGCCAGCGGGCGACCGTGCTGGAAAGTGAGGAGCGATACCGCGCGCTCGTGGAGAAAGCCGGTGAAGCGATTGTCGTCATCCAAGACGGGCGTTTTGCGTTTGCGAATGCGAGTGCCGCGCGGCTGGTGGGAGTCCGGGCCGAGGAGCTGATCGGTCGGCCCTTTCTTGATTTTATTCACCCCGAGGATCGGCCGCTGGTTGCCGAACGCTACAGAATGCGGTCCAGCGGTATCGGGTCCCCGGCCCATTACGAGTTTCGCGGAGTTTCCGCGAATGGTGAAACACACTACGTGGAACTGGATGTGGTGGGCATCTCCTGGAAAGGCGCCGCGGCCACGCTGAATTTCTTAAGAGATATCACGGAACGAAAGCGTGCGGAGGCTCGGGTTCAGCAGAATCTGGAGCGCGCGCAGCGCCAGCGCGCCGCCATTGTGAAGATGACCACCAACGATGCCGTGATCGCGGGTGACAAGCTGCGCGGATTTCAAATCCTGACCGAGGCCGCGAGTGAAGCGGCCGGGGTGGCGCGGGCCAGTGTCTGGCTCTTGAGTGAAACGCAGGAAGAGCTGGTGTGTGCGGACCTGTATGAAGCCGGGTTAAAGAACCACAGTGCGGGAGCGCGCCTGAACTACGAGCGCTACCCCCGGTACTTCGCAGCCCTCCGGGCAGAGAGTCGAATTTGCGCTACGGACGCGCGCACGGACGCCCGCACCCAGGAGTTTGCCGCGGACTATCTGATCCCGCTGAACATCACGTCGATGCTGGATGCCTCCATTCATGTCGCCGGTCGCCTGGCGGGGATGATATGTCTGGAGCATATCGGCGAGCCACGGGAGTGGCAGCCTGACGAAGAAGCCTTTGCCGGCACGATTGCCTCACTGGCCGCCGAGATGCTCGTCAGTGCGGCGCGCAAACGCGCGGAAGAAGAGCGGGAGAAACTCCGGGCGCAGTTATCCCAAGCCCAGAAGATGGAATCCGTGGGACGCTTGGCGGGAGGAGTGGCCCACGATTTCAACAATATGCTGCAGGCCATCCTCGGCAATGCCGCCCTGGCGCTCATGGACCTGCCGCGGGAGAGCCCGCTCCGGGTTCACCTGGAGGAGATTCAGCGATCCGCCCAACGTTCCGCCGACCTCACCCGGCAACTGCTGGCGTTCGCCCGCAAGCAGACGATCGCCCCCAAGGTGCTCGATCTGAACGAAACGGTGGAGGGGATGCTCAAGATGTTGCGGCGATTGATCGGCGAGGACATCGACCTGGCCTGGCTGCCCGGCAAGAATCTGGGGACGGTTCGTGTGGACCCCTCGCAAATCGACCAACTCCTGGCCAATTTGTGCGTCAATGCTCGGGATGCCATCGGCGGAGTCGGCAAGGTCACCATCGAGACCAGCAACATGGTTTTCAGCAAGGCCGATGTCGTCGATCATCCAGACGTGGAGGCCGGGGAATACGTGCGACTGGCGGTCACCGACAACGGCTGCGGAATGAACGCGGAGGTGATGGCGCACTTGTTTGAGCCGTTTTTCACCACCAAGCCCACCGGTCAGGGCACCGGTCTAGGCTTGGCGACCGTGTACGGTATCGCCAAACAGAACGGTGGATTCGTCACGGTCCGGAGCGAACCGGGAAAAGGAACCTGTTTCCAGATTCACTTGCCGCGTTGCGCGACCAGTGCCACTCAGACCGGCATGGAAGACATGCGGCAGCCGCTGCGGCGGGGGAACGAAACAATCCTGTTAGTCGAAGACGAACCGGCGATTCTGCGGGCCGCAGGGCGGATGCTCGAAAACCTGGGCTACACGGTGGTGGCGGCTGCGACGCCTAGGGAGGCCATCCGCCTGGCCGAGCAGCATCCGGCCACGATTCACTTGCTGGTGACCGATGTTGTGATGCCGGAGATGAACGGGCGCGATCTTGCCGAACGTCTGCGCTCCCGCTTTCCAAACCTCAAACGGGTTTTCATCTCCGGCTATACTGCCAACGTGATCGCCCATCATGGCGTGCTAGACGAGGGAGTCCATTTCATCCAGAAGCCCTTCAGCATCACGGCCCTTGCCGACAAAGTCCACGAAGCGTTGAGCGAGTAACGAACTTGCGCCACTTGGAGCAACGGATTCGTCCACGAACGACAAGGCCTTCCGGGTTGAAGGGATTTGCGGCCATGAGAGCTTGAAGGTGCTTCCCAAGACAACCAGCTTGCGCAACCCGGGCGGAGGTTGGGATCAGAGCCGTGATGACTGGGAAAGCACGGCTCGGTTGTAGTCTCCTGATCGACACTGGCAAAGCCGCGTCCCCCCGCTGGGTTTGGCTTTTCAGCGCGTCAGTTGCCAGACTTCAGCCGGAAGAAGCGCGCGGTGCCGGATTTCTCGAGTGGTACGGTGTTGCGCGAGCCGTCAGACACAACGGTATTCGTCACCGTCTCCCAAGACCCGGCAGCCAGGTCGGTGGTCGCCTCCAGCCGATACGCCGTCGCGCCCAGCGGCCAGGACAGCAGCACCACGCCGGGGAAGGTGGATTCAATCTCCAGTTTCGGGCGTCCACCTTGGTTGACGTAGAGCGACGTGACTTCCGCGTCCGTGAGCGGCCGGTCAAACACCATCAACTCATCCACCATTCCGTTGAAGTAGCGGCTGAGGAGCTGATGCCGGCCGAGGTTCAGGTTCTGTGTCCCGTCGTACGCAATGGGCCCGGTGCCCGTGATGGCGTGGACAAGCTGGCCATCCAAATAGAGGCGCGACGTGTGGTTGGAACTCACCGTGACGACAAGATGTTGCCAGGTGCCATTGGTCATCCAATAGTAAATTCCTCCCGCACCGTTTGCCCCCCAGACCCACCGACTCGTCTCGCCGGAGGTTTGGTTGGCGGATTGGATGACCCAGCCGCGGAAGTCCGTATGGTTGTTGTCGAGGATGTCGGCATGCTGAACCTGGCTGCTCCGGATGTTAACCCACAAACCGAGCGTGAACGCCTGCAAGTTGAACCAGTTCCCAAGTGCCACTGCCGCATTCTGACCGTTGAGCGAGAAGGCCTGCCCCATCGGGCCGGGCGCGTATGCGAGACTGCCCACCGGCGTGCCGGGATGTGTGCCCAGGGCATCGCCGGTGTCGTTTTCGCCGCGCCACCAAGAGATCAAGCCCGACGGGATGAAGTCCGTATCCTTGCTCCCGCTGGCGCGATAGATTGCAGCGATCTCGCCCGGAGCCAGTTCCCGGTTATAGAAGCCCAGTTCGTCGAGCGTCATGCTGCTGTTCGCGCTGAGACAGCGATGCACGCCAATGATCGGACCGACCGTGCTCGGCGAGAGCGTGCCCGGGCCGTCGCCGCCGCCTACGATCCGCCCATCCAAGTACAGCGCGCAATTGCCGCTTGGCTTGTTGCCGTTGTAAGTAACCGCCACGTGATGGAACTGGCCATCGTCAGGAATGCGGTTCGTCGAATAGTGGTAGCTAATCTGGGGCAGCATCCCCAGCCCGAACACGCCCGGCGGATAGCCCGGATACGCCTTGAGAATCGAGAAGATGAAGGAGTAGCGGTTGCTGCACCCGTCCCGCTGTTCGAGAATCGTGTCAATGACATTGGGGCTGGTGAAATCGGGTTTCACCCAGGCCTCGATGGTGAACTGGTTGTTCGCGGGCTGCCACACGGGCGAGTTCGGGAGTTGGATTGTGCTGTTGGCGGAGTTCACGAAGCGGAAGGCGAGCCCAGAGCGTCCGTTGGTGAAGGTGACCCCACCGCCGCTGACGCCGTGATTGGTGCCGATGGAATCCAGGAAATGTCCTTCCGCTGCCCACAGTCCCGACAAGCCGGGTGGCGCCTTCACCGGAGCGATGCGCCAGACGCGATCGCCATTGAAGTCGCTGGCATAGAGCGCGCCGTCCGGGCCGAAGACGAGCCCTTCGATGGCGCTGAAGCCACTGCCCATCGTGGTGGGCATGCCGTCGATTGCGATGCGGATCAGGCCACCGCTTTCCGTGATTGCGTAAAGGTCGGTGGTCCAAAAGCCGCCCGGTCCTAACGCCATCGGAGTGGCGAGCCGGACGTTCGCGAAGCTGGCGTTCGAGAGCGTGCCGCTGGCGGTGTAGAGCATCAACCGCCCAGGCGTGTTGGCCGGACTGACTACGATGCGATCTCCCGCGTCGGCAGCGATGGAATAAGCATCGGCCAAGTTAAACAACAGAACCGGCGTGCTCCCGTCACTGCGATACACACGCCCACCCGCCGCGTCGGCGAACAGCAAACGGCCCAGCGAGTCGAACGCCAAGCCGCTCGGATTCCAGTATTCGCTGGCTGGGCCGAAGAGGACCGACACCGTGCCGTCCGGCGCAATGCGCGACACCTGCCCCACGCCGGGGCTGGTCTGCCCGCCCACCAGCACCGCACCGGCGAGGCCCGAGACCAATCCAGAGCGATCCACAACCACCACGTCGGGATCCGGAATGGCGGCATTGCCGAACTCGGTCACGGGCGAGCCGCCGGGCCCGACGCGATGAATCTTCACCGCGTCCGGATTGCCCCCACCTGAACCGCTGTTGTCGCGTCCGAGGTAGAGCGCCCCGTCCGCTCCGAAGGAGATGCCGAAGGGGTCGGTTACCGTGGCGTAGATCGAGGTCGTCGCGCCAGGAACAGAGGGTTGGGCCAGCGCGCCTGCCAGCGGCAGGGTGAGCATGAGCATGAGCCTCAGGAGTGGGCTGGGGTGCAATTTCATAGTTTGATTCGGTCTGACTTGGTTTGACTGGACTAGACGCTCAACTCCGTTTGATGGCCACTTTGCTTCCTGGACTTGGTCGCTTTCCTGAACGTCGCGTCCAGACCCACGGCGCTGCGTCATTCTTCGTATAGAAAGCGTCGTCGTTCTGCTTGGACATCAAGGGCGGGGCGACATAAACAAGGTCCACCGTCTGATCGTTGAGGGAGCGCCAGAAGGTGGCGAACACGCTGGCCGTACGCCAGCTCTCGCCGCAGTCGAGCGTGCCCATGAGCGGGAGATTAACGCGCTGGCAGCGTGTTTGGCAACCGGAGTGTACCCACTGGAGCGTGCGCGACGACCGCCGACCGGCCATCGGGCACGACCAGTCCCTGCGCGCAGCAGGAACTGAAACACGAGCGGTCCCGGAATTCACCACCGATCCTAGAGACGAAACGCTGCGACCGAGGGACCGGTCGCGGTCCAATGCCTGTGCAGCGCCGTGCTGCACGGGAACACGTCAGTTTCCTTTCCGGAGGCGATAGAACTGCGGGCCAGCCTCCACGGGCAGCATTGCGGAAATTAAATCCCCTTCAGACAGGACGGCATTGGTGACTTTCAGCCAGGAGGCAGCGGTCAGAGCGACGGTGGACTCCAGGAAGTAACCGTCGGCGCAGGCCGGCCACCGCAGCGCGACAGCCGAGGCCACTTGGGCGATGCGCAGCTGTGGGCGGCCGCCCTCTCCCACGTAGAGGTTCTCAATCTCGGTGGCGGACAGGCCGCGCTGGTAAAACCGCACCTCGTCAATCAGCCCCTTGAAGAAGGCCTCCTGGCCTGAGGTGCCGGCGCGGGTCTTGGCGCCGATGAGCAGCGGATCGGATTCACCGTCGCCGTTGCTAATGTCACCACCGGTCGTGGCGTCCAGATTGGTGGCGGCGGCCAACTGGCCATCCACGTATAGCCGGAACTGCCCGGCGGCAATGTCCCGACACATGGCGAGGTGGTGGAACGCCCCGTCGGCCACAAACGCGTCCTTCCCGACAATGGGTGTCGAATCGAGGCAACCGGAATTGTAGCAGCGGATGTAGGCGACTGGATATCCGCCCGAAAGACTGAGCATGTAGAGCGATGCAGAGACGCAGGAGGGGCAGTAGGCGCCGCATTCGTATTTGCTGACGATCAAGCCGGAAAGGTTGGAAGTGTGAATCCAAGCGGTGAGCGTGAAGGAGTTGGTGCGTGGCATCAGCATGGCATGGTCGGGCACCTCGATGAAGCGGTTCTGACCGTCCAAACTGAACGCGAGACCGACCTGCCCGGGAGCGGTTGCAGCTCCATTCATCAAAGCGCCTGAGTTGCCGCCAGCACTATCGGTTGCGTTCCCCTCGGCGCGCCACCAACTCACCAATCCATTGGTGGGGATGCACTGCGCGTGAGCGACCGCTCCGGTCAGCCAGAGCGGAACCAGGACGACCGCAAACCTGGCCATGGCAGTGAGCCTCGCAGCAAACGACGGGGCGAGATTGACGAGGTCCTCTGTTTTGCCCTCAAGGCGGTAGCGGAAGATGTCGCGTCCGGTGGCCGTGCGCCAACAATCGCCTTTGTAGAGCGTGTCCATGTACGGGAGAATAATGCCCCGGCGGCCTGTTTGGCAACCGGGGCGTTCAGCGCAGCTATGCGCTGAGATCAGTTCCCCGACCGAAGCCGGAAGAAGCGTTGGGCCGGCGTGTTGGCAGGAAGGAGAAACCGCGACTTACTTCTTAGGTGTGTTCAGAGCCCAATTCATCCTGGCTGCGATTTTCAGTTTGAGCCGCTCCCGGAGTTAAGGATGCAGAAGACGGAAGAACCGGTCAGCGTGCGAGGCTGGCAGCGTCAGGGTCTTGTTGATCCCATCGTCCGCGATGGTGAAGCCTTCGTGGCCGCTCGGCAGCCAGTTTGGTGCGTTCACATCCGGCTTCTGTTGCAACGACCAGCCGGGTGTTTCCGATGGCCAGGACACGCGGACACCATTGCCTTGATGCTGAATGTCCAGCGTCGGCCGGGAATTCGCGGGCGCGAACGCCGTCGTGTTGAGCAACACCGTCACCGTGCCGTCGCGGAAATTCGGGCAGGCCAAATCCAGTTTGCCGTCGCTGTTGAGGTCTGCGGAAAACACGTTGGGAATCCGGCCCACGGGAATGGTGGTGTCGTAACCGAAGCCGCCACTGCCATTGTTGGTCAGCACGCGCAACGAGTTGGCATCCGTGCTCGCGCAAATCAGGTCCACCGTGCCATCGCCGTTGAAGTCCGCCGCGGCGCAGGTCGAAGGGTGATCGCCAACCAGCAGTGTCGCGTTGAAGCCGAAGCCGCCGCTGCCGTTGTTGGTCAACACCGTCATCGTGGCGGCACCCCAGTTCACGCTCACCAGGTCCAGTTTGGCATCGCCATTGAAATCCGCCGCCGAAACCGCATTCGGAAAATGACCCGCGGGGAGCGTGGCGTTGAAGCCAAAGACACCGCTGCCATTGTTGGTCAGCACCGTGAGGCTGTCGTCGTTCTTGTTCGCGCTGATCAAGTCCGGCTGGCCGTCGCCGCTGACATCCGCCGCCGCGACGAAGAGCGGCTCGTTGCCCACCGGGAGGGTGGCATGCAAGCCAAACGCGCCGCGGCCCTGATTCGTCAGCACCGTCAGCGTGTTGGCCCCGGCGTTCGGGCACACCAGATCGAGCGCCAAGTCGCCGCTGACATCCGCCGCCACCAGTCCCCGTGGCCGGACCCCCACCGCGAACGTGGCGCTCCCGCCAAAGAGGCCGCTGCCGTTGTTGGTCAGCACGGTTACGCTGTTGTCGGTTTCATTCGCGCTGATCAAGTCCGGCTGGCCATCGCCGTTGACATCCGCGGCCACGACCGCCGACGGCCCGAAGCCCACGATCAGCGTGGCGTTGGAGCCGAACCCGCCACTCCCGTTATTGGTCAGCACCGTCAGCACGTTATTCCACCCACCCGGATCGCCGGGAAGCCCCCAGCGAAAGCCGTAGCTCGCGCTGATCAGATCCAGACGGCCATCGCCATTCACATCGGCGGTCGCGAGACAGTCCGGTCCGCTGTTTTCATCGCCCACGACGAAGGTGCTAGTGGTGAAGGCGACCGGTGGTGGTGGGATGACTTCGTAGATTTCGATTTCCTTCACTTGGGGACTGTTGCCGCCCGTCTCGCACCACAACCGGATTCTCGAAGCCGAGACGTTCACAACCGCCGGATACCATTCCTCTGTCGGCGTGGCGATGAACGGCGTCACGGCTTGCCAGGTGGCATTGCTCCACACCTCGACCCGGAAACGGTCCAGGTAAGAGTAGCTCGGATCGGTCGAGATGTACCGGTCTGGGAATACACGAACAGAGGCGATCTGCCGGGTTGCGCCGAAGTCCACCGCGAGCCAGGCCTGGTGCTGTCCGGCCTCGGCGCACCAACCGCTGTTCTGACCCATCCCACCGTCAAAACATGTGATCGGTGTGTAGCCATTGTAAACGCTGGAGGCGGAGAGCATCCCAGCGGTGACAGCAACCTTGCTGGTGGTTTGGGCCTTCGCGCCTGCCAAAGGCAGCGTCAACGCGAACGCGGCGACGAAAGAGACGAGCCAGGCTGGCTTGGTAGGATGTTTCATAGGCTTCATGGATGTTGTTGGGTGAGTTTGAGTGCGAGAATACCTTGGGGCGCTGAGGTGAACAGCAGAATCAACCTCTGCCGGAGAGGAAGCCCGGGCCCACGGTGCAAACCGGTACGTCTCAAATGCCCTGAGGTCTTCGTGACATCGTGTATGGAACCTGAAAGACGGCATTGCGGGCAACCCGGTTCTTGGCGAACACCAACCCCGTGTTGCCGCGACGGCGACGCGACCGCCGTCAAAAGTGCTTGGTTGACGTTCAGAGTTCGTTGGTTTTGTTTTCGATGGCTGTCGCGGTAGTCCAGACTGCGGTTCACGGCTGGCGCACGCGGAAAAAGCGGCGGGCCGAGTCGGTGGGGCGCGTGGCAAAGCCCATCAGGCCGCCGTTGCCGGTCAGGTCGGTGTAGAAGAGCCAGTTCGTCGTGGTCAGGTCGTCGTTAAACTGCACCGTGTAGCTGCGGTTGCTCACGATGGCGAAGGTGAAGACAAGGTTTCCGCTCGACCACGCCGGCCCTTGTCCGCGCGAGGTCGCCGACGCTGTTGCGCGAACTGGCCCCGCAGCAAGGCGAATTGGATTTTGACCCCGCCACACGCTGAACGGCTTTCCTGCGAATTCCCTCAGTATTTCACCGTCTCATTCATCGCAAAGTGTAACAGGCTCTTTGAACCCCTGAACCTGATTGGCTCGCGGGCGTTCGTCGTCGGGCGCACCGTGGCCGTAGTACCCTTTGGCGCATTCTGGTTTCCAGGATTGCCCGCTGGAAAGATTGGTTCTGGTCGTCGGCACGCGCATTGTTTGGTGACGCCATTTCGATGGTGTTCCCGCTGGGGAGGCTAGTCCTTCGGCAGACGACCGGACACCTGGCGACGGACGCGTTGCTTCAACTCAAGACTCATTGCGTCATGAAAGCTCTGCCCGTGCTCGAGCCCAAGGCTGCCGCCATCGATGTCGGCAGCGAAACCCTCCACGTCTCCCTCGCCGGCGACACGCCGCACGTCTTCGGCACGTTCACCGGCGAGTTGGAGCGGTTGCGGGATTGGTTCCAGGCGCAGGGCGTTCGTTCCGTGGCGCTGGAGGCCACCGGCGTTTACTGGCTCTACGTGTATGAGGTGCTGGAGGCCGCCGGGCAGGAGGTCGTGGTGGTCAACGGCCGCCACGTGCAGAACGTGGCGTTGGCCCCGGCCAAGCCGGCAGGCAAGAACGCACCGCTGATTGAGCGGCTGCAGGAGTTGGTGGTGCGGCTGTGCGGCGGGCGGGACGCGACGCAGATCCCCGGGTTCAGTGTGTATCTGGTGGTGCAACTCATCAGCGAAGTGGGAACTAAGATGGCGCGCTGGCCGACACAGAAGCACTTCGTGTCGTGGCTGGGGGTGGCGGGCGGGCGAGAGCAGAGCGGCAAACGCAAAGGGAGCGTCAAAGCCCACCGCAACCGGCCCGGCCGCTTGTTCTCTGCGGCGGCGCGGGCGTTGGCGCAGAGCGTGGACAAGGCACTGGACGGGTTTTACCGGCGACTGCGGGGGCGGCTGGGCGGGCTGACGGCCAACGTGGCGCTGGCCCGGAAGCTGGCGTTGCTGTTCTACCGGCTGCTGCGCTACGGGATGGCGTATGTGGAGAAAGGACTCAAAAGCTTGAACCCATTCTCCGCAAATGGAGTCGTGGGCAAAGTGAGTAAGCCCCAGTAAAATCCGGGGCGATGAACACGTCGACCTCGTTGGTTTCCCTTCACCTGGCGGGTGAAGGGCAAAACGCCCAACCGGACGGGCTCACGCTCGACACGTTGCCGGGCAAATTCACCCTCACCCGCACCGATGCCGCCCTCACCGCCTACGGCGGCCTGGTCGCTTGGAGCGGCTTCCTCAAGCACCTCGGGATCATCGAACGCTGCGCCGAACGCTGTCCCGTCACCCGCACCCGTCCCAACGCCGCGCCCGTGCGCGAGGTTGTCCACAGCTTCGCTCTGTCCGCGCTGGTCGAGGGCAAACGCTTTTGCCACGTCCGCTGGCTTACCGACGACCCGGCCATCGCCACCATCATGAATATGGAGCGCGTGCGCGGCGAAGACGCCCTGCCGCGCCTGGCCAAGGAGATGAGCGTCGAAGCAATGTGCCAGTGGATGCAGCAACCGCAAACGGAACTTTACGCCGCGCTGCCCGCGCGCTTCATCGCCGACTGGGATTCCACCGTGAACACCCGGTACGGCCATCAGGAGGGCGCCGCGGTCGGCTACAACCCGCACAAGCCCGGGCGCAAAAGTCATTATCCGCTGATCTGCGTGGCGGCGCGCACCCGCCTGTGCCTGCATCTGGAATGGCGTCCCGGCGACACCGTCAGCGCCACCGACTGGCCGCCGGCAATGGAGAATTTCTGGTCGCATCCGACGATCCGCGAACGCCTCTGGCTCAACCGTGGCGACGCCGGTTTCGGACAGGAAGCCATCCTGACCTGGCACGAGACGGCCGGGGAGCCACGCCCGCAATACCTGTTCAAACTGCGGCTCGCGAGCAACGTCCGCCGGGCCCTTGCCAAAGTGCCGTGGCCGTTGTGGGACGGCGCGCCGACGCTGAGCTGCCAGCAGACCGCCGAAACCACCGTGAAACTGCACGGCTGGAGTCGCGAACGGCGCGTGGTGATCGTGCGCACGCTCAAACCGGTCAATCCCAGTCCGCAGGACGAGTTCTGGGACACGCCGGAGTACGACGTGGCCGTGTATGTGACCAATCTGGAATGTCGCGAAGCGACGCCCGAACAGATCGCACTGCTGTATGCGAAGCGGGCGGACACAGAGAACGTGTTTGACGAGTTGAAGAACCAGTGGGGCTTCCGGGGCTATTGCAGCCAGCGGGCGGTGGTAACAGAACTGGCGGCGCGGCTGGTGCTCTTGACCTACAACCTGTGGAGTCTGTTCACGCGCCTGATGGGGCTGACGCCAGGCCATCACATCGAAGCCGTGAAGTCGCGGCGGGACTTCTTGTTCCTGGCGGCGCAGGTGGTCGAGAGCGGGCGGCATCGGGTGGTGAAACTGGCGGTGAAGGCAGAATGGTGGGCAGTGCTGAAGGCCTGCTACGAGCGGCTGCGGACGTGGTTGGCGGCAACTGCGCCGCAGTTGGAGGCGGCGGGCGGTTTTCTGCGCCGGCTCGCGCGTCAACCAACCGATGCCCCCGAAGAAACCCTCCTTCAACCCGCCTCCGCATGAATCCCAATTGCGAAATTTAGGTTCATTGGCTTCAGGCACAAACGCAAAGGCCCGAATCCGATCGGATTCGGGCTTCGCGCTTATCCCAAGCTCCGCCAGTTGACCGCAGGTTCAAGGGGAGAGACGCCCCACCGATGCGTCAACTTCAGCAATCCATAGAACCACCGCATAGGTCGGAGATCGCAAGGCTTCCACTCCTATCTGGACGATCACCCTCTCCACTGGCCCATGCGCATGTTCAGTAGCGCTCCATTCACGTCTCGGTGACCTCGCCGCGGCTGGCAGTCGGCAACGGCAGAATGGCACGGATAATCGTGCCCGTGGGCGAGGAGTTGATTTCCAACCGGCCGCCGAGATGGCGTAGACGTTCGCGCATCCCCGCGATGCCAACTCCGGATAGCACGCCGGTTTCGCCGGGGCTTCTTGAAGCCGACAGGCCGCGCCCCACGTCCGCCACATCAAGAAGAACTTCCCCGGCCGTCTGGCTCAGGCGGATGATGGCAGTCGGGCTGCCGGAGTGGCGATGCACATTGCCGAGGCTCTCTTGCACAATGCGGAGCAATGCCAGTTCGACGTCGGGTGCGTAGCGTCCTACGCCCGGCAGAATCTCCACGGTCACGGCAATGCCACTGCGTCGGCTGAAGCCCGTGGCGAATTCGCGGATGGCGCCGGCCAGACCGATATGTTCCAGGATGGGCGGGTGCAGCAGGTAGGCCACGGTGCGGATTTCCTGGGCGGCGCGTTCCCCGAGCGCTACGGCATCGGTCAGTAGTTGCGCGGCAGCGGCGTCACCGGCCGGCACCTTTGAGCTCAGCATATTCAGGTTCATGCAGAGAGCAGCAATGGTCTGTGCGGTGGTATCGTGCAGCTCCCGAGCGAGACGGCGACGCTCCTCATCCTGGGCGGCTAACAGGCGACCGGAAAGTTCGCGGGTGGCGGCCTCGGCCTGCTTGCGAGCCGTGATGTCGACTACTAGGCCTTCGAGGCCTTCGACCTCGGCGTTGTCACCGAAGACGCCTGCGCCCTGTTCCCAAAGCCAGCGCTCAGCGCCATCGGCCAGCTTGAGCCGGTATTCGAGTTGATAAGGCGACCGTGCGGCGAGGGCGGCTTCGATTTCACGCGCGACCCGTTGCCGGTCCTCCGGGTGGATCAAGGAGGCAAACGTCTGCCGACCGGAGGTGAAATCCTCAGGCGGGTACCCGGTCAACACGGCGACACCGGCCGTGATGAAATGCATCGTCCAATCCTGGTCGTTGGCGCACCGATAGGCGAATCCGGCGGGCAGGTTGGCGATCATCCGCGAGAGCCGCTGCTCGGTGGCCCGTAGCGCGGTCTCTGCGCGGAGGCGCTTGGTGATGTCCTGCACCAGCACGAGGATGCCTTTGCCGCCGTGGGGTAGGGGCACGGAGGTTTCCCGCAATTCGACGCGTCGGAGCGAACGGTCCTTGGCCAGGCTCGTAGTCTCGTGGGCCAGAGTCTGGCCACTGAGGATGGCGGCGATGTTTTGCTCAGCCGAGGCCAATCGGTCCGGTGGAATCAAAGAGCGCACATTGCTGCCCACTAGTTCTTCACGGGTGTAGCCGAGAATCCTGCCCATGGCCGCATTGGTTTCCAGAATGGTGCCGTCGGCGTCTTCCAAGAGGATGCCCACGGGCGAAAGATCGAACAACGTGCGGTAATGTTGTTCGCGTTCCGCCAAGGCTTGCTCGGCTTTGGTGCGTTCAGTGATATCGCGGTCGAATCCACGGTAGCCAAGCAACTTTCCGTTCGCATCGAGGATGGGAACCGCGTTGGTTTCAACGATGACGAGGCGACCATCTTTATGCCGGTTGACGTTCTGAAAGCCGTAGAACGGCTTCGGGTCAGAAGCCACACCCAGCAACAGGTTGGCGATCCGCTCCGCCTCCTCGGCCGGCACGAACTCGAACACCGGCCGCCCGACGACTTCCTCCGGCTCGTATCCCAGGAGATCCCGCACGCGCGGGCTGGTGTAAGTGAAGACGCCTCGGGCGTCTACTTCCCAGACCCATTCGCTGCTGGTTTCCACGAGGGTGCGGAAGCGCTCCTCACTCGCCCGCGAAGCCCGTTCGGCGCGGATGCGCTCCAAGGCACCGACGGCGTGATCCGCCAGCGTCTGGAGCAAGTCCAACGCAGCGCGGTCGTATGCGTCGTGGTGGTAACTCTGGATGGTGAGCACGCCGAGGTAACGCCCTTGATGGCGAAGGGGGACGTACAGCAAGGAGGCGGAGGCACGACTCGTGTTGCCAAAAGGCACAAACTGATCCGCGCTGCCGGGCTCGCGCAGGATTAACAGTCCCCCCTCGTTCATGACCCGTTGTTCGACGGGCGTGATCTCATCGCCCGAGTCGGCCGGAAACTCGACGCGCCGGCCGTCGACGAGGTCCAGGCGGAGGGTGTAATAGGCACGCTGAAGGTCCGGCGTGCGGACTTTCAGGAAGCACGCGTCCCACCCCAGCAGATCATGGGCGGCGTCGGCTACCGCCCGGGCGGCCTGGGCCGGTTCAGCCGCGGCGCCGAGATCGCGTCCCAGTTGGGACAGGCGCTGGACGATTAGTTCGGAGTGTTTGCGCGCCGTGATATCGGTCAACGCGCCGACGATGGCCACGGTCTTGCCGCGGAGCACAACGGGCGATTCGTCCACTTCCACCCAAATCTTGCGGCCCTTGAGGGTGCGCAATTCAAGTTCGTAGGGCGGCTGGCGTTGGCCGGTGCGGAGCGCCTCCTCCGTGCGTCTAAAGCCTTCTGTGTTGGCCGGGTGGTCCGTGATGAACTCTGTCCAGCGAATGCGCGCTTCCTCCGGTTCGCAATCGAAGAAGGACCGGCTTTGCGGGCTGACATAAGTGAGCACGTGGTCAGGTGCGTGGGAATAGTGAAGCTGGTTCGAGTGTTCGATGAGCGTACGCAGCCGTTCCTCGCTCTGACGCAGGACCTGTTCGAAGCGCTTCCGCTCGCTGAGGTCCCGCATGATGGTGGAGAAATGTGTCACCTCGCCGCGCGCATCCTTGTGGGCCATGATCACCTGCGAGACCGGTAATTCCTCGCCATTGGCTGCGCGCAGGGCCGTTTCGCCCACCCATAGCCCCTCGCGCCGAGCCGCGGCTAACCCCGGCTCGAGGACGCCGGAAAGCACCCACGCGGGATGGACGTCCGCATACCGCAAACCAGCCTTCACCTGTTCTTCACCCAGGCCGGTCAGGCGTCGCAGCGCCGCGTTGATGTAAGTGACCCGACCTTGCGGGTCGGCCGTCCCGACGAAGTCGGGCGTGCGCTCCAGAATTGCGATGAGGCGGGCGCGTTCGGTTTCCGCCTTCTTGCGCTCGGAAATGTCGCGGACCACCGCCAGCACACGATCCTCGCCGCCGATGTGCGTTGCCTGGAGTGAGACCTCCACCCAAAAGAGCGCGCCCGACTTTTTGCGAGCATGCCATTCGAAAACATGCGTGCCCACTTGGGATGCCCGCTCGACATGCCGGTGTGCCTCCGCTTCGGTATAGGGCGACTCGCCGCTGCTGAACTCCGAGGCGCTGCGTTTGAACACTTCGGTCTTGGTGGTATACCCGTACATCCGCAGCATCGGTTCGTTGACATCCACGACGGCGCCGCTGCGCGAGTCGTGGACAAAGATGGCCTCCGAGGTCGCATTGAAGATCTCGCGATAGCTGCGTTCGCTGGTCACGAGCGCGGCTTCCGCCCGCCGGCGTTCGGTCACGTCGCTGTGCGTGCCGACCAAGCGCAGCGCGGTTCCTTTGGCATCGCGCTCGACGATCTTCCCGCGCGCGAGCATCCAGCGCCAGTCGCCGTCGGGCGTGCGCATGCGATATTCACACCGATAGACTGCCAGCTTGCCGCTCAAGTAATCCGCCAGTGTGCTGTTCAGGCGCGGCCAGTCCTCCGGATGCACCAGTTTCTGCCAGTGGTCGCCGTCGCAGGGGAGTTCCTCCGGCCGATACCCCAGCATCTCCGCGTACCGCGCGCTGGCATAGAACTCTCCCCGGCCCAGATGGAAGTCCCAAAGGCCGTCTGTAGCGCTGGCCATGGCATACCGCAAACGCTCCTCGCTGCGTCGCAGTTCGTCCTCCGCCCGGCGGCGCTCAGTGATGTCCCGGATGATCCCGAGCGACAGCCGTTGGCCGCCCACCTGCACCCAACGACTGCTTACCTCGACCGGGAAAGTCGTGCCGTCCTTGCGCCGGTGGACGGTCTGAAACACGAGTTTCGCTTGCGACTCATAGGCCGCGCGCGTGGCTTCAAAGTCCGCGCGTGCTTCCGGGGATCGCAGTTCCAGGATGTCCATGCCGAGCAGTTCCGACACTGTGTAGCCGTATTGGGTTTCGGCTCGCCGGTTGACTTCCACGATGCGCCGCGCCTGATCCGAGAGCATGACCACGTCATCCAGACTGTCCATGAGGTGTGCCAGGCGTTGCGCCGAGGCATCGGACACGACGGCGCCGCGCGCCAAGCCCAACCGCCCCATACCGCGGGCGATGCGTGAAAGAAGTCCCATAGGATCACCTGAGTGTGAGTGCGACTGGAGAAGCTAACAAAGGCTCGCCGGTCAAGACGCCCCGGTGGTGGCGAATGGGGGCGAAGTTACGCCGCATCAGCCGCCACGCGGGTTCGACCAGATCATCACAACACTGCCGGTGCGGTCTTGCCACGGCGGAACACTAGCTCAGGCTTGCGGACTTCGGCAAGTCGCTGCCTCCTCGCCAGACAAGAGCGGCGTCAGACCGGGACCACGGCCGTCCAGCATGCGGCGCCGAATCGCCCCTTGAACTGCTCGGCCAGCGCTTGGCCGCCTTCCACCGTTTCGGTGATCGCAAAGGTCGTTGAACCGCTGCCGGACATGAGCGTGGCCACGGCGCCTCGCTCGCGAAGGAATTCCTGGTACAGCCCCAGAACGGGATACTTGTCCAGCGCGGGCGCTTCGAGTGAGTTGTAGAAGTTGCTACCAGCGGTGCGCACGTCGGTGGTCTGCAGCAACTCCACCAGCCTGCGGGCGCGCCCTGGCTTGCCGTTCAGGGCTTGTGGGTATCTGGCCAATTGCTGGTAAGCCCAAGCGGTGGAAATGCCAAAACCGGGGTGGATCAACAAGAAGGCCTGCCCACGCAACGCCGGGAAGGAATCCAATGGCTCGAGCTGTTCGCCCCGCCCCGTGGCCAAAGCCGGCCGGGATTGCAGGAAGAAGGCCACGTCGGAACCCAGCGCTGCTGCCAGTCCGTGAAGCCGCGTTGGGGAAAGAGGTTCGCCGAACAGTGCGTTCAATCCCAGCAAGGTGGTGGCCGCGTTGCCGCTGCCGCCGCCGAGCCCTGCCGCGACCGGGATGTGTTTTTCCAGATGCAGACGCACGCCGTCGGTGATGCCTGCTGCTTCCCGGAACGCCGTCGCCGCCCGAAGCGCCAAATTGCCGCCATCGGTCGGCAGCCGCGGATCGCTGCACGTCATCGTGAGCCCCCCTCCGGTGCGTTCGAAACGCAGCGCGTCGCAGAGCGCCACGGGGTGAAACAGCGTCTCCAGTTCGTGGAAGCCGTCGGGTCGCCGGCCCAGGATGTTCAGGAGCAGGTTGACCTTGCAGGGCGATGGTTTCTCCAGTGTCATCCAGCAAAACGCGCCAATCCCGCCCGGGCGGAACTGGCGCGCTCAAATCTGTGCGATTCCCGGCGTAGGCGTCAGTAGTCGAACACCCGGAAACGGCTGTTCGGGAACATGGGCGCGACATCGCCGCCACTAAACCCGAGCGACGTGGACGTCTCGTACATCGGCAGCGCAATCAGGTTGGGCTTGTAATTGTCCGGGTACACCGGTTCGGGGGAAAGGTAGGTGGTGCAGATCGGTTCGTACGACGGGATCGGGAAGGTGACCATTTCGTAGACGCCGATGCCGAAGCGCGAAATGGATCGGTTGAATCCCTTGACCATGCCGGTGGTGTAGGCACGGTCAGGCGACTCAAACAGCGCCGTCTGCTCCATGGTGCGCCGCATTTCGCCCCAGCGGAACACCTCTTTGAAGTTGTTCATGCCGCGGCCGAGTTTCTGTTCCGGACCGGCGCAGCCTGCCACCAGCCACCCGCTCACTGCCACCGCCAGAAGGACAAAAACATTGTTTCGCATACGCTTGTTTAGTTCGCCGAGGCAGCCTAGCCGGAACGAAAACGATGTAAAGCGCGTTTTCGCGTCTCTTCAGCCACAACTCCGTCCGCGACGTGCCGAACGGCCAATCTCCGAGGGCAATAGCCGGGCGGTCCGCTCCGCCAACCGTTCCAGCCAAAGCGCTGCCCGGGCCCTGGCCTCCTCCCCTGAGGTCAGGTCCGTCAAGGCTTGGAGTTGAGTAAACCGCCGGACCAGTTGCGGCGAACGCGTAACCACGCCGGCCAGGGCGATGCATGGAATACTCTTTTGTTGGCAGAGCGCCGCCATCAGCCCCACACCCTTGCCCATGAGTGTGGATCGGTCCACCGCTCCTTCGCCCGTGACGACGAGGTCCGCCCGGGCCATCTGCCGTGCCAGGCCGCCGCGGCGCGCGATCAGATCGAACCCCGGTTTAAAGCGTGCGCCCAGGAATGTCGCCAAACCAAACCCCAAGCCGCCTGCTGCGCCGGCTCCGGGTGTCTGGGCAAAATCCCGCCGGATGCATTGAGATGCTGCTCCGGCCAGATGCCGCAGGCATCGCTCGGCATGGGCGAAATCTCCCGGGCGCAGACCCTTTTGTGGACCGTAAATCCGTGTGGCGCCGTGCGGGCCGAGCAGCGGATTCTGCACATCCACAGCGACGGTGAGCGACTTAAACAATCGTCTGGATTTCGGTGGCAAAATGCACGTGATCCGGTCGAGGCTTGTCCAGCGTTCCAAGCTCCGACCGTTGGCGGCGAGGAAGCGCCAGCCTAGCGCCCGCGCCAGGCCAAACCCGCCGTCGTTGGTGGCACTACCGCCAATGCCTACGATGCAACGCTCCGCGCCGCTGCTCGCGGCCGCCTGCAGGATCTTGCCCAAACCGAACGTGTCGAGATCGAACGGGTGGAACTTGCCCGGCGGTAGCATCGCCAGTCCGATGACACGGGCGGATTCGATGATCGCCGTCTTGGACTCGGCATCCCACCACCATCGCACGGTGCAAGCTTGGTGGGCAGCGTTCACTGTTCTGGCAATTCGGGGCTGCGCGCCGAGGAGTCGGCCGAGCGTCTCCCCGAAGCCGTCACCGCCGTCGCTGAGGGGCAACAACGCGAGGACATCGCCGGGCCGCGCTCGACGCCAGCCATGGGCTATGGCCTCCGCGGCCTGACTGGCGGTGAGCGTGCCTTTGAACTTGTCGGGGGCAGTCAATACCCGGAACGGCATGGCAGAGTTATCGGCGAGGGGACGGCGGGGACGCAACCGCAAAGTGCGCTAGTTGCAAACCGGCGAAGCTGTGGCAGCGTTGCACGCGTTAAACCAGATGCAAATTGTGACAAAGCCTATGCAGTCGCCGAAGATCATTGCCTATTTGAAGCCTTACTGCGGCTGGAGCAACGGTGTGCGTGCCGCTCTCCGCAAATACGACTTGCCCTACGAGAGTCGCGACATCATCGCCGATTCGGCCCACCGCCAGGAGATGGTGGTCAAGAGTGGCCAGTCCTTGAGTCCCTGCGTCGAGATCAACGGGCACATGCTGGCCGATGTCAGTGGGGAGGAAGTGGAAGCCTACCTGCTGGCGCAGAAACTCGTGAGCCCGAACGATCGGGCGCCGGAGGTGCCTCTCAACCAAGCTTGCGTCCACTAGCAACGCGTCGCGGCGGCGGTGATTCACAGGAATCCAAACCGGCGCGATCCCAGAAGCCGCTGGGTATGGGTTGTTGCCCCATAAAGTGAGGCGTAACGACACTCTCGCCCCTCTTCGCTCGTCGTCCTTGCCAATGGCTCGATAATGCCCGGGACGTGGAACGGGTTTGCTGCGGCGATGTGACCCGCGACGAACTCGCGCCGCGCCGGAGGGCGCTTCGACGCTACGTATTATGCGCTGCCGTTCACTGAGGCAGCGGTGGCCTGTGATTTTTCCTTGGATAGCCACGCAACGCTGGGTATATGTCTCGACACCGAAAACGAGTGCCCACCACAAAACCTATGCATGCATTGCGCCGCCTCGCCCTCCTCGCCACCTTCGCCGCAGTAATCGGTCAACCCCCTTCTTCCCGCGCAACGGAAACCCTACCCGATGGCTTCTACCGCTACCCGACCATCGGTGGCGGCAATATCGTCTTCTCAGCAGAAGGTGACCTTTGGAAGGTGCCCGCGACGGGTGGCGCGGCCATGCGGCTCACGGCCTACGAGGGCGAGGAACGCTTTCCAAAACTCTCGCCTGATGGCCGCCTGATCGCCTTCACCGCCCAGTACGAAGGTAATGACGACGTTTATGTGATGTCGGCCACTGGTGGCGAACCGGTGCGCTTGACCTACCACCCCGCAGCGGACCAGGCGCTGGGCTGGACGGCGGAGGGCAAAGTCCTTTTCCGCAGCCGACGCGACCACCCGCACAATGACTTTCGCATCTTCACGGTGGCGCCGACGGGCGGCATTCCGGAGATGATCCCGCTCGAACCGGCGGCGTGGATCAGTTTCGAGCCCGACGGCAAACGACTTGCCTTCCAAAAGCTCGGCCTCGAATTCCACAACTGGAAGCGCTACCAAGGCGGCGAAGCCGAGGAAATCTACGTCGGCACGCTCGAACCGTTGACGTTCACCGAAGTCACCAAGTATGCAGGCAAAGACGCCTTCCCCATGTGGGCCGCGGACGGTCGCATCTACTTCGTCACGGATCGCTGGGGCCGACCGAACCTCGCCTCAATGAAACCCGACGGCAGTGACGTGAAGCGGCTGACGAGCTTTGAGGATTACGACGTGCGCTGGCCCGCCATGGGCGACGGCAAGATTGTCTATCAACACAAGATGGACATCTGGGTGTATGACCTCGCCTCGGGTCGCAATGAGCAAGTCAAAATCCAACTCCCGAGCGACCGCCTCCAGGTGCGTGAGAAGTTCGTGGACCCGAAAGGCACGTTGCGGAGTTGGGGATTGTCGAAAGACGGCGAGCGCATCGTGCTGGAAGCTCGGGGCGACGTCTTCGTGGCGCGCACGAAGAAGAAGGGACTCATCCGCCGCATCACGGAAAGCAGTGCGGCGCGGACCAAGTTCCCCGCCTTTGCGCCCAGCGGCACGAACATCGTCGCTTGGACCGAGGTGAACGGTGAGGAACAGTTGCTCTTGCACGCGGCGGACGCGGCCTCCGAGCCTCGCCAAATCGGCAACACCCCTCCTGGCTGGAATTACGGCGCGGCGTGGTCGCCGGACGGCAAGCGACTGGCCTGGGGCGACGAGAAGTACCGCCTTCACGTGACCGACGCCGCCTCGGGCGAAACGATCGAGGTGGATCGCGGCGAATGGGAGATCACACGTTACGTCTGGTCGCCGGACAGTCGCTATCTCGCGTACGACGTGACGTTGCCAACGCTGTTCAGCCAGGTGCGCATCTGGGACGGCCAGGACAAGAAGCATTACGACGCCAGCGAGCCGATCTACAACGCGACCTTCCCCGCCTGGGATCCGAAGGGCAAGTTCCTGTATTTTCTCTCCGACCGGTTCATCAACCCGCGTCTCGACCGCTTCGAGGCCCGCTTCATCGTGGACGAGGCGACGCTGCCTTGCGTGCTGGCGCTCCAAGCCGACGGCGCGCTGCCCTTCGCCCCGCGCGGCGACACTGATCCCGCCAAGCCCGACGACAAGAAGAAGGACGAGAAGAAAGACGAAAAGAAGGACGGCAAGGACGACGAGAAAGACAAGGCCAAGGAAGAGAAGATCGAGCCGATCAAAATTGACTTCGAAGGCCTCGCAGGCCGTCTCGTTCAGGTCCCGGTCACACCGGCTAATTACGCGAGCCTCCGCGCGGTAGAAGGCAAACTGCATTGGCTGAAGTCACAGAATCGCGGGATGATGCCGCCGGAAGACGATGGTGACGAAGAAGCGAGCGCCGCCGAATTGCAGACCTACGAGATCGAGAAGGAGAAGGTCTCCACCATCACGGGCGGCGTGCTGGCCTACGACATCTCGCTTGATGGCAAGGCGCTCGTTTACCAGACGAAGGACGGCTTCACGCGCGTCGAAGCCGGCGCCACCGCCGCACCGAAGGACGACGCTGCCAAGGAGGCCAAGGTGGACCTCTCTGGCTGGACGGTGCGGATTAATCCGCGCGAAGAGTGGAAACAGATGCTCCGCGAAGCCTGGCGCCGGCAGCGCGATTTCTTCTACGACTCGAAAATGCACGGTGTGGATTGGGAGGGCGTCTGGAAACAATACGGCCCGCTGGCGGAGCGCATTTCCTCGCGCGACGACCTGGCGGACGTGTTGGGTGAGATGTTCGGCGAGATGAACGTGGGCCACGCTTACCACGGCGGCGGCGACGTGCGGCGCGGCAAAAGTGTAGGGACCGGTTTGCTCGCCGCGGATCTGCGCTACGACGATGCGAGCGGTTTCTGGCAAATTCAGAAGATCTATCCTGGCGATTATCCGATGCCGGATTGGTCCTCGCCGCTGGCGCGCGCGGACCTGCGGATCAAACCGGGCCAATGGCTCGTGGCGATTGACGGCAAGCCGCTCACCAAGGGCGAGGATTACCTCCGTCGCCTCGCCAACCGAGCCAAGCAGGAAGTGGAACTTTCGATCAACGATTCAGCGAAGCTCGAAGGCGCGCGGCGTGTCGTCGTGAAAACCGTGGCCGAGGACACCCGCATCCGCTACGCCACATGGATTCGCGAAATGCGCGATCACGTGGACAAGAAGAGCAACGGTCAGATTGGCTATATCCACCTCTACGACATGGGCGGGCTGGGGTTGCGCCAGTTTGCTCGCGATTATCCGCCGCAGGCGCGCAAACGAGGTTTGATCATGGACGACCGCTGGAATCACGGCGGCTTCGTGGCGCCGATGATCCTCGCGCACCTGGATCGCAAGATTCTCGCCGTGGCTGGCACGCGCTACGGCAACGCCGACACCGTTCCCTCGCGCGCCTTTCGCGGCCACCTAGCGGCGCTCATCAACCGGCAGGGCGGCAGCGATTGCGAGACGTTCGCGCTCGGCTTCAAAGAATTCAAACTCGGCCCCGTCGTCGGCACGCGCACGTGGGGCGGCTGGGTGGGCATCCGTGGCGACAAACCGCTGCGCGACGGCGGCAACATGACCGAGCCGGAGTTCGGCGGCTGGGATATGCGGGGAAAGGATTACATCATCGAAGGCCACGGCGTGGACCCGGATGTCGTTCTTGACCTACACCCCGACGGCCTGATCCACGGCAAAGACATCCAGCTCGACTACGCGATTGAACACCTGCTGAAGGAAATCGCCAAGGACCCGCGCGACCTGCCGCCCGCCCCGCCCATCCGGCCGCGACCGCTACGACCGGTCAAGTGAAAGAAGCGGCAACAACGAGATGTAAGGGGTGACCAGGCGAAGAACCGCGCCCCGGTCAGGGCTTTCGCCACGCGAGCCAGAGAATAAACCCGGCGGCTGCCCCACCCATATGGGCCGTGGCACCAACGTTCGAGTAACCGCTCAGTTGCATCACCACCATGACGGACTGAAGCACCAGCCACAGTGCCAGGGCGAGCCACGCCGGGATCTGCAGCCAGCGAAAAGCGTGGTAGTGCCTCACCAGGAAGCCCAACCTGGCCCGCGGAAACTGCAGTGCATAGAAGACGATGACTCCGGAAATGCCGCCGCTGGCGCCGATGGCTGGTGTCGTGGAGCCGTAGTCAGCAAAGAAGTGAACACCATCGCCGGCCAGCGTCGCCGCCAGTATCAGCAGCAGGTAGCGCCACCGTCCCACGTAGTCCTCCACGTTGTCGCCGAAGACGAGGAAGAAGTAGAGATTGCCCACGAGATGAAAGATGCCAGCGTGCAAGAAGAACGATGAAAGCGAGGTCAACCCGCCATAGCGCCAGGCCTCGGCGGGAATGAACCCGAACGACTGCACGGCCTGCTCCAAGTCACTGAACGCCCAAACGCTGAGCGCCGTGATCAACAGCGCCAACGACCAGGTGACCCACGGCCGTCGAGACACTGGATTCGCCTCGGACTCGACTGGAAACCCGAGAAAGGCCGGTATGGCCTTCCAGGTCTCATCCGGCCACTCCTCCGAAAGGCCCTGTTCCTTCATCTGTTCCAGCCGGTTCGTGGCGAAGGTCTCGATCCCGCGCAACCGGGCGGCGTCGGGAGATTCGATGGCGCCTTCCGGAACAGCTTCAAACTCCCGCGGGTCGAACCACACCACCCCACAGGGCTTGCAGGCATCCAGCTCCAACGGCGGCGCTGCCGATTGGAACAGCCGCATTCGGCGATTGCAGAAGGGGCAGGCCCGTCCGCTCAAAAGCGAGTTGGCGTTGATCTGCCGCAGCAACCCCGTGGCAAAACGATCACCGGCAACGCGCCGGATTTGAGGATGCGTGATCGCCCTTCCCCGGCATGTTGGGCAATGGAAGAAGATTCCCTCGCGTTGGCGGATTGTGACCAGCGGCGCTGCACAGTTCGGGCAGTCAGGCATGAACGAACGCTATCTGGACCGCGGCAATTCCTTCAATTACGGATCTGGAGCGAATTTGTACCAGCGATGCGGGCATGCCCTGGCCGCTGAGTCTCCGCAACGTCCTTGCACCGATTATATGCAGGCTGACGGACTGCCCACCGAATGCAGCGCACTGGCCAGATAATCGTAATCCGCAGCTGTGTTGTAAACCTGCGCGCTGACACGGAACCAGCGCCGTTCCGGTTCGCCAAAACGCGTGAAGGGGACTTCAATGCCGAACCGGTCATAGAGTTCGAGTTGCTCGCGGTCAATCTTCCCGGACGCGGGTGCGTTTTGGAGCGCGGCGGGCAAGGGGATCGTGGCCATTGCGCCGAGCAGACTTTCCGGACAGGGAGGTTCAACTTCCAGTCTTTCGCAGAGCAGCCGACGCGCCTGCACGGCCAAAGCATGGTTGCGTTTGCGCAACTCCTGCCAGCCGCCGGGTAACAGATTGCCCATCCAGCGAATTGCTTCGCCAACGCAGAACCACGCTGAAGGATCGAACGTGCCCGCCCAGTCAAAGCGGTCTTGAAACGGCGTGAAGCCGGGGCGCGGACGGTTGTTTCCGTGGCTGATGACAGCGGGTTGGAGTCCGGCCTGCTTGTCCTCGCGCGCCCAGAGGAAGGCGGCGCCCTTCGGAGCGCAGACCCACTTGTGCAGGTTGGCGGTGTAGTAAGCAGCGCCAAGTTGGCGAAGGTTCAGTGGCAACATGCCCGGGGCATGAGCGCCGTCCACCAGCGTATCCACACCACGCGCCTGCAACTCACGGACGAGGTGGCGTATGGGGAAGACCAGGGCGGAATTGCTTGTCACATGATCCAGCATGGCCAGACGCGTGCGGCGCGTCACCACGCGGAGCACGGCCTCGGCGATGTCATCTGCGGACCGCAGCGGAAATGGCACTTTGGCGACGACAACCTTGGCCCCGGCCCGCTCTGCGGCTTCGATAAGGACGTTGTGACAGGCGTTGTAGTCGTGGTTCGTCGTCAGGAGTTCATCACCGCGCCTGAGCTTCAGCGAACGCACGACGGCGTTTACGCCGGCAGTAGCGTTGGTGACGAACACTAGATCGCTCGGCCTCGCGTCCACGAACTTCGCCAACTCGTGTCGCGCGGGTTCGAGCCGCTCCTCGTAGCGTCGCCAGAGGAATTGCACCGGTTCGGCCTCCATTTGGCGGCGAAGTTCCGCTTGCAGTTCCAAGATCGGCTTTGGGCACGCGCCGAAGCTCCCGTGGTTCAGGAACACCGTGCCCGGTTTCAGTAACCAGTGGCGGCGGTACTGGGATGGTGCGGGAATCCCCACAATTTGTCGTTTCACCAGCGCAGATTAGCGGCGGAGGGAGGAGGAATCCATATCAAGACCCGCCGCGGCCCAAGCCCAATGTTCGGCTCATCGGCCAGACACCTGCGAGCTTTGTCCGCCAATCGCCCAACCCGTCCATTCTCTACACGCCTCCAAGCGGGCATGCTCAGTCTTGAACCATTGCAGGACATTGGCGGGCAAAATTCGTGGGTGAGCCGGCGCGGCGTCACCGACACTGCCATGCGTCACCGCACTCACCGAAACCACCTGAAACTCAATCGCAGTATGGGCTTGCCTCCATCCAAAAAGAGCCAACTCTGTGCCCTATGCGATATCGCAAGCCACTGCTCGCCCTCCTCGTTTTCGCAGTGGGGCTGGCGGCGACTTGGGGACAGATTACTCAGACGAACCAGTTCACCGGAGTCAACTTGCCCATCCCCGATGGCGACGTGAACGGCGTGCAGGACACGCGCAGCATCGCCTCGAACGTTGTTCAGATTTCGTCGCTTCGCGTGCGGCTGGAAATCTTGGGTCAGTTCAACGGCGACCTCTACGGTTATTTGCGCCACAGCAGTGGCAGCACAACCCATATCGGCGTCCTTCTCAACCGGCCGGGGCGCACCGCCACCAACAGTTACGGATATGCCGACCGTGGGCTGAATGTGACTCTCGACGATCTGGCGGCCCATGACATCCACACTTACCGTGATGTCACCAATCCACCACTCGGCACTCCCCTCTACGGCACCTGGCAGCCCGATGCCCGCTTCGTGGATCCAACCCTGGCGACCACCACCTCACCGCGCGCGGCGTTCCTGAGTGAGTTCGAAGGGCTGAGTGCGGGTGGCGAGTGGACGCTGTTTCTGGCGGATGTGGATGGGGGCGCGACGAATTTTCTGCGGAGCTGGGGCCTGGAGATCGCCGGCAAAGCGCGTCCGGCAATCTCGTGGACCAATCCTCCGGACATCCTCCAGGGCACTGCCCTTGATACCAACCAATTGAACGCCACCGCCGACGTGCCGGGCAACTTTGTGTACGATCCACCGGCTGGCACCCTCCTGCCGGTTGGCAGCAATCAGACCCTGTCAGTCACGTTTCTGCCGGCCGACACGAATTCTTACATCGAAACCACCGCCAGCGTTACCCTGACCGTGAGGCCCGTGGTCTCGATCACCGGGGTGGTACGGTATTATCCGACGAATTATCCGTCGGTGAAGCGGGTGGCGGGGGTGACGCTCAGTTTGGGGGGGGACACGAATGGGAGCGTCACCACCTTGAGCGATGGGAGCTACAGCGTGGCGGGGGTGGAAGCGGGCGGGACGTATGGGGTGACGCCGGGCAAGACCAATGACAGCCCGACGGCCAACGGGGTGACGACGTTGGACATTGCCTTGATTCGCCAGCACATTCTTTCCCCTAGCATCTCGACGCTGACCACGCCGTACAAGTTGTTGGCGGCGGACGTGAACGGGTCGGGGGCGGTGACCACGCTGGATATTGCCTTCATACGGCAAGTAGTTTTGAACAGCACGAACCGGTTTCCGGCGGGGTTATGGCGGTTTATCCCGGCGGACCACGGGTTTGCAAATCCGAACAGTCCGTGGAGTGCGCCGACGAATCGGTGGTATACGAACCTGATGGCGGATTTGTCGGGAGAGGATTTTGTGGGGATCAAGCTGGGGGATGTGAACGACTCGTGGGTCATGCCGGCTGGCGGGAGCAGCCTGGCAGTCCGGAGCGCAAGCCGGGCGACGGGGACGCTAGGGGTGGAGCCGGATTTGCGGTTGGAAGTTGGCGAGCAGAGTGCGCGGTCGGGCGAGAGGGTGCGGGTGGGCATCCGGGTCAGTGGATTCCGCCAGGTGACCAGCGCGCAGTTTACGCTGGGGTGGGATGCGACGGTGCTGCGGTATGTGGGGATCGGGAATTATGGGTTGCGGGGTATGTCGGCGGGCAGTTTTGGGACGACGCGGGTGGAGGGCGGGAGCTTGATGTGTGCGTGGGATGATCCGGCGGTGGAGGGCGTGACGGTGGCGGACGGGGAGGAGGTTGTGGCAGTGGACTTCGAGGTGGTGGGGGCGGCGGGGAGCGGGACGGTGGTGGCGTTGGGGGATGTGCCGACGGCACGGGAGACGAGCGTGAATTGTGTGTGGGCGGCCTTGAGCACGCAGAATGGAAAGGTGAACGTGGTGGCGGCGAACGCCGTGCGCGTGAGCGAAGCCGCCTATAAGGACGGCACCTTCCGCCTGTCCGTGCCGACCGAAAACGGGCGGCGCTATGTGTTGGAATGCACCGACACGCTGCCCGCAATCCATTGGACGGCTCTATCCACCATCGAAGGCGACGGCACCCTGCTCACGCTCACCGACCCCGCCGCCACCAATACCCACCGCTTCTTCCGCGTCCGAGTCGAATAGCTCGCGAGGCGACGTGCCGCCTCGGGGCTACGCAGTCGCCCGGAACAAACGATTGCTGCGGATCCACCTGATCGTCATTGTGCCGACAAAAATGCAGCCGAAGAACGCGAACGCGACGTTGACCGGCTCCGGCACAACGATCACGCTCCCATCGACTGGGATGAACACATCACTCACGAAGTTTACGGAAACCTCTCTTGGCGTCGGATCACCCGTGAACAAAACGGAAGTGCTTCCGACTGAGCTGGCTGAAGTAAAATTCACGTCGAAGATCTTGGAGCCAGCCGATAGAGTTTTCCCGGTGAGATCTAGATCATCCCAAGAAACCGTCAGCGTTCCTGTGGCCGTGCCCAAAGTCCCGAAACTGCCAGCGGTTAGGTATGCCAAACCGAAGCCACTGACAGAGGAGAACTGAATTACATCTGGGTCCCACTGCAGCGTGAACTGGAACGTGGTGACGTCGGCGAAACCGCTAACAGTGATAGGGACCGTCACCGGACTTGAGAGCTCAGCAGTCTCATCGCTGGCGATGAACTGGACCGCACCATACGAAACCGTGGAAGCAAGGCAGAGTCCCGACACGATTCGCAAGAGAGAAACCATTCCACGTTTCATAGTTGAATCCTCATCAGTCTTACCAATTTGCTTTGCGCGCTGTTGTCCGCTGGGTTCGTGCTAACACCTACGGCGAATACCTTACACCAAGTCTGCCGGTTGCCAAAGGCCTTTCCCGGCCAAGTGACCAAAGAATTGGCGCAGACGATTCCTTTGGGCGCAGGGTCAAGGCGCGCCTTCCGATTGGCAGAGCGTCGTCTTCACCCTGAGGAAGCAATGCGCGAGTCTTTCCGACGAACGTTGGCGTTGCCCAGCGAGATGACGACCCCGTCCCCATCGCTCCGTCAAGTTGCCCCACGGGTCCGGCAATCGCACTTGCGCAGGTTGCGATTTCCGGTAACCGTATTGCGACGCAGGACGATTCCCAAATGCGATCGAAGTTGCCAAACTTGATTTCAGCCACGGCGACGGGCACGAGCGATCTGTTGTGCCGGCTGTTGCCCTCGCGGTGGGGCATGCGGCGGTGGCGTCAGCGCGAGCAACGCTCTGGGCTTTCGGATTCCCAGCAGGATAACCCCAGGGCGCTCCCCGCATCTGCAAGCTCCTGGAACCTGGTTCGTGCCCGGGGAGTGCTGGCGGTCCTCCTGCTTGTCGCGAGCGTGGCCGTTGCCGCAGCACAGTTCGCCGAGACGAACCGTTTCACCGAGGTCAACCTGCCCATCCCGGATGGCAACACGAATGGCGTGCAGGACACGCGTACGGTGACCTCCACCATCGCTCACATCACGTCGGTGCGAGTCAGGCTCAGCGTCACCGGCTTGTACAATGGCGACCTGTACGGTTACCTGCGCCATAGCAGCGATACTGCAACGAACATCGGCGTCCTGCTGAACCGAACCGGGCGGGAAACCGCCGAAGCCGGCGACCGCGGTTATTCTCACGACGGTTTTGACGTGGTGTTCGATGACACGGCCGCACACGACATCCACACCTATCAAGTCGTCACCAATCCGCCCGCCGGTTCTCCTCTTTTTGGAGCCTGGCAACCCGATGCGCGGTTTGTGGATCCCGCTTCCGCGACAACGGCTTCTCCGCGCTCGCGGTTCCTGAATCATTTCGCCGAAATGGGCGCCAGCGGCGAATGGACACTGTTCCTGGCGGACGTGAATGGAGAGGGCGGCTCGACCAATGCTTTGAATGGCTGGGGACTGGAGATTGCCGGCAAGGTCCGCCCGGCCATCACTTGGACCAATCCCGCGGGTATCACCTATGGAGCAGGGCTCGGCGACAACCAATTGAATGCCGCTGCCGGAATACCCGGCACGTTCTCTTACAACCCGGCTGCGGGCACCGTGCTGGCCGCAGGCAGCAACCAAACGCTGGCGGTTACATTTTTCCCGTCGGACACGAATTCCTACGTCGAAGCAACAGCTACGGTGAGTTTGACTGTAGCGCCAGCCCCGTTGGCTGTCAGGGCCGACAACCAATCCCGGCCATACGGAGCGACCAATCCGGTCTTCACCGTCAGCTACGCCGGCTTCGTCAATGGCGAAGACACCAACGCACTGGCCGGCTGGCCGGTTCTAACTTCCTCGGCGGAAACCAACAGTCCCGTAGGCACCTATGCCATCGAAATCGCCCCCGGAACGCTGGCGAGCACCAACTACACATTCACTTTCACCAACGGCACCCTAACCGTCGAACCGGTGGCGCTCTGGGTTCGTGCGAACGACGGCAGTCGCGCTTACGGCCAAACCAACCCGCCTTTCACCGCTACAATCAGTGGACTTGCCAACGGCGAGGGCACAAATTCGCTCGCGGGCACGTTGCTCTTCAACACAGCAGCGGGAACACACAGCCCTGCCGGGACATACGCCATCGTGCCCAGCGGGCTGACCGCGACCAGCAACTACACTCTCACGTTTTCCAATGGCACGCTGACGGTAACGGGTGCAGTCCTGACCGTCAGCGCAGACAACAAGCTGCGGACCTACGGGGCGACCAATCCGCCGTTTACCGGCACGCTGGCGGGCGTATTGAACGATGATCCGCTCACGGTTGCGTTCGAAACTTCCGCCGCCACCAACAGTCCGGTGGGCACCTACCCGATCACACCCCGGTTCATTGATCCAAACCAGAAACTGGGCAACTACAATGTGCTGACCAACCTCGGTACGCTAACGGTCGGCCCGGCGGTGTTGGGAGTCACGGCCAACGACGCCCGGCGCGCCGTCGGCCAAACCAACCCGCTCTTTTCTGTCCGCTACTCCGGCTTCGTCAATGGCGAAAACACGAACGTCCTCGCGGGCGCACCGACCCTGACCACGCCGGCCGGGACCGGTAGCCCCGTGGGCGTGTACGCGATCGAAGTCTCCCCAGGTTCCCTGACCAGCACCAACTACGCTTTCACCTTTACCAACGGTTCGCTGACCGTAACGCCTTACACGCTGGTCGTCACTGGCGACAACCAGGCTAGGGCGTACGGTGCCACCAATCCGCCGTTCACAGGCATACTGACGGGAGTGCAACCCGGAGACGACATCACCGCCACGTTCCACACTGCAGCCGACACCAACAGTCCGGTGGGCCTGTATTCGATCATCCCGACCTTGAATGATCCCGGAGAGAAGCTCGGCAGCTACACGGTACTTACCAACTTGGGCACACTGACGGTCACGGGGGCGGTGCTCACGGTCAGTGCCAACTCCCAATCCCGCGCTTACGGAGCCACCAACCCCACTCTGACCGTCACCTACTCTGGCTTCGTAAACGGTGAGGACGCGAGCGTGCTCTCCGGCGCTCCGGCCCTAGCCACCTCAGCCGCCACGAACAGTCCGCGTGGTGCTTATCCTATCGAAGTCGCGCCCGGGTCGCTGGCCGGCGCGAATTACGTGTTCAGCTTTGCGAACGGCACGCTCACCGTCGTTCCCGCAGTGCTGCTGGCACAGGCCGACGATATCTCCCGCGTCTATGGCACGACGAACCAACCGTTGACCGTTCGCTATTCGGGCTTCGTGAACGGCGAGGACACCAACGTGCTCTCCGGAACGCCGGTCTTGACGACCCCGGCTGCAATCAGCAGCCCGGTGGACGTTTACCCGATTGAGATCGCGTTGGGTTCTCTGCAAGCCAGCACCAACTACACACTTACTTTGTCCAACGGACTGTTGACCATCACCAAGGCTGTATCCGTTCCCAGCTTGGTTTCGTCGGCCAACCCGGCGGATTTGGGCGCGTTGGTGGAGTTTGCCTTCGACCTGACCGCGTTGCCTCCCAGCAGCGGCACTCCCTCGGGCGAAGTGCAGTTGCAGATTGACGGAACCAATTACGGGTTGGCGGTTTCGTTGACCAACGGTCATGCAAGCGTGGGGCTGACCACCCTCGCGGCGGGCACACGCATTGTTGGCATGGCTTACGGAGGCGACAGCAATTTCCTCGCGGCGACGGCGGTTCTTGATCCCGCGCAGTTCATCATCTCGTCACCCGTAGCGGTGGCGGATGTCGTGCCGCGTGTCCTAAACCAACCCACGCGAGTCCCGACGAGCGTCTTGCTGGCGAATGATACGGATGCGGATGGAGATGAAGTGGTCTTTGAGGCGGTGAGCGCGACCAGCGCCGCGGGCGGAACTCTCAGCCGGACCAACGACTGGCTGCTCTACACCGCCCCGCCCGGCTTCGCCAACGACGATTCGTTTGGTTATGTCGTGCACGATGGCCGGGGACGGTACGCCACCGGTGCGGTAGCGGTGGTTGTCTTGGAGGACCGCGAAGCTGCCGCCCGGTTGACGCTGTTGGATTTGAAGAATGGGATGGTTCGGGTCCTATCCACCGGTTTGCCTTGGGGAGATTACCGGATTGAATTCACGGACGGCCTGCCAGACGAGAATTGGGGGACGCTGGCCTTGGGCACGGCCGATCTGTGGGGCGATTTTTTCGTGGACGATGTCATGCCAGCCGAGTCGGTGGGGCGATTCTATCGTTCAATTTACGAGGGCGAAGGTGCGCTGTCGTTGCCCTTCCGCTTTTCCCTGTCCTCCTCAACCAATCCAGCATCGCCAGGGGCAACCGTCACCTTCACGGCGAGCCTCGTCCCGTTTTACGAGGGGAGTGCTCTGCCTTCCGGCACCGTGCAGTTCAGGGTGGACGATGCCATTCACGGAGCTCCGGTCGCCCTAGCGGGTAACAGCGCGAGTCTCGGCACGACGAACCTCGGGGTAGGCGAGTATCGCATCAGTGCCGAGTATTCCGGCGATGCGAACTACCAAGGAGCGCTCTGTGTGCTGACGCGCCCGCAAGTGATCAATACTCCGCCAGTGGTGGGCAACGATATCCTCCAGCGAAATCCAATACACGGGACCAAAGCGCTCCTGGGCGACCTCCTGGCCAATGATACCGAGGTGGACGGCGATTCGATGGTGCTGGAGTCTGTGAGCGCCACGTCCACTGAGGGGGGCATGTTGAGCATGGCTGAAGGCTGGATTTTCTACACGCCGCCCAGCGGATTCATGGGGCCGGATTCCTTCACTTACCAGGTGCGGGACGCCCGCGGCGGCACCAACACGGCGACAGTGGCAATCGTCCCGCGCGTGGGAACGGAGGCGGGCGCGAATCTGTCACTTGTGGACATGGGCGGCGGAACATACAGCCTCGCCTTTTCCGGTGTCCCGTGGCGGGTTTACAGCATCCAGTACTCCGAGAGCCTGGAGCAACCGAGCTGGCAGTCCATCGCGACCAACACGGCGGATTCCCACGGGCTCTTCGTATATGAGGATGTTTTACCTCCTGGCACGCCGTCACGATTCTATCGCTCCATCTCCCAGTATGCGGAGGCCACGGCGTCGCCGTTTCGGCTCGCGGTTTGGACGAATTTCACTGCCCACACCAACGGGCGCACCATGACGATGTGGACTGAGCGAACGCACCCTGGAGGGTGGCCGACCAACGCACCGGTTCTGGCATGGAACACAAACTGTTTGCTCTATGGCTTGGTAGGTTTCACGGGCATTTCACAATGTAACGAATTCGAGGGTTTGCCGGGCCAAATCCCAGTGACACTCCTCACCCGCAGGCATGGGTACGCGCGGGGCCACGGTTTAAGCACAAACGGCCTGCAAACGTCGCTTACCGGCAGGAGGGTTTGGTTTTGCACCGCGAGCAACACAGCGGTGCAGATGACCGTCGCGGCAGAATACACCCGGTTGGAATCTGTGGCGGGAGCTTCCTACGACTACGGATTGGTGGTCTTTACGGAAGATGTCCCTGAGAGCATCAGCCCCATCTTTGTCATATCCCCGGTGGACATGGAGATCTACTACCGGTCCACTCCGGACCTCCCGTTCCTGTTTCTGGCCACGGAACAGTCGGGGCATTGCGCGGCCGGTATTCCGCCTTTTGTCTATGACATCCTGAAGGGCGGGGACAGCGGCTCGCCTAACATGATCCCGGCGCCCGACAACAAATTGATCATGTTCTCGGGCCGTGGCACCAGCGGATTCAGCCCGCAATTGCAGACGGACATCGACGCACTGTCAGCCCATGTGGGGCTGAACACCAACAACTACCAACTAAATTGGTATGATCTTTCACCTTGGAAACCGTAAAGAAGGCACATTGAACCCAGCCGCCCGGGGCCAGGCTGATGGGTGAAGGTGGGATGCAACGGGAGGGCGTCGTGCGCAATTCTCGTCGTCAAGGGGGCGACAGGATTGGCTCGCGCCTTGACTGTCCGCCCGCTTCGCCTCGGAGTGCCTTGGAATAGTGGCGGGGCGCGGTTGGAGAATACGCACCAAAGACGCTCCACGCGCGCGCTTCGACGACATAAGGGGCGAAGGTTGAGAGCAGCTTCGATCTCGGGCAAAGCACGACTATTTGAGAATCGCGCGGCGAGACTCTGTTCAGTTTGTTCGGGGAATGGTCAGCACTCTAATCGATATAGTCGGGGCCGGCATGTGATCGCCTACGGCAATGGAGAATTGGAGGTCTGCCGCCACCAAACCAGATTCTCCGCTGGGAGGAGACCGGCTAATGAACGAGAGCTTCCGAAGTTGATCCAAGCTGACATGGTGGGGGCCGCCGTGCCGCCAAGGTTCGCTTCTGATTTGATCCCGGGCGGGAGTGTTTGCTCTGGATCAGTTCGCCTGATTTCGAAAGCATGATATCGAGAAAGGCGGGTTTGGGAGCATTCTCCGGGAGTCCGACGACCCCGTGAATCTCACTTTGCCGGATGGGTCCGTAATGGCGGCTGTCACAACTCTCGTAACGGTTGTCCCCCATGACGAAATACTGGTCCGCGCCCAACTGCCACACGCCAGGCCGTTCGTTCTTTTGGTTGTTCTTGAGCGTGCTCGTTCCTGGTACCAGGTATGGTTCCAGCAATCGCCTGCCATTGACATAGACCTCGCCACCGCAAAGCGTGATCGCTTCTCCGGGCAAGGCAACGATCCGTTTGACCGCGTCGCTGCCGCTGTCATCGGTAATGATCACTACATCGCCGCGCGTCTTCACGTACGAGGCTCTTGCTTGGATGAAATCCCCGGGGTTGAGTGTGGGACACATGCTCTTCCCTTCGACTATGCAGAACGTTCCAAATGTCGTCCTCCCAAACACGAGAATCGCGGCGGCCAAGAACAGGCCGAGAACGGCGCTCCGCACACTGGTATTTGTAATCGACTGCATTTCGACTCGTCCGCGCAAACGGCGATTCACGGCATAGAAGCAAGTGAAAAGCCATCCTGCTTACCACCGATAACAACGCGAACGGCGGTCGAAAACAGTGGTGGAACATGCCGGGTGACGGTCCAATACTGTGGCACCGGTGGACGATTCGCAGGCGCCGCCCCGGAGAAGTTCAATAACGACAAGTCTCCCGGCAGCCTTGGGGACGGTCGGTTTCCGGTGACTTGGTGGAGGTAGGGGAGCATTTCACACGTGCTGTCAGAGCATCGTGCAGGAGGAGGAGGGGCTTCTTGAAGTGCGTGTCTACGCGGCTTGCCTTTACGAAGTTGTCTTTTTAGCCTCCGCCATGCGCAATCACCTTCGCAAGTCTCTCAAAGTACTGAACGCCACCTTCGTTGTGGCTGTGACTGTTCTCAGCCTGAATCAGGTTCAAGCGGCAGAAACCCAGAGCAAGTTGGAAACGGATCCGCAGGGTTGGGTCGATATTCTGCCGCCCGCTGATCTCAAGGGTTGGTATCGCGTTCCCGTGCCGCCGGGCGGGCAACTGGGCCGCGCACAATGGCATGTGGACGGTGAGAAGAAGTTGCTGATCTGTGACGGGGATGGCGGGCATGACATGCTGCTGTTCGACAACGAAATTGGCGACGCCATCTTCCACTTTGAGTTCCGCTACACCAAGCTCGAAGGCAAGACGGGCTACAACAGCGGCGCCTATGTTCGGAATTCCAAAGACGGCGCGATCTGGCATCAGGCGCAATTCGGGGACGCGAGCGGCGGTTTCCTGTTTGGTCAAACACCCGCAACTGACGGCAAGAAGCAATCGTTCAACTTGAACAAGCAGGTGACGGACACGCGGGTGAAACCAGCGGGTGAATGGAACACGCTGGAACTGACGGCTGTAGGCAAGGTGTTATCGCTATGGGTTAACGGTGCGGTCACCTGTCAGTATGAGGATTGCGGCGCGGGGAAAGGCTACCTCGGCTTGGAAGGGGAAGGCTACCGCATCGAGTTCCGCAATTTGAAACTCAAGACCCTGCCCTGAACTGCCAGAAGGCGCCC
>CAZWJC010000019.1:0-46988 GCA_964634255.1 uncultured Verrucomicrobiota bacterium | reverse complement strand
CGGTCGAGGCGGAGAGGGTGACGACGCGCACCCGCGGCTTGTCCGCCGAGTTGTGACTCAGGAAAACGTCGTAGGCGAAGGCTGCATCGCTCATGGCTTGGTTTTAAGACAGGATTCACAGGATGGACAGGATAAAAACGACGGCTGGGTTTGCGGGTTTTCCGCAATCCTGCCAACCCTGTTCATCCTGTCCGTTTGCCGTTCGCTTCGTCTGAGAGAATCCACGGGCTGCGCCGGGGGGAATCTCACTGCCGGATTCGGACCCGATGCACTTCCACCAGGAACAGTTTGCCGTGATAGAATTCCTGCGCCGGATGGGCGTCCAAGAACGCCAGCAACCGTTCTATGAGTTGTGGGATGATCTCCGGGTGGTTGTGCAGTTGGATGGCTACGATGCCCCGATAGCTGCCGGGCGGATAGGTCACAATGTCGGCGAAGTCGCCATTGAGGGAGAGAAGGACCGCACCCAACTCCTGCGCCTTGGCGATGACCACCGGATCGAGCGAGCGGATGGGCAGGGTTTCCCGCAGCAAAGTGACATGGTGCCCGTGACGCCGGAGAATGTCCGTGATCTCCGCCGGCACGCACTGGTCGCTGAAGAAGCGCAGGCTCACGCGGTCACGGCTTCGAATTCAGCCAGATCGCGGGCGTAGTCGAGGCAGGCCACCACGTCCGCCGCCGTGAGGTCAGGAAACGCCCTCAAGATGGCGTCGGTTTCCCTTCCTGCCGCCAGATAGCCCAGAATCAGTGCCGCTGGGATGCGCGTGCCTTTGATGCAGGGTTTGCCCCGCAGAACCTGCGGATCGCTAAGGATTTTGTCTCGCCAGTTCATAAATCGAAAGGAGCCTACCGCGCTCCTGTTTGCTGGGCAATGCGTGTTTTGGACATCCGCGTGATTCTGCGTGAACGGGCGGCGAAGCGGCGACCGCCGTTGGCCGGATCGCGAAACCGCAAGTTGCGGCTCCCGCAATTGTCTCTCCCAACGGTGCTGCGTTCCAGCCGCACACGAGCCGCCTGCGGCGGAAATCCGAAATCCGAAGTCCGAATCCGGTCTGGTGCAGGTTGGCCGTGCGCAACCGCTCCACCAAACCAAAACTTCGACACCTCACCCCACCCCTCTCCCCGGTCGAGGCGGAGAGGGTGACAACGCGCACCCGCAGCTCGTTTGCCTGGTTGTGGCTCAGGAAAACGTCGTATTGGAACTCGGTGGGCATACTGGTTTGGCGTGTCAAAACGGAACATCGTCTCCCTCGGCGACTTTGTTCGGCTCTGGCACGCCAATCGCCGAACAAACGCGCGAAACCACTCCCGTCGCGCTAAACACTTGATCATTCTCTTTGCAGGCACGTTGTATCACGGCTTTCTCGTCTGCCGCAAAGTCTGTTACCACTGCGATCACTTTGCTCAGACTTATCGCGTTGGCGTATGATTTGGCAGCAGCGAACGCGGAGGCCAAGCCCTTGCGCATGTGTCGGTGAGTTGAAGGATGATTGAGCAAGGTGTTCGCAAGCAAACTCGCGACCCTTGCCGGTTGATCCATTGAACCGCTCAGCCCTTGCACTTTGCCGATGAAGCCGTAGGGATCCGATCCCATGCGGACAGGCACCACAAGGACTCCCTTTCCCAAAGCAAATCCAACCTCTTGATCCGTCCAGTTGCTGGGGTGGAAATCGGGAGTCAGGAGGGCCGCAAGCGCGTGCATCGAGCGGAGTGCCATCTCAATCTCGTTCTGCCATTCTAGGCTTGGCGTGATGTCCTCATGTGCCACAAACGCCGAAATGCCGCGAAACTGCAGCTCGATCTTCAGTTTGGCAACGGCGGCTTTGTGAGCCGAGACATGGCTCAGGAAGAGGCGAAAGAAACCTTCACTCCAAATGTGCTTTACCTCGGCATCTGCTGGTTTCGCTCTGGGGCCAACGCTCGTCAATTTCGAGGTCAGCGGCGTGATGCTAACGCCGTTCAGGTGGTCATTGGTCAGATTGCGGCAGAAGATGGCCAGTTTTGAAGAGATGTTCTTTTCGAAGTCCGGCAATTTGGGTTCCAGGGTTGCGAACACAGGAATTGGAACGTCCAACATCAGCGCGTATGTGTAGGTGCCGCCACTCCAGTTGTCATAATCTGTCTGTTCGATGCGGGCGCTGGCGCTTTCCAGGAGTTCTACAAGATCGGACTGGCCTTGGTGACGATAGATGTCCACCAAAGTCCCAACCACCTCTTCCACTGTTTTTGGGAAGCCGCTTTCAGCCATGATTCAGAGCCTCCTGTGACAAGAGATGCTTGCTGACGGGATGAAGCGTCGTGCGGCGTTGACCGGATCGCGAAAGGGCGAGTTGGCCCTCCCAACGGTGCTGCGCTCTAGCCTCACCCGAGCCGCCTGCGGCGCAAATCCGAAGTCCGAATTTGATTTGGCGCAGGTTGGCCGCGCGCAACCGCTCCACCAAACCAAAACTTCGACACCTCACCCCACCCCTCTCCCCGGTCGAGGCGGAGAGGGTGACGACGCGCACCCGCGGCTTGTCCGCCGAGTTGTGGCTTAGGGAAACGACGTATTGGAATTCCGCGCTCATGGGGTGTCCTTCAGACAGGATTCACAGGATGGACAGGACGTAGAGCGAAGCCTCCAATCACCGCTGTTTTCAATCCTGAGAATCATGTTCATCCTGTCAGAACTGCGAACTGTGTTTGCGCCCACCGTGATGCGCTCCATCGTCGCTGGGTTCTCTGAATGCGGCGAGTGTAGCGAGGCACGCGCTGGTGGCAACCATGGAAACCACTGACCAGCGGGCGAACGTGGCCTTCTTCGCCGATCTGTTTTGCTTGGTGCCTTTGCGTCTTCGCTGTTGATCGCAACAACAGACTGACATTGGAGGCTGGTTAATCCAGCGTCCGGCGGTAACGCTTGACCGCGAGGGCCAGGGCGAGGGCGGCAAAGAGTGCGATGGGCCAGAGTTCCTGCATGACTTCGGTCACGCCGCTGCCTTTGAGCATGATGCCCCGCACGAGCCGCAGGAAATGCGTGAGCGGCAGGATTTCGCCCAGGTATTGCGCCCACACCGGCATGCCGCGAAACGGAAACATGAAGCCCGAGAGCAGGATGGAGGGCAGGAACGCGAAGAAGGCCATTTGCATCGCCTGAAGTTGATTGCGGGCGATGGTGGAGAAAGTGATGCCCATTGCCAGGTTGGCCACGATGAACACGAACGCGGCCACCAGCAGCAGGGGCAAGCTGCCGGTGATCGGAACCCCAAAGAGGAAGTAACCCGCCGCCAGAATGACCGCGACCTGGATGTAGCCGATGAGGATGTAGGGAATGATCTTGCCGGCGAGGACCTCGAAGGGGCGCGTGGGCATGGAGAGCAGGTTTTCCATCGTGCCCCGCTCGCGTTCGCGCGTGATGGCCAGGCCGGTGATCATGATCATGGTCATCGTGAGGATTACGCCCATCAGGCCGGGGATGATGTTGTATTGCGTGATGGCCTCCGGGTTGTAGCGCGGATGAATGCGGAGTTCGAGCGGTCCCTCCGTTCCGGCCAACGTGGCAAGCGGGCCTTTGAGGTCGTGCTGGAGTGCGCTGCTCGTCAGCACACGCAGAGTGTTCAACGCGTTGCCAGTCGCGGCGGGATCGGTGGCGTCGGCCTCGACGAGCAGGGCAGGGCGGTCGCCGCGCAGCAAATCGCGGCTGAAGTTGGCGGGAATGTTGATAACGAATTGCACGCCGCCGCCGAGGAGGGCCTGCTCGGCTTCCGCCTCGTTGTCCAGCAGCCGGACAAAATCGAAATAGCCGCTGTTGCGGATGGCGTGGAGGACCGTGCGCGCTTGCGGGCCGCGGTCGGCCAGGAGCACCGCCGTGGCGAGGTGTTTGGGATCGGCGTTGATAACGAAGCCAAACAGAATGAGCTGCATCAGCGGGATGCCGAGCATCATGCCAAAGGTCATGCGGTCGCGGCGCATCTGCGTGAACTCCTTCACGAGCATGGCGCCGAGCCGGGCCGCGGAGAATTGGCGCAGGAAGTTCATGCGCGCGCGTTGTCGGGCAGCCGGTCCATGAGATGAATGAACACGTCCTCCAAGCTGGACTCGGTTTGTCGCCAGGAGTAGGGCGCGATGCGAAACGGCTGGGTGTTTCGTTCGAGCAGCGCCGCGTCGTCGCCACTCACGTGGAGGGCCGTGCCAAAGGGCACGGCTTGGCGCACGCCCGGAATGACGCGCAGCTTGCCGGCCAGTTCCATCAAACGCGGGCCGCTGACTTCCCAAGTGGTCAGGTTCGCGTGGGCGACGACCTCCTCCACGGTGCCCTGCGTGAGCAGCTTGCCGTAGCCGATGTAGGCGAGCCGGTGGCAACGCTCGGCCTCATCCATGTAATGGGTGGCGATCAGGCACGTGAGCCCGGCGGCGGCCAATTGGTGTATCTGTTCCCAGAAGTCGCGTCGCGCCTTCGGATCCACGCCCGCGGTGGGCTCGTCGAGCAGCAGCAGCTTCGGCTCGTGGATCATGCAGGCGGCGAGGGCGAGGCGTTGCTTCCAACCGCCGGAGAGATTGCCCGCGAGCTGATTGCGGCGTTCGCTCAAGCCGAGCCGATCCAGGCTGGCGGCCACCGCGTTGCGCCGGTTCGGCACGGCATACATGCGTGCGACGAAATCGAGGTTCTCCTGAATGCTCAAGTCCTCGTAGAAGCTGAACCGCTGCGTCATGTAACCCACCTGGCGCTTGATCTGTTCGCTGTCGCGGATGACGTCGTGACCCAGGCACGTGCCGCTGCCGGCATCCGCGCGCAGCAGGCCGCAGAGCATGCGGATGAACGTGGTCTTGCCGCTGCCGTTCGGTCCGAGGAAACCGCAGATTTCGCCGGCCTGCACTCGCAGGTCAATGTGGTCCACGGCGGTGAGTCGCCCAAAGCGCTTCGTCATCCCGCGCACGTCGATGGCCACGGCGGTGCTCATGGCTGGCGGGCCGGAAGCACGACTTCCACCGGCTGGCCGGGATGGAGACGCACGGCCACGTCCGGTTCGAAGGTGGCTTCGACGAGGTAAACGAATTTCTGCCGATTCGCGCGGCTGTAGATCATGGGCGGGCTGTACTCGGCCTGTGGCGAAATGAAACTCACCTTGCCCGTGACATTTCCCGTCACGCCATCCATGAACACCTGGACTGCGTCGCCCAGTTGCAGCGGGCCGAGTTGCGCCTCCGAGACAAACACGCGCAGCTTGATGTTCGCCGGCGGCAGCAGTTGCGCCACGGGACGACCGGCGGCAACCCACTCGCCCTCACGAAACAGCGTGTCGAAAACCAAACCGGCCTGAGGCGCGCTCTGGCGCTTCTGATTAAGGCTCCACTCCGCCTTGGCCAGCGCGGCTTCCAAGGCGCGCACGTTGGCCGCCGCCGCCGCCACTTGATCGGTGCGCGCACCCAGGCGGGCGGTTTCCAGCTCTGCCTCAAGCTGCGCCACGCGCTCACGGCTTTGATCCCGTGCAGAGCGCGCGGTGTCCAGTTCCTGTTGCGAGGTGGCGCCGGACTCCCGAAGGCTTTGCTGGCGGGTGAATTCCTTATCCGCGAGATCGAGCGCGGCTTGGGCCTGTTTGAGACTCGCGGTCAGGGAATCCACTTCCGTCGGCCGCTTGCCTTTCTTCGTGTCCTCCAGCGTCGCGCGGGCCTGAACCAGCCGCAGCTCCGCCTCCTCACGCGCCGCTTTCTCCGAAATGCTTTCCAGTGTGAACAGCGGATCGCCCGCCTTCACCTGCGCGCCGCGTTGCACCTGGAGTCTCTCCAAAGCTCCGCCCAAGGGGGAAGCCACATAGATGTATTCGCCTTCGAGGTAGCCTTGGAGACGCCCGCTGTTGGCCGGCTTGCAGCCCGTCTGCATTCCCAGTAAGAGCAGCCCGAGGACAGCGAACACCGGCGCTGTGGCAACGGCAGCGCCGAGTTTTGGTTGGGTTCGGTTGAGTGAGTTCATATCTGGGCCCGCCCTTTCTCCGTGAGCATGCCCTGGAGCACGACGGTGACGACCATCGGGAACGCGGCCTGTGGCGTCAGCTCAAGCTCCTCCAGCTTCTGGGGATTGATGACCGCCTCGATCGCGCCCATCAGAATCTCGATCGCCACGCTGGCCGGCACGTCTTTGCGGATTACCCCTGCGCTCCGGCATTCCTCGAAGAGTCGGCCGAAGTGCTTCTGCACCCGTTCGCGGCGGAGCGTCTGGATCCACTGGAACATCTCCGGTTCGCGTTTCATGTCGCGCACGAAGGCCGGTTGCGGCTCCTGCAAGTGCCGTTGCAGGCATTCCAGCAGCCGCTGGAGACGGCTCGGGAAGTCCGCATCTCCAGCCAGCGCCAACTGATCAAAGTCCTGCCGGATGGATTCGAACTTGGCAAGGATCGTGGCCCGCAGCAGCTCGGTCTTGCTGGCGAAATGGGCATACAGCGTCTTCTTGCTCAGTCCCAGTTCCCCGGCGATGTCATCCATGGTGACGCTGCGAAAGCCGTGCGCGAAAAAATGCCGGCGCGCGTGGTTGAGGATGCGCAGGCGAACGGTGCTGCCGTCAGCGCCGGCTTCGGGAGCGTTGGTGGTGGAACGCGGTTTCATATACCACGGAAACGATTACGGTATCCAAAGTTTCCTGTCAAGCATCGCACCATGGAAACCACAGGTTTCGCAGCAGACAAATCGGGATCAGGAGCAAGGCTCAATCAAAATCTGGCGGCGGCAACTTTGGGCCGTAGCGGTGTGTGCCAGATCGGTATTGCCTTGATTCGTTCACCCGGGCTCAGCGTACACAGTAGAATGGGACGAGAATCGGACTTTGAGATCTTTCCTGCCCAAGCAGCGCGTGCAGTGCTGTTGCCGCTTCAAGCGCTTATTGCGGACCTGATGCGAAAGTAGTCGGCATTGGCGTCTCCGGAGGTGTTGGGTGAAACAGAAGTCAGGTGAGTCCTCACCCGGCACCGAAAGCACAAAGGCCGTCTTCCTTGCGGAAGACGGCCTTTGGAGTAAAGCGAGCGGTTCAGGCTTTCCGACGGCGAAGCGCCAGAACAGCCAAGCCACAGCTTAAGAGCGCAAAGGTGCTCGGCTCGGGCACGAGTGAAAGCCGCACGTTGTCAAGCCCAAGCCAAGAGCTGCTCGCTGCGGCTGCATTGGAGAATTCAACGCCAATTGCCTTGCCCCATGAAGCGGATAGGGTCGAAGCATCAAAATCAAGCGTGTAGGTCACCTTGGAACCGGTCAAATCAAAGATCGACGTGGCAGCCGGCGCGCGTAATCCCCCGTTGTCATAGTACAAGGTCATGGAGAGTCTCGCTGGTGGGGTTGCGGACCAGTTGTCTTGGGCATCAACCAACAGAGAGAACTTGTCGGAAGGCTGAATCACATAGCTAGTCAACTGCCACACGGAAGGATCACCTTGCATGAGGTAACCCGTCCACGTGCCATCGGTTGGCGACCAGCCGGATTCCACGCCGGAATCTACCGCCGTCGTATCGCTGGCCCAACCCGGGATGTCTGTAACCGTCCCCCCGTTCCAGCCTTTGATCTTGCCGGTGCCCGGCAGTTCAAAGCTGAAGTTGTTGACGGTGATCTGCCCCCAAAGGTTGCTGGCAGCCATGATTGCAGTGCAGCACATTGCAAGCGTGCGGGTCTTCATGATGCGCGGCATCGTAGAGACACCTTGCTCTCCCGTCAATACTTAACTTAACTCAGGAATTGATCGGTACTCCCAAACATGCTCCCTCCGTGAACGCAGGTCTGGTCCGCGAGTGGTGCGATGCAACTCCGCGTGACGGCCAGGAGCTGCTTGCCCAGCGTGGCCTACCACACGCGGTTGGTGGCCGTGTCGGTGGCAGAAGACTCGAAGGGGCCGGCAACGGGGCGAGCCGCGTCCCGCTGCCGGCCGAAGTAATCGGTGTCGACCTTTAAGGATGAACCGTCCGGATTCTCGTAAGGCAGCCCCGGAATCTTCGCCCTGCCCAAGAGAGCGGTGGTGACCGGTACGGTGCCGGCCCGCTTTAGCTCCGGATCGAAGCTGCATCGTAGAACGAAGCGGTCTCGTTCTTGCGTAAGCTTCACCCCGGGATTGGTCGTGGCCAGGATGACGGCGTTCGTTTCTGTGGCGTATGGCTCGGCGCCGTTGTAGTACACGTTGCCGCCCGTATGAAGCGGGAGTTCGCGCCCATCGTATCCCCAAAGCCCGTGACTGCTGATCCATCGCAGCTCTTTCAAGTTACCCTTGCGTTCTGCCGGTAACCGCTCGCCAAGACCGACGAAGATGTTGTTGTAGAAGCGATCGTCGCCGCCTTTGATACTGACCAGACCGGCAACGGTGGTGGCATGTGCCGGATGATAGGGCGTCTCGCGGCTGGGTTCGGGCCGATTGGTGATCTTACCGACAAACAGATTGTGTGCGTAAGCGCCGCCCTCCGACATGTCCAACACGCTCGTCGGCGAAAGAAAGAGGTTGTTGTCCACCAGGAACGGGCCGTGGTTTACCTCGACGAACAAATCCTCGCTCGTGTTTTCGTGGAAGAGGTTTTGCGACACGCGCGTGCCTTGAGCCATCCAATCCAGCCACAGCCCTCGGCAGGTCCGGTAGATGTGATTGCCCCGGATTGTGGCGTCAATGGCGGCGTGAAACTTGATGCCCGCCATCTCCGCTCCCGTGAACAGGCAGCGGACGTGGATGTCGTGGATCGTGTTACCGGTGACGGTGCTGAAGGCGGCGCCGAGGCTGCCGACGATGCCTGTCTGTTCGCAGTGCGAGATGGTGTTGTAGCGGACGATGTGATGACCGATGTTTTCCCGCGTCCACGGAATGGCGTGGGCATGGGCGCGTTCGATGGTCTTCACGTAGCCTTCCGCCGTGTCGGCCGAGGTGTTGTCATACTGATCGCCGTGTTTGCCCAGCGCGATGCCCGAGCAAACCGAGTGGCTGATGACATTGCTCTCGATGATCCACCCGCGGCTCCAATGGGTGCCAATCAAACCGATCTGTTCGGCGGTGGGCGGCGCCCAAGGCGTCGCCGCCTGGCGCATCGTGAATCCGCGCACCGTGATGAAGTTCCGCCCGGGTTGGTCGGGATAGAAGACCGTCTTCCGGACGTTGATCTCCACCAACTCCTCGTTAGGGTTGACGCCCTTGAACTGCGCCCAGAGGGTCGTGTTCGTTGCATCCACTTCCGCGAACCACAACTGCGGATTGAGCGCGGACAGCCTTGCTGCATTCAGTTTGGGACTCTTGAACGCGAGGCACAGCGTTTTGACTCCGCTGACAGGCTTGACCTTGGCGTTGCGCGAAACCCACGCTTGCCAGTCTCCAGTGTGCGGGACCACACAGCTGCCCAACAACTCTCCGGTCGGGCTGTCCAGCCGAACCTCGATGATCCCGCCGGCGGTGGCCGAGGCCACGCGGAGCTCGATCTCTTCGGTGCGTCCGCAGAAGTCCACCCGCTCGTAACGCACCCAGTCGCCGTGCTCAATCCAGCCGACGCATTCCCCGCCTTCGGAGCAGGGAGCGGTCTGGATGCCTTGCTGCGCAGCGAAGCGTGCGGCGGGAATTCGCTCGGCGCTCGTTCCGTTTACGATGGGCTTCATCCAGGCCACGTTGAGGAGACAGCCCTCGCCAGCACCGGCGAGCCAGGCGGGCGAAGTGCCGGCTGGCATCAAGACCTCCTCGAGCTTCGCCGCCTCGGTCAACCAGTCGCCATTCAGGTAAACCGCGCCCGTGTGGTGCGGCCGGCCCTTGGGGCTGAACCAATCGCCCCGAATCAAGTCGCGGTAGGGGTTGAACTCACCGAAATACGAGTTTGGCACTGTCACCTTCCAGACGTCCTGCTGCACCTTTGCCCAACCCTTGATAACCTCCGAACCTTTGATCTCCACCCGGTCGCCCGGCGCGGCTTGATAGATGATCCGTTTGGCGTCGGATTCGCCGCCGCGCGGCGGATTGATCCGCTCGCGATACACCCCCGCATGCACCGTGATCGTGTCACCCGCTTGCGCGATCCGTGCCGCGGCCGAAATCGTCTTAAAGGGTGATGCAGCCGAGCCGGCATTTGAATCGTTACCCGTGGCGGCGACATGTAACTCCGCGGCGCACGCCAACTTTGTGACGACACTCACGCCCAGTAGGGTCAGCAGAATTGTGGGATGTGTGGAAAGCCGGCCCGCGGAGGTGGTATGCACGGCGGTTGCTGCAGCCGACGCGATACTGGGCAGCAACGGGTGGCGAGGACGACGGGGAATCGAGTTCATGACGAGAAGCTGCCGAGGATTGGGGGGGGCAGTCAAGCGGCGCGTGGAGAGTGGCAGAGTGGGGACAGCTCCTGGGTTGCAGAATCTGCCGCCTTTCAACGCGAACGGAGAGCTGTGCCCCATCCCTGGGGCACGGGGTATTGGCGACGTGCCTTGGTTATGGCGAGCCATTGCTGACAGCCGCAAAGTGCTTGGCTTCGGCGGGCTTCATTCGCAATACTCGCGCCATGCAACAGGTTCTGGATTACCTCAAAACCAACCAACAACGCTTTGTGGATGAACTGTGCGAGTACGTTCGCTTCCCAAGCGTGTCTGCCCAACCCCAGCATCAGAAGGACATGGTGGCGTGTGCCGATTGGCTGGCGGCGCATTGTCGCACCATCGGTTTGGAGGCCAAGGTTTGCCCGACCGACGGCCATCCCATCGTCCTGGCCAAGACCCCACGCCGCAAAGGCCGCCGGCATTTCATGGTTTATGGCCACTACGACGTGCAGCCGCCGGAGCCGTTCGAGCTTTGGACCACGCCCCCGTTCGAGCCGACGATCAAAGGCTCGTCCATGTTTGGCCGCGGCGCCAGCGACAACAAGGGCCAGAACCTCGCCCACCTGAAAGCCGTCGAGGCGTATTTCAAGACGGGCACGGAGTTGCCGTGTGACCTGACGTTCGTGATCGAAGGTGAGGAGGAAGTCGGAAGCAAGAGCCTCGATAGCTTCCTCCGCAAGCACCGTGCCGAGCTGAAGTGCGACGCCGTCGTGGTTTCGGACACGAGCATTCCGTCGCCCAAGCTGCCCGCGCTGACGTATGCGTTGCGCGGCATTACGGCCCTTGAGATAACCCTGCGTGGGCCGGCGCGTGACCTGCATTCCGGTCTGTTCGGCGGCGCGGTGGAGAATCCGGCCATGGCGCTTTGCCGGTTGCTGGCGAAAGCTCACGACGCCAACGGGCATGTTGCGATCCCCGGTTTCTATGACGGCGTCGCCAAGCTCACCGCATACGAGCGAAAACAGATGGCGCGGATTCCGTTTAATGCGGCGAAGTTTCGAAAACTGGTTGGTGTGCCGCAGCTCTTCGGCGAACGCGGTTTCACCTCGGACGAGCAACGCACGGCGCGCCCGACCTTTGAGATCAACGGGCTGACCAGCGGTTACCAAGGGGAGGGGAGCAAGACCATCGTGCCCTCTTGGGCCCGGGCCAAGATCACCATGCGGCTCGTGGCCAATCAGGACCCGGACAAGGTGCGCAAGGCAGCCGTGGCGTTTCTCAAGAAGCATTGCCCACCGACCGTCGAACTCGAAATCAAAGGCGGCCATGGCGCGGAAGCCTACATGGTTTCGCCGGAGAGCGCGGATGCGCAAGCGGCGTTGACCGCGCTCCGCAAGGCGTTTGAGTGCGAACCGGTCCTGTTGCGCGAGGGCGGTTCGATTCCCATCGTGAACCAGTTCAAAAAGATCCTCGGCGCGGAGACGTTGCTGCTGGGGATGGCGCTGCCGGACGACAACGCGCATTCGCCGAACGAGAAATTCGATCTGGGCGTCTTTGCGAACGGACTGCGTATGTGCGCGCTGCTGTGGCAGGAGCTCGCCGGAGTTGGTGGCCCTTAAGGCGAAGCTCTTTTCGGGTCGACCCAATGGCGACCATCTTCGGTGTGCAAACTGAGAGGCTCCAACGTGGACAAAGCTCGAGATGAAGCGGAGCGCAGGCTTGTGTGGATACTGTCGCCCGTTTTGGGGAGTGTGTTTCTGGTGATGTGGTTCGCCTTTGGTCACATGGTGACGAGGTCAAAACCAGTTCCGAACAGGCGTGAATTGGGCCGAGTCACCCCCGGTCATCAAAAGCTGCGAGCTGTTTGGCCTTACGGCCGCTGCCACGAGTTGGTCCTTGGCATTCCAGGGAGTGAAGGGAGTCGCCCTCCAGCTTTCACCGCATCCATCAAAATGGCTGACGAGGATCAGGTCGTAACAGCTCTGGCCGTTCATTACACCAATGTCGTTCACTGCAACTGGCTGCATTCGCCGGACGTGCAGGGCTTCATTTTGACTTGGCCGAACACCAATGACTGGGATCGCTTGTTGATGCCGGGGCGCACGTACTCAATCCTCTGCGATTTCGAAGGCAACATTCCGACCAACTCGACATTATGGGTGAGTAGCCTGCAGACGGTAGCCGATAGGGCGAAGACAAAACGGATACGTACAGCACAGTAGAGGAGTAACGCGAGCGTTGTGCGGAACTTCGTCAGGTCATCGTCAGTCCAGAGCTGACCGAACGCAAATTACGAGCGAAAAGCGCTACCGCTGATTAGCTCGCTATGGTCCACGCGCCCAGTTCCGCCTCCACCCGTTCCAGCGGCAGGTTGACGATGTTGGTGAAAGAGCCGGAGGTTTCCTCCACGATCAGCTGGCCGTGATCCGGGATGGCGTAGTCGCCCGCTTTGTCCAGCGGGTTATCTCCGCGGTGTACTCGCGAATGTGGAAGTTGTTCAAGGTGCGGAGGCTTGCGGGTGGCTGCAGTTCACGCGACATGGTAGAGGAAACAGCTCGGACCACCGGTGGTGTTTAAGTGAGTTGCTCAAAAGCCCTGAGCAGGCAGTCGAGGCTGCCTTGAACGCCACCTAGCAGCGACCTCACTTGCCGGGTTCAGGCAGCGTCGGTTGTGTCGGCGGCGAGTTCGTTCCTTTCGCCTCGGCTTCCTTGAGTTCAAGACTGCGCAGGACGCGCTTCTTCAAATCAGCGTACATGGCGTTGTTGACGGCGTCGAGTTCGCGCCGCGCTTCCTCAAAACGTCCGGCGTTCATCTTGAAGCGGGCCAGGTGCATTCGAACACCTTCCCGTTCAATGTCGTCGCGGGCCAGTTTCAGGGCGTATCTCCAGGCCAACAGCGCTTCTTCCGTCCTGCTGGGCTTGATGCCATAAAACGTTTGCGCAATGTCAGTGGCCAGCAGGAAGTTGTCCGGGTCAAGCTGCAGGGCCTTTGCGTAGAGGTCGAGCGCTTTGTCAAAAACCTGTTGCTCGTTGATCCGGTAATGCTCCATCGCCGCAGTGCGGAAAAGGTACACCGCAGTGCCGAGGCTGTGGTAGTACTGCGATTCGCTGGGAGCGAGTTCGATGGCTTTGGCAAAATAGTCGAAGGAGTTCGTGATCGGACCGTTATGGGCGTGGTAGTTGGCCAGGTTGTTCCACGCCGCGGGGTTCTTCGGTTCAAGCTGGCGGGCGCGTTCCCACTGGTCTCGAGCACCGTCTTCGTTCTTGGTATCGTTCAGGAAACTGCCGTATGCCAGGCGGGCGCGAGCGTGGTCGGGATGCTGTTTGAGAAAGTCCTCGTAGGCTTTGCGAACCGGCTCGAAATGGGCTTCGATGCGCTGGCGGACCGTGCCTTCGGGGGCGGGCGCGCCCTGGCTGGCGAAGGCCTCGTTTTCGCGAATGATCTTGTCCACCTCCTCCAGGGTCGAATCGTCCAGTTCGAGGAGCTTTCGGTATTCCTTTTCCACCGGATCGTTGGTGGCGGCAGGGCTGGATTCGCCGGTGGTTTTCTGGGCAAGGTTGCTGACCGCAGCCGGCTGGTTGGTGGCCAGCAGCGCGCCCAGGAGTCCGACTAGCAAGTTAGTCACGAGCGGAGGCTAGCACGTCGGCGGAGGCAGTCGAGCGCGGCTTTGCGTGAGGACTGGTACGACTCCGGCGAACGGGGGGATTATTCGCACACACCTTGGTTCTCGCCGACAGTTATCGACTTTACCAAATGCCCGGAATTGCCTGGCCGCAACCGGGGCAGTTGCTTTCCGTCGTGAGCTTGTAGCTTCGGATGTTGTAGCCGCAGCGCTCAATGAGCGTGCGCTGACAGCCCGGGCAACGGGTGTTCTCCCATTCGCCCACGCGACCGGGCAGGTTGCCGGCGTAGACAAAATGCAGGCCCTCGCTGGTGCCAATTTCTGCCGCGCGCACCAAATCGGCAGCGGTGGTATTCGCAGGGCCGGTCATCTGATAATCCTTGTGGAAAGCGGTGACGTGCCACGGAATCGCCGGGCTGACGGACACAATGAAACGCGCAATGTCACGCAATTCCTGTTCGCTGTCGTTCCATCCAGGTACAAGCAGCGTAAGTACCTCCAGCCAGACACCGCGGGCATGCAGGGCGCGAATTGTCTCCAGCACATTATTCAGTGTCCCGCCGAGCGAGCGATAGCGGCGGTCGTCAAATGTCTTAAGGTCCACTTTGTAGCACCGAATCCATGGCTGGACGTAATCCAGCGCCTCTGGCGTGGCGTTGCCATTCGAAACGAAGCCGCAGATGAAGCCGCGGGGCAGTGCTTCCCGGAAGACCGCCACTGCCCACTCTGCCGTGATCAGGGGTTCGTTGTAACTGGAAACCACGAGGCGGGCGCCGTGCCGCTCGGCTGCGCTGACGATCTGTTCGGGAGAAACCGGCCGAATTGGAGCGCCGCTGGCGTCGTCGCGTAACGCTTGGCTGGTTACCCAGTTCTGGCAGTAGCCGCAATGGAAGTCACATCCCAGCATCCCAAACGTGAGCGCATCGCTGCCGGGAAAGACGTGGAAAAAAGGTTTCTTCTCGACCGGATCGCTGGCCAGCCCAGCCGTATAGCCGAAGGGGACCTTGAGTTCGCCTGCTTCGTTGAAGCGGACCTTGCAGATACCGCGGCGGCCTTCGGCGATTAGGCAACGGTGACCACAGGCGAGGCAACGGACCTTCCCCGATTCGGCTCGCCACAACTCTCCGGCGGCGACGTGGCGATCCAGGATGGCGGCAAGCGAGGCGTTCTTCATGCGCGTATCTCCTGATCCGGAAGCAGGCAACGCTGTCTTGAAAGTATGTGCAGTCACGGCGACCTCGACAGACAGAGACTATTCCTGCACACACCGCGGTTCAAGTGGGCTTTCGAGGACCTGAGGGCCGCTTTGCCGATGAGTACGGTTTGTACAAAGCAAAGGGCCGGGATTTCTCCCGGCCCCCGCAGTGATGAGGTTTGGACGCCGTCACCTCGGCGCTCAGAAGGGTGGTGCGGCCAACTATGGGGGTCGCTGTTCGAACCGCACCACTAGCAAAACCTCTATACCAACCCTAAACGAACAGCGAAATCTTCGCTGCGACCCACTGTTACAGATAGCCTAGAACCCCAAATTGTTCAAAAAATTTTTAGCCGTCTGAAAAGATTTTTCCAAGGTCATTCGGGAGAGGCGTTTGGAGCGGAACTTGCCCATGGATCCTACTGGTGTTGCGGCTTCTCCTGCCACGCCGAGGTGGCTTTCGCAGCAGTCTGCGACAAAACAAAGCGGATCTCGATCCTCCAAAGGCCGCCGGCCCGCGCCGAACGTGACCGCTGGACAACCGCCACAGTGATTCTTGACGCGGCAATCGTGGCACGCTTCCGAGCCGGCCCGGTAGCGGCAGGCTTCCCGGCTTTCGTACATTGCAGCTAGGCTGGCTTTGCGGACATGGCCAAGCAGCGACGGGAACTTTCGGCAGGCATGCACTTCGCCGTCTGGCAGCAGCGCAACGAAATTGAAAGCAGCACCGCAGCCATGTCCGGTGCAACCGGGGAACAACGGCCTCCCGAGCCGATGCCGGATAACGTTGAACAGGTTGTCCTTGAAGCCGAACACGGGATTGGTCTTTCGGGCACGCAGATACTCCGCCAAGAACTCGGCATACTGTTCGCGGCCGGGGAGCGCGAGACCGGTACCCTCGCCGACTTGCGCGAGGCGGTTAAACGTGAACCGCGCCGTCAAGCCCCTCAGTTGCTCGCCGAGGGGAATGACCTCACCCAGGTTGTCTCGCGTGAGCGTGAGCATGACGTGAGTCTCCAGGTTGAGCTGCCGGGCCGCATCCAGAAACGCCAGCACCCGATCGTAGTGCCCCGCGCCGCGAATAGCTTCGTCGTGTTGGCGCAAGCCTTCGAGGCTGACTTGGTAGTAGATCGGACGCTGGATTTCGAGCAGCCGGCGGATCGTGTCGGGCGCAATGGGATTGCCAAGGATCGAGACTGAAATCCGGGCGTCGGCGATGGCGTGGTAGAGTTCCCAAAAGTGCGGGTAGCAGAGCGGATCACCGCCGGAAAGGCTGACCCGCGGCTCGACGCGCCGACGGCGGCAGAAAGTGCGGAGGTCGTCCAAGACGCGCAATGCCTCCGGCAAACCGAGTTCGTCACGGGCGGAACGGTCGTAGCAGTGCCGGCAGTGGAACGGGCAAGCATTGGTCAGATGCCATTGCAGCGTGAAGTTCGCCGTCTTCCGGCCTGAGAACCAGCGTTCGCGAATCATGGCGGCCCCGCCTGACTGCGGAAGCCGCACCAGCGCGCCCCGATGATTTCGTCACCTTCCTGCACGACATAGTCCGGTCCGATAACGTCGCGCCGGGGCGATCCCGCCCGCTTTACAAACAGGCCGCACTCGTTTACCCCCAACTGCGAGGCCTTGCGGCCAATATGCACATGGCCATGCCCGATGCTGCGCGCGAAGATCAACACCAGTCCATCGGGCAACTGGATGCCCTGCAAGACCTCCGGACACAGCGCCGCTCCGACAAAGCTCGGCGCGGCTGCCGCCGAGACGCTGAGCACAGCTTCGACTCCGAGATTGCGCTGGAGTTTGGATGCCAAGCCCGCGTCAAAGATGCGCAAGACCACGCGACAGGCAGGATTGGCGCGCTTTGCCGCAAAACTCACGCTCAAATTGGCGAGGTCATCGCTCGTGGCGGCGATCAAAGCCTTGGCGCCGGCTATGCCTGCCTTCCGCAGCGTTTCTTCCGCACGGGCATTACCCACGATGACCGTCCCCAGTTCGCGCGCCGCGGAGAGCAATCCCGCTGTGTCCCGTTGCTCGATCGCGATCACGGTTTCTCCGCGGCGGGTCAACTCACGCAGGAGCCGAAATCCGATGTTACCCAACCCGGCCACGATGATGTGCCCCTTGTGTCGCGCGCAACTCGGCGCGAACATGCCGCGAAAGCGCGTGCCGAGAATGAGGTCCGTCACAACGCTGAAGAGCACCGCGATGATGGCGGCGCCGCACACCATCACGAACGCACCGTAAAGCTTTAGCCACGGCGGGGCGTTGAGCAGGTTGTAGTCGCCGTAGCCCACGGTGGCCACCGTCGCCACAACGAAGTAGAGCGAGTCCACCCAGGGCAATCGAAGTTGAAAATGAAATACCGCAACCGTCACCGCAACCACGGCGAGCAACGACGACAGGACAAAACGCAATGCCGCTGGCACACCACGCCAGTACTCCCGCGCCGCCGCAAGACTCGCCCGAAACGCCGGCCACCAACCGCCCGCAGCCTTGTTACCTGCAATCGAGGTGCCGAGCGCATGCCCGGAAAAATCGAGAACCGTGAGCCGGTCGCCGGGCCGCAATGAGAAACTAGCATCCGGCCAGAGCGTCGGATGGTCCTCACGTTCGAGAGCAATCACCGCTGCGCCCGTTTCTGTGGCATATGTGCCGACAGTCTTTCCGCGCGCTGATATGGCGTCCACGGATCGTTCTTCAATCACCCCAACTTCGTGCCCGATTTCAAACGCGCCCCGCACCGTCGCCCCCCAGGCCGCCGCCGCAAACGCCGGTGCTGCGAGTGCCGAGGTGGATAGCACCCGGCTGATTTGAGCAGACTGCTCCAAGTGCCCGGCCAACTCCTGATCAAACAGACGGACGACGGTGACGATCCGGGGATTGAGTCGCCGCGCATCAAGCGCGATGGAGACGTTGGTCAAATCATCGTCGGTGACGGCGAGGATGGCCCGGGCGCGCTCCACCCCCACGCGCCGAAACAGGGCGTCATCGCGCGCATCGCCCTGGAGCACTGGAAAGTGAACTTCAGCCGCTGCGCGCCACTCTTCGGTGGTCTCGCGGGTAATGACGACGCAACGCTCGCCAAGCCGCGCCAGCAAGACCAGAATGCGCGACCCCACATGGCCCAAGCCGCAGACTACCACGTGATCTGAGAATTCGCTGAGGTCCGTAGGATTTGCCATTGCGAGGTATCCTTGATCAGCAGCCGTGTCGCGCCTAGCCGCACCCCCCGCACCCGCCGCCACAGCCGCCACCACAACTGCCGCCACTGCAGGACGATCCTCCTCCGCAAGACGATCCCCCACCCCAGGACCAGCCGCCCGAGCAACTCGAACCGCAGCCGCTCGAACCGCTCAAATCCGGCTTCTTGCGCGGCAGCTGGAGCTTCGTGACCTCTGCCCCAACCGCGCTCGGCAAGGCCGCGACACCAAACAGGGCGGCCAGGTACGTCAATTCGCTGGCCGTCTGGTTCAACGCGAGCGAATCGCGCCGCGCCCGCAGTCCCTCGAATCGTTCTTTCACCCGCGCGAGCACGCGGTTGCCCAAGGCCGTGCGAAAGCGGTTGGTCACTAGCAATATGACAATGAATGCAATTAAGGAGAAGAGGATCAGCAGGCCAATGTTGTAATGGCCGCGCGAGATCGCGACCCAAATCTTGGTTGCGGCCACCGCCCAAAGAAACAGGAAGCCGCCGATGGCCAACACGACGCGAGTTGCTTTGATCGAACTGTCCGGGAGAAGCTTCTGCTCCTTGAGCGTCTCGCCCACCATGTCCGCCTCGGAGAGGATGATCTGGTTTTCGTAGACGTTTGCCGCCGGAGCTTCTTTGGCGAACTTGTAGAGGATGGCCTTGTCCAGCGGGCGACGGGCCTTGTCAGCCCCGTCGAATTCCGTTGCCCGGAGCACGGCGCCGGTCGCCTTAAGCAGGCCGCGTTCAAGCAAGGACACCAGTGCCACCCGCAACACTTCATAGCGCCCGCCGCGTAGAAACGCCAACTGGTAAGGATCGTGCGTCAGCTCCCGGGTGGCATTCGTTTCCTGTTCGGGGCTGCCGGCCTCCAAGATACGCCGCATCATCCAGACCGTGACCACGGTCAGCGTCGCCAGCGCAGTGAAGAAGATCAGGAACTCCGGCCCGCGCAGGTCAAAGGGATTGAGGTTCATATCACGAGAGCTTCTCGGTTCGCAGGCGCATGGCGTCTGCGAGGGCCATCAGTTGAAACATCACCGGACCGGCAGAACCGGCCGGCATTGAACGGGTCTCCCGCGCTTGCGAAATCAGTGCCAGCGCCTCCGCCCAATTCGAGCCTTGAATGCTTTGGGCCACAAGCTCCAACGCCTCCTTGGGCGAAGCCGCCGAGTGGCCTTCCAGTTCGAGCAACGTGGCTGCTGCCGCCCGCAGCGGCCCCGCCATGTCTGCGATGGCCACCGCCAATTGTTCTTCGCGCAGGCTGATGGCCGCGTAGCGTTCGCGCAATCGAAGCGTCAGATTGAGCAGGATTTGCTGCAACCGCTGCTCCTTCGCCAGCCGTGAGGTCGCCAGACTCGCGATCAAATCTTCGCCGTAAAGCAGCCGGCGGCGCCGGCGGATGTCATCGAACTTCACCGCGAACGCCTCCGCCACAGAGGCGAGTTCGGCTTCGAGCACAAACATCACGGCGGCGCGACCGGCGACTTGGGCGGCACGCAGAGGCTCCCGGAAGCCATCCACCGCTTCTTTGCTAAACTGTTTCAGGACGACAAGCAGGTTCAGGTCCGAGGTCGCACGAAGGCGTCCTTCCGCGCCACTGCCAAACAAGACGACGCTCCGCAAGTCCTCACCGAAGCTGCGGCGGGCGGCGGTGACCAGATCGGCGAGGAGTTGTTCAATTCCGGCGGGGAGGGGTGCGGTTGAAGAAGTTGAAACCGTGTTCATCGCTTGTTTTTCCTTCTGTTTTTGGCGGGCCGGACTTCAGTCAGCCTGCTCGACCGCATTCCTATGCGGAAGGTCGGGCGGCGTCAAACGCAAAAACGGCTGAAGCAGGTTGCGGTTGCGGCGGGGTAATGAGGCCCTTGTATCGAAGCCGATTGTATGTTGGAGGTGTTCGACCGAAGCCGAATCTGCGGCATCCAATCGGTCAGCCTGGAGAGGGAGGATCGCTGGGAGTGAAAGGCTTGAAAAATCTGCAAAAAACTTGTTGCGCTTCAGTTTGCCTCTGTTATTCTCCGCGCTCCTTCCCGCCTGAAAGGGCGGGCGGACAGCAGAATTGCGGGCCGATAACCGAAGCCCCCCAGGGCCGGGAATGATGGTTCGCCGCTCCAAGAGTTGCTGACTTGGAAGTTTTGGTTTTATGCCAGTCAAGACATTTAGACCGCTAACGCCGTCCACGCGATACATCACGATCGCGGACTACGGCGATATCACGAAGACGCGGCCGGAAAAGGCGCTGGTTGAGATCCGGAAGAAAACCGGTGGGCGTAACGCCTACGGCCGGGTCACTGCCCGAGGCATCGGTGGCGGCCACAAGCAGAAGCTCCGTATCGTGGACTTCAAACGGGAAAAGCACGGGGTTGAGGCTACGGTCACGGCGGTGGAGTATGATCCCGGTCGTTCGGCTCGTATCGCCTTGTTGCATTACAAGGATGGAGAAAAGCGTTACATCGTCGCTCCGAACGGCATTCAGGTGGGTGCAAAGCTACTCAGTGGGCCGACGGCGACGCCGGAACTCGGCAACAGTCTTCCCTTGCGAACGATTCCGGTTGGATTGCCGATTCACAACATTGAAGTCATTCCCGGCAAGGGTGCTCAGATGGTGCGCAGCGCGGGCGGTTCGGCGACCTTGATGTCCCGGGACGCAGGTTACGCGCAGATTCGCCTGCCCTCGGGGGAGATTCGTCGCATCAGCGAGAACTGCTATGCCACGATTGGCCAAGTGGGCAACACCGAGCACATTAACGTCATTCTCGGTAAAGCGGGTCGCAGTCGGCATCGCGGCGTGCGGCCGATCAGCCGTGGCGTGGCACGCAACCCGGTGGACCACCCGAACGGTGGTGGTGCAGGCAAGGCCAAATCTGGCGGCGGTTGGCAGCAACTCACGTCGCCGTGGGGCTTGTTGGCCAAGGGTTACAAGACCCGAGACAAACGCAAAGCTTCGAACCGTTTCATCCTTGTCCGACGGGATGGCCGGCCAATGAAGAACAAGTAGTCACATATGGGACGCTCAATCAAAAAAGGCCCGTTCGTGGACCAGCACTTGATGGACAAGATCGTCAAGGCGAAGGAGACCCAGTCCAAGACGCCGATCAAGACGTGGTCGCGACGTTCGATGATCACCCCGGAGTTCGTGGGGATCACCTTCAACGTCCACAACGGCAAGGTTTTCAATCCTGTGTTCGTGACGGAAAACATGGTAGGACACCGGTTGGGTGAATTTTCGCTAACCCGGACGTTCAAGAAGCACGGCGCTCACACCGCCAAGGCGGAGGCCAAGTAGCATGCAGGTTCAAGCCATCACGAAGAACGTGCCGATGTCCGCGCAGAAAATGCGCGAAGTAGTTCGGCAGATTCAGGGCTTGCCTGCCCTCAAGGCGCAAGCCACGCTCGCAGTCACGCCGCGGAAAGGCGCCCGGGCCGTCGCCCAGACGCTGAAATCCGCGCTGGCCAACGCCGAGGAAATGGCGCGCCAGGGCAAGTTTGGCGCGGTTAAGCCGGAGGCTCTAGTCGTGCGCGAAGCTGTTGCGCAGACGGGGCTTACGTTCAAGCGGTTTACGCCCAAGGCGCGCGGATCGGCCGGCCCGATTCTCAAGCGTCGCTGCCACGTCAAGATCGTTTTGTCGGACGAATAATCGGTATGGGACAGAAAACCAATCCAATCGGTTTGCGCGTCGCCGTCAACAAGGACTGGCGCTCGAAGTGGTACGCGGACAAGCGGGAGTTCGGCAAATTGCTCGCCGAGGACCGGCAGATTCGCGACCTCTTGAAAAAGAAGCTGGAGTCCGCTTCCGTGCCGAAGATTCTGATTGAGCGGGCGACCAACCGCTGCCGCGTGACCATTCAGACGGCCCGTCCGGGCGTCGTGATCGGGCGCAAAGGCTCGGAAATCGACAAGCTCAAGGAAGAGTTGAGCAAGATGACCGGCAAGGAAATCTACGTGGATATCGTAGAGATCAAACAGCCGGAAATCGAAGCGCAGCTTGTCGCGGAGAATGTGGCGCTGCAACTGGAACGTCGCGTTTCGTTCCGTCGCGCGATGAAGAAAGCCGTGCAGGTTGCCAAGGACTTCGGCGCGCAGGGGATCAAGATTCGCTGTGCCGGTCGCTTGGGTGGCGCGGAATTGGCCCGCGTGGAGCAGTATCACTGGGGGCGCGTGCCGCTGCATACGTTGCGGGCGGACATTGACTACGGATTTGCCGAGGCGAGAACCCTTTATGGGAAACTCGGTGTGAAGTGCTGGATTTGTAAAGGTGATGTTCGTGCCGAGGCGAAAGCCGGGCGCCCGCAGGCGCCGGTGACGGCGCCGGCAGCGAGTGGAATTTGATAAGAGGATAGGCCTATGCCGTTGATGCCCGAACGAGTTAAGTACCGCAAGATGCACCGTGGCAACCGCGCGGGGCTGGCGTATGCCGGCAACACCGTCGCGTTTGGCGAATACGGGCTGCAATCTCTGGAGCGGTGCTGGTTGGACACCAAGCAGATTGAGGCGGCCCGCGTGGCCATCAACCGCTTTATGAAGCGGCACGGGCGGATGTGGATCCGCGTCTTTCCGCAGAAGTCGTTTACGAAGAAGCCGCTCGAAACCCGAATGGGCAAGGGCAAGGGCCCGCTGGAATCCTGGGTGGCGGTGATTCGCCCGGCCAACGTGTTGTTCGAGGTGGATGGGGTGCCGGAGACCACCGCCCGCGAGGCCATGCGGTTGGCGGCCACGAAGCTGCCGATCTCGACCAAGTTTATTTCCCGGCACAAGCACGGTTGAGCCGCGTCGCGTGTATGAAGAAAGAAGAGCGCAAAAAGATTCAAGAGATGACCTTGCCTGAGTTGCAGGCGAAGGGCCGGGACCTGCGTCAGGAAATGTTCAATCTGCGGCTGCAACAGGCCAGCGCGCAGCTCGAAAAGCCGGCGCGGCTGCGGACCTTGCGGCGTGACATCGCGCGCCTCGAAACCCGCGCCAGCGAATTGCGGCGCAAGCAAGCTTAAGACGGATCGCTATGGCTGAGACGACCCAACAACCAGTCGCCGAGCGGGCAAACCGCAAGGAACGCGTCGGCGAAGTTATCGCCGCGCGGATGACGAAAACCATCGTGGTTCGCGTGCAACGCCGCTTCCCGCACCCGCGGTTCAAGAAGGTGGTCACGGCGTATAAGAAGTTTTACGTGCACGACGAGAAGAACGAGGCGAAGCCCGGCGATCGCGTGCGCATTGTCGAGACCCGGCCGTTGTCGAAAACGAAGCGTTGGCGGTTGACGGAGATCGTCGAGCGCGCCGTGGTGGTGGAAAAGGCTGCCTGACGGAGGGATTATGCTGCAAATACGATCACACCTGGATGTCGCCGACAACACCGGCGGGAAAGTCGCTTGGGCCATCGGCGTGTTGGGGCGCAACCAGCGCTATGCCAGCGTGGGCGATGTTATCAAGGTTCACATTAAGGACGCCGCCCCGGACGGCCAGGTTAAGAAGGGCGAGGTCTGCAATGCGGTTGTGGTGCGGACGCGCCAGCCGATCCATCGGAGCGATGGTTCGTATCTGCGGTTTGACCGGAACGCCGTGGTCATCATCGACGCGGAGATGAATCCCAAGGGCACGCGTATTTTCGGCCCGGTCGCGCGCGAGCTGCGCGAGAAGAAGTTCATGAAGATCATCTCGCTGGCCCCGGAAGTGATTTAAGCCTATGGCAGGAATGCATGTGAAAAAGGGCGACGAAGTAGTCGTCATTGCCGGCGCGGACAAGGGCAAGCGCGGCAAGATTATCGAAGTGTCCCCCACCAAACAGCGCGTGCTGGTTGAGGGGGTGCACATGATCAAGCGGCACACGCGCAAGAGCCAGCAGCACCCGCAGGGCGCCATCGTCGAGCGCGAGGGCTCCATCCACATCTCGAATGTGATGCGGGCAGACGGCTTCGACGCCAGAGCCGCCAAACGCGGCGGGGCGGCGAAGGCAGCGTGAAGCACATTTAAGGCTGACCCGGCAACGACAATTCGGAACGCAGGCAGATGAAAGCCAGACTTTACAAGAAATACATGGAAGAAGTTGTTCCGGCCCTCAAGGCCAAGAACAACTACGCCAATCCGCACCAAGTGCCGCGGATGACCAAGATCGTCATCAACATGGGCGTCAGCGCAGACTTGGAGAAAGTCGCGGTTGAAGACGCCGCCAAGGACTTGGCGCAGATCACGGGCCGAAAACCCGCCATCAACCGCTCACGGCACAGCGTGGCGAATTTCAAGTTGCGCGAAGGCCAGGCCATCGGCTGCCGCGTGACCTTGCGCGGGGACGCGATGTATGAGTTTTTCGATCGGTTGATCGCCGCCGCGCTGCCTCGAATCCGCGACTTCCGCGGGTTGTCCGCGAGGTCCTTCGACGGGCGCGGGAACTACTCCCTCGGTATTGCCGAGCAGACGATCTTTCCGGAGATTGAGCTGGACAAGATTAAGCGGGTGCAGGGCATGGACATTACGATTGTCACCACCGCTGGGGAGAACGCGGGGGCCTTGGAAATGTTGAAGCTCATGGGAATGCCGTTCGCTGAAAATCGCTAAGAGTTATGGCCAAGAAAGCATGGATTGAACGCAACAACCGCAAGCGCGCCACGGTGAAGAAGTACGCCGCCAAACGCGCTGAGTTGAAAGCGAAGCGAGACTACGCCGGTCTGGCGCAGTTGCCGCGCGATGCCAGCCCCGTGCGCGTTGTGAACCGCTGCACCATGAGCGGGCGGCGTCACGCCCATCTTCGCAAGTTTAGTTGCTCGCGGTTGACCTTCCGCGAGGCCGCCCTGAACGGATTGATTCCGGGTGTGGTGAAAGCCAGTTGGTAATAGTTATGGACCCGATCGCTGACATGTTGGCTCGGATTCGCAACGGCGCACGCGCCTTGCGGCCGGTGGTGGAGATTCCCCACTCGCGGATCAAGGAAGGCATCGCCGGAATCCTCCGCAAGGAGGGTTACATTGCCGATTGCGCCGTGGACGGACAACGCATCAAGACCCTGAAGGTCAAGTTAAAATTCGAGGGCAAGAAGAACGTCATTCAAGGTCTGCGCCGTGTGAGCCGGCCCGGTTTGCGGCGCTACGTCGCGGCGGACGAGATCCCGCGCGTGCTCGGTGGACTTGGCGTGGTGATTATCTCCACTTCCGAGGGCGTCATGACTGGTGCGCAGGCGCGCAAGAAGAATTTGGGCGGCGAGCTCCTCTGCTCCGTCTGGTAAGGTTTGAAGTTATGTCACGTATTGGAAAACAGCCGGTTGTCCTTCCGCCGAAAGTCAAGGTGGAGTTGAAGGGCCGCAAGGTCTTTGTGGAAGGCCCGAAAGGCAAGCTCAACCTGGAGTTGCCGCGGCGCACCGACCTCAAGGTTGAGGGCGGTAAGGTGCTCGTCAGCCGTGATGGCGACGATGCCCAGGCCAAAGCTCTGCATGGCCTCGGCCGGGCACTGGTGAACAATATGGTTCGCGGTGTCGCCGAAGGTTTCGTCAAGAAGCTGGAAATCCATGGCGTCGGCTTCAAAGCCGCGGTCCAGGGGAATACCATCACGATGACGCTGGGCTACTCGCATCCGATCGTCTATCCGATTCCGGATCAGGTGAAGGTGGTTGTCGAGGACAACACCAAGATCACGATCGAAGGCCCCGACCGGCAAGTGGTTGGGCAGGTCGCCTCCGAACTGCGGAGCTTCTATCCGCCCGAGCCCTACAAGGGCAAGGGTGTGCGCTATGTGGGCGAGCGGATTATCCGCAAGGAAGGCAAGACCGTTCAGTAATTTTGCAGCGTAAACTGATCACGGCAAAATCCGTGACCCATTGAAATGAGAGTCGAAAAGAAACAGAAACTCGCCCAACGCCGCCATTGGCGTGTGCGTCAGAAGGTGGCCGGGACGGCTGAGCGTCCGCGCATGGCCGTGTGCTTCACGAACCAGAATATTCATATTCAGTTCATTGACGACACCAAGGGCGTGACGCTGGCGGCAGTTTCCACGCTGGGCAAAACCGTCCCGAATCGCGATCAACTGGCGGCGAACGTCAAGAGCGCCGTCGTGATGGGCAAATTGGCGGCGCAGACGGCCCTCGAAAAGGGAATCAAGCAAGTTGTGTTTGATCGGGCCGGCGCGCGCTATCACTGGAAGCCCGGCAAAGGCAAAGAGGCCCAACCGGTGTATGGCAAGGTGGCCGCGCTCGCCACGGCGGCGCGCGAGGCCGGGCTGAAGTTTTAACGAAACGGAGAGATCACTGTGGCTGACAACGACACCAAAATCGCGGACGAGACGCAGCAGCAACAACCGCCGGCTGCCCCCCCACGCCCCGAAGGGCGCGGCGAAGGCCGTGGCCCGGGCCGCGGTGGACGGCGCGGACGCTCGATTTCTGAAGCGCCCGAAATGTCTTTCAACGGAGAGGGACAGCAGGAACTGACCGAGAAGGTCGTGTTCATCAACCGTTCGTCAAAGGTCGTGAAGGGCGGACGCCGCTTTTCCTTTAGCGCACTGGTGGTGGTGGGTGATCGCAAGGGACGCGTAGGAGTCGGTTTGGGCAAGGCGAGCGAAGTGGCTGACGCGATTCGCCGTGGCGGCGAGGCCGCACGGGTGAATATGCTGGAGGTTTCGCTCAACGGGCCGACCATTCCTCACGAAGTGTTCGCGCGCTATGGCGGCGCGAAGGTGTTGCTACGCCCCGCTTCGCCCGGTACCGGCGTCATCGCTGGAAAGACCGTGCGTGCCGTGCTGGAATCGGCCGGTGTGCGGGACATCCTGAGCAAGTCGCTGGGTTCGAAGAACGCCGCCAACGTGGTCAAAGCCACATTGAATGCTCTGCTGAGCCTGCGTTTGCGGGAGACGATTTACAAGAGTCGCGGTTTGGAGCTGAAGAAGCCGGCGGTGCCGGTGACTGCCGCAGCCGTGACGACAACTGCTTGACGATATGCGTTTACATGATTTGAAACCTCGTCCGGGGGCCAAGCACCGCCGCAAGCGGTTGGGGCAGGGCGAATCCAGCGGCCATGGCAAGACCAGCGGTCGAGGTGGCAAGGGCCAGTCGGCCCGTTCCGGCAGTTCGATCCGCCCCGGTTTCGAAGGCGGCCAAATGCCGCTATTTCGGCGCATGCCCAAGCGTGGCTTCAACAACACGCGTTTCGGCACTTACTACTTGGGCGTGAATGTGGAGGCCTTGAACCAGTTTGCAGACGGCGCTTCGGTGGACGAAGCCGCTCTCATCGCCGCGGGGTTGGCCAACGGCAAGGCTGACGGCATCAAGATTCTGGGCGATGGCGAGCTGACCAAGAAGCTCTCGGTCACTGCGCACGCCTTCAGCGCTTCGGCAAAGACGAAGATCGAAGCCAAAGGTGGGTCCTGCCAGGTCGTCACTGCGAAGAAAGCCGCTGCCTAAGCCCGACTGAGCCATGTTTGCCGCCATCGCCAACACCTTCAGCAATTGCTTCCGGATTCCCGAACTGAAGTCGCGCATCCTTTTCACGATGCTGTTGCTGGCGGTCTGCCGGCTGGCCGCCTACATCCATTGTCCGGGACTGGATGGCAACGCGCTGGCGGCCTTCTTTAAGAAGGCTGCCTCAAGCGATCCGAGTGGAGGCGTGTTGGGGCTTTACAGCCTGTTTACAGGCGGAGCGCTGGAAAACTGCGCCATTGGGGCGTTGGGCATCATGCCCTACATCAGTGCGACCATCATCATTCAGCTGCTCACCGCAGTGGTGCCGCACTTGAGCAAACTCGCTCGCGAAGAGGGCGGTCGGGCGAAGATCATTCAATACGGTCGCTATTTGACGGTCGCGCTGTGCTTGGGGCAGGGATTTGTGATGGCGCTCGGCTGGGAGAATCCGTCGAAGATTTTCGGTGAAGGCATCGGCCGGCTGGTCACGTACGATGACAGTTGGATTTGGTGGTATCGCATTCAGACCACGCTGATCCTGACGACCGGGACGATGCTGCTCATGTGGCTCGGCGAGCAGATTACTGAGCGCGGCATCGGCAATGGTGTGTCGCTGGTGATCACCATCGGCATTCTGGCGCGGTTGCCTGCCGCTGCGATCGCCCTTAAGGACAGTTTCTTCCCCGGCGAAGGCATGGAAGCGAAGTTGAACTTCGGGCACGGAGTTGCCTTGCTGCTGCTCTTGGCCGGGGTCATCGCGGGCGTGATCGCGGTCACCCAGGCGCAGCGGAAGGTGCCGGTGCAATACGCGCAGCGTGCGGTGGGCCGCAAAGTCTATTCCGGCGGCACGTCGTTCATGCCGCTGCGTGTCAATTACGCGGGCGTCATGCCGATCATCTTCGCGCAGGCGATCTTGATGTTCCCTCAAAAGATCTTCTTGTTTCTCGGCTCGTCCTTGAATGTGAAGTTTTTCGGGGACATTGCCCGTGCATTGAATGAAGGCGCTTTTCTTTACATGCTGCTTTACTCGCTGATGATCCTGTTCTTCTCGTACTTCTGGGTCGCGACCCAGTTCAACGAGTTGCAGATCTCAGACGACCTGAAGAAGAACGGTGGGTATATCCCCGGTGTGCGCCCGGGGCAAGCGACCTGCGATTACCTGCACAACGCCATGCATCGGATCACGCTGGCGGGAGCGGTGTTTCTGACAATCATTGCGGTCATTCCGATCCTTATGTCGCGGATGATGCAAATCCCCTACGCGGTGGCTACGTTTTTCGGTGGCACTAGCATGCTTATCACGGTGGGTGTGATGCTGGACACAATGCGGCAGATGGAGTCCCACCTGCTGATGCGGCATTACGACGGCTTTTTGAAGAAAGGGCGCCTCCGCGGCCGGTTCTGACCGGCGGGGAGGGCAAGTTCTCGGCCTGCCGAATGTCGGGGGGCACGCGGGACGGCCATGATCATTCTCAAGAGTGAACGGGACCTTGAAGCCATGCGCCCGGCGTGTGGCATCGCCCGGGCGGTATTGAACGAAGTGGCGGAGTATGTCCGCCCCGGGCTCACCACGCGGGCGGTTGACGAGTACGCAGCGGAGTGCATCAAGCGGTACGGCGCGCGGAGTGCATTTCTCGGTTACCGCAAATATCCGGGTAATATATGCATCTCCGTCAACGACGAGGTTGTGCATGGTTTGGCGGGACCGCGGCAGTTGCGCTTTGGCGATATCGTCAGCTTGGATGTTGGGGTGTACTACCGGGGGTTCGTCGGCGACACGGCGAAGACGGTGGCTGTTGGCGGATGTGGGGTCGAAGCGCAGCGGTTGATGGATGTTACCGAAGGAGCGCTGGCGGAAGGCATCGCGCAGGCGAAGAGTGGGAATCGGGTAACGGACATTTCGCGGGCGGTGCAGAACTACGTCGAACGAAACGGCTACAGCGTGGTGCGCGAATTTGTGGGTCACGGTGTGGGCAGGGCTGTTCACGAGAAGCCGGAAGTGCCGAATTACGTGGACGGCAAGGCGTCGGCACGATTGCGACCCGGTATGACCATCGCCATCGAGCCAATGGTGAATGCCGGCACGGCTGCGATAAAGATCTTGAGTGACGGCTGGACAGCGGTCACGCAAGATGGTTCACTATCCGCTCATTTCGAGCACACCGTGTTGATCACGGAAGGCGAACCGGAGATCATGACATGCCCGGAGCGGGCGCCTTTAAAGTCGAAGGCCTGATTGTGGCCGCGCTGCCGAACGGCACGTATCGCGCGAGACTGGCCAACGGGCATGAGTTGACCGCCTTTGTGGCGGGTCGGCACAGGCTGACCGCGGTGCGCTGGCAACCGGGAAGTCGGGTGAATTTGATGGTGTCGTCCTACGACCTGTCGGAAGGACGAATTGTGATGGATACAACGCAGATTTAGAATATGAAAGTCCGTGCGTCAGTGAGGAAGCTCTGCGAGCACTGCAAAGTGGTGCGACGCAAGGGTGTTATTCGTGTGATTTGCAGCAACCCGCGCCACAAGCAGCGCCAGGGTTAAGCCTGATTTTTTGACGAGACTATGGCACGTATCATCGGAGTCGAAATTCCTGGCGAGAAGCGCATTGACATTGCGCTACGCTACATCTACGGCATCGGGCCGAGCAATGCAGTGGACATTTGCGCCCGCGCTGGCATCAATCCGGGCCTCCGCGCCAAGGACCTCACTGAGCAGCAGCTCTCGCAGATCGTTCATGCGATTCAAGACGGCAAGTACGTCATTGAGGGCGACCTGCGCCGCGAGATCGGCATGAACCTCAAACGGCTGCAAGGTATCAAATGCTACCGCGGCATCCGTCACCTGCGCGGGTTGCCGGTACGTGGGCAGCGCACGCAAACCAACGCTCGTACGCGCAAGGGGCCACGCAAGACGGTCGGCGTCCAGCGCAATCCGAACGCCAAGACCGGCATTCACTAGTTTTCTGTTATGTCCGAAGAGACCAAAAAGAAAGCTGCTCCGCAGCCCGACGTGAAACCCGAAACCGCAGGCGCTGCGCCGGCGGAAAAGCCAGCGAAGGAGGCGAAGCCTCCCAAGGCGGCGAAAGAGCCCAAGGCCGCCAAACCGGCCGAAGGCGGCGACGCTGTGAAGCCAGCCGAGGGTAAACCGGGCGCGGAAGCGCCGGCTGCCCCAGCGGTGCCGGAAGGTCCTGTCGCAGGCTCGGCGCCGACGGCGGCTGAACTGCTGGCCGACGAGTCTGCGGGCAAGAAGATCGTCAAGGCCAAGGGTGCGAAGAATATCGTCAGCGGCATTGCCAACATACTGGCGACGTTCAATAACACGCAGGTCACCATCACGGACATGCACGGCAACCTGATTGGCTGGTCCACGGCCGGGCGGGTAGGATTCAAGGGGTCGCGAAAGAGCACCGCCTATGCGGCACAGCAGGTCGCCCAGGACGCGGCCCGGCAGGCCATGGCCCACGGAATGAAAGAAGTGGAAGTGCGGGTCAAGGGACCGGGATCCGGTCGCGAATCGGCCATCCGGGCGTTGCAGGCCATCGGAATGGAAATCTCGGTGATCAAGGATGTCACCCCCGTACCGCACAACGGTTGTCGCCCGCGCAAGAAGCGCCGCGTGTAAGCTTGAATTTGAAATCTGATATTTAAGGTATGGCTCGTTACACTGGTCCCCGCGTCCGCATCAGCCGCCGGTTTGGGCTGCCCATTTTTGGCGACTCGAAGTATCTGGAGCGCCGCAATTACGGCCCCGGCGTCCACGGTCCCAAATCTCGCCGCAAGCACACCGAGTATGGCTTGGGCCTGATTGAGAAGCAGAAGCTGCGCTATTACTACGGCCTCCTCGAGCGCCAGTTCCGGGGCGTCTACGAGAAGGCGCTCAAGCGCCGCGGCGTCACTGGCGAGCAGATGCTGCAGATTCTGGAGACCCGGCTGGACAATGTGGTTTACCACCTCGGTTTCGCGAACACGCGTCCGGCGGCACGCCAGATGGTTTCGCACGGCCACATCAAGGTCAACGGTCGCAAGGTCAGCATTCCGAGTTACGCGTTGCGCGTGAATGACATTATCGAGGTGAAGGGATCCAACGTCGCGCGGCAATTGGCCAGCAAGAACTTGGAATCCGCCACCAGTCGCGTAGTGCCTGACTGGATCTCCCTGAACAAGGAAGCGCTCAAGGGCGTGGTGATGCGCATTCCGACGCGCGACGAGATCCACCCGATCGCGAACGAGCAGGCCGTCGTCGAATTTTATTCCCGCTAACTGAAACCCGGCCTCGCTCGACGAGGCCCAACGCAATTACAAGGGTCGTTCCGCCGTCGGGAATCGCGCGGGGCGACCAGATTAAAATTGCACGAAAGGAAACATGCCAGTACGTCTGGGTCGCTTCGAAATGCCCAAGCGGTTGACCAAGGATGAGTCAACGGCTACGGATCTTTACGCCAAGTTCACCGCCGAGCCGTTTGAAACCGGCTACGGCCACACCATCGGTAACTCGCTCCGCCGCGTGTTGCTCTCGTCGCTTGAGGGCGCGGCCATCACGTCTGTCAAGATTGACGGCGCGATGCACGAGTTCGCTGCTATTGACGGGGTGGTTGAGGATGTATCCGACATCGTTCTCAACCTGAAGAAGGTGAAGTTCAAGGCACATTCTCGGGACGAGCAGGTGCTCCTGCTTTCTGTCAACAAGGAAGGTGCCGTGACTGCCGCCGACATTCAGGTCAATCAGAACCTGGAGTTGGTGAATCCGGACCAGCACATCTGCACGCTCGACAAGAAGAAGAAGTTCGAGATGGAGCTGACCGTCAAGGTCGGACGCGGCTTCTGCCCCGGCGACGAGAATAAGAAGCCCGGTCAGGCCATCGGGGTGATCGCGATTGATTCGCTGTTCTCACCGGTCGGTCGTGTGCGCTACGCCGTGGAGGCTGCTCGTGTCGGTCAACGCACCGATTACGACCGCTTGCTCTTGGAGATTTGGACCGATGGTCGTCTCTCCCCGGATGACGCGCTCACGCAGGCGTCCGCCATTTTGCAGCATCACCTCGACGTGTTCGTCGGCTACGACAAGAACGCCGTCGAGTTCGAGGAAGTGGTGGACAAGCAGGACGAGGAGAAGACGAAGATGAAGAAGCTCCTCAACATGAGCGTGAATGAGATCGAGCTCAGCGTTCGGGCGGCGAACTGCCTCAACAACGCCAACATCACCACCGTCGGCCAGCTCGCCATGAAGACCGAGTCGGAGATGCTCAAGTACCGTAACTTCGGCAAGAAGTCCCTGAACGAAATCAAGGACAAGCTTTCCGCGCTGGGCCTCTCGCTGGGGATGACCTTCGAGCCCGGCCTGCTGGATGCGCCGAAGGAAGAACCGAAACCCTCTTTGACCTGAACCGCACCCGCTTATGCGACATCGTAAACGCACGGCGAAACTGGGACGCACGTTTGAGCATCGCAATCGCATGCTCGCCAACCTGGTTTGCAGCCTCATCATTCACAAACGCGTCATCACCACCCTGGCCAAGGCCAAGGCCGCCCGCTCCGTGGCGGAGAAGCTGGTCACCTTAGGCAAGAGCGGCACCTTGCACGATCGCCGCTTGATCAGTGCCCGGCTGCACCAGGACGAGGCGGCTTGCCGCATCCTGTTCAAGGAGCTGGCGCCGACGTTCAAGTCCCGCCCCGGCGGCTACACGCGGATCATCCAGATGGACCAGCGCCAAGGCGACGCCGCCCAGCGTGCCATCTTGGAGTGGGTCGAACTTCCTGTGAGCGCTGAACCCGCCCCGGCCAAGGCCGAGACGAAGGCCGAGGAAGCGAAGAGCGACAAGAAGTAGAAGCCGCTCCAAAGTTGAAATTGAAGAGCCCGTCCGCAAGGACGGGCTTCTTTGTGTACTTCTGCCGAGCGTACGGAGAAGTATGCCGGTGACCGCCGAAGCAGCGCGGCCTCACCGAGCGGTGGCGGTCAGTCTTCCGGCAGGGGCTGGCCCTTGGTTTCCGGCGCCCAGATCAAAGCCACGGCGCCGATAACGTAGATGCTGGACATCAGGATGGCCGCCGTGCGGAAGGGCATTTGCGTGCTCAACCAGCCGAGCATGTAGGGGAACGGCGCTGCGAGATACCGCACCGTGTTGTAGCAGAAGCCCACGCCCGTTCCGCGGAGACGGGTTGGGTAAATCTCCGGGAAGTAGATGGAATAACCGGCGAAGACGGCCAGTTGGGCGAACCCCATCAACGGCAGCATCCAGTAGGCATCGCTTTCCGACTTGAGCGCGTAAAACACGAACGCCGTCGTCACCAAACACATGACAAAGGAGAGCAGGAATGCCAGCCGCCGGCTGAACGCAGCCGCCAGGAAGGTAAACGCAAACATGCCCAGCAACGAACCCACATCCTGCAGGAACATGCCTTTGCCGCGTACCTTGTCCATGGTCTTCTGCATCTCCGCGATGGCGCCGGGGAAAGTCTGCTCAAGCAACTGGCGGTTCAGGAACATCTGATCCACGGGCGACGCCTTCTGCGCCAATTGTTGGACCAGATTCTGTGTGCCTTTTTTGAGCGGCACGTCCTTGAAAGCCGCCTCGGAGTAGAGCGAGCCGGTGAGGATCAAGCCATTGAATTCGTTGAGCAGGGCTTCGGTCAACACCGGCGAGACGGCGGCGTTGCCTGCGCCTTCGAGTTGTCGGACGAAGTCGCCACTCAAGCGGCTCTTCACCGCGGCCAGGGCGGCGTTCGTCGGCGATTGCAGCATCGCGACGACGGCTTGCGGCTGCGCGAGGTCTTTCGCACGCAGCGGTTGCTCCTTGAGCGCCGTGGAGATCAGCTCTGGGGAGAAAAAGCCGATGCCCCACAAACCCACCATGCCGGCGAGTCCGAGACAAATGCCGACCAGAGTGTTGCGACGCCACCGCGGCTGACGGAAGAGGTCGGCCATCGAGCCTACCTTCTGACCGCTGCCGCTTTGCCTGGCGGCTTCCGCCTTGGCCCGTTTCCACGGCTCGGGCTCTTTCAGGACGAACATGATGGGCACCACCAGCAGCGCGGGAAGAATCCCGACGAAGAAGAGCACGCGCCAGCCGGCAAAGCTGCCGAACACGCCTTCTTGACCCGGGTTGATGCCCAGGCTCAACGTGGCGCCCAGCATATTGCCCACCGCGGACAACGCCTGGAGGGAGCCGAGCGCCACTGTGCGAAACCGGCCCGGCACGCTCTCTGCGACCAGAGTTGTGGCCGCGCCAAACATGCCGCCCACGCCCAGTCCCACGAGAAACCGGTAAAATACAAAATCCAGCCAGCCTTGGGCGATGCCGCACAGCCCCGTGAAGCCAGAGTAGATGATCAAGGTGACGACCATCGTCTTCACGCGGCCCCACTTGTCGCTCATGATGCCGAAGATGATACCGCCGGTCGCCCAGCCGACCATCATGGCCATGGTTGCCAGACCGATGAACTCCTTCACATTGCCGAGTTTCGTCGGGTCGTGGGCCAACAAGTCCTTCAGCGCGGACTCTCGTGCGAGCGTGAACAACCGCTGGTCCATGCAGTCGAACAGCCAGCCGCACGACGCGATGATGACCACCAACCAGTGATAAAAGGTGACTTTCTCCGCGAGGTTGCTGCTTGAAGTGGCAGGGGAACGGCCAGACGCGCCCGGCCCTGTGTTGTCCAACGGTGCATGCATTGCGAGCATACTCGACGACCGGTGCGAGCGGTGTCAAGGGTGCGTTCTGAATTGGGCAGAACACAGCTTGGATCGGCGTCCCAAGGCGTGGTCAGTGGTTCAATTCTGCTCGACAAGCAAGGCGGCCGCCTGAAATTGTCCACGCGCAATCAAACCCGCGCGAGTGTTCATGAGCGAATCGCCAGCCGCCCACGCCAGCGGACGAGACGGGAAAGCCGTCTATCCGCCTGGCCTGCACAACGCCTATTCGTTTTCGGCGTTCAACGCACTGTCCTTCCAGATTGTGCTCGCGGGGCCGATGATCCTGTACGCCAAGTCGCTGGAGGCGAGCGCCACGGTGCTGGGCATCATCGCCGGCATGATGCCGCTGCTGGTGATCTTCCAAATCCCCGCCGCCAGCCACATCAATCGCGTGGGTTACCGGCGCTTCGTGCTGGCTGGCTGGAGCACACGCGTGGCCTTCATCTTCGCGATGGCGCTCGTGCCGTTGACGGGTGCATTCCTAAACGCTTCGAATCGCTTGGCGCTGCTCTTGGCGCTGTTATTCTGTTTCAATCTTTCGCGCGGCATTTCGAGCTGTGCCTGGCTGCCGTGGATCACCGTTCTCGTGCCGGAAAGTCTCCGCGGCAACTATCTGGCGCGCGATGCTGCGGTGCAGGGCGTGGCCAGCTTTGTCACGTTCCTCGTCTCGGCCGCCGCGCTTGCCGGCCAACCGGCGCCGTGGCAGTTCTCGGCTCTGTTCGCCTACAGCGCCGTTGCGGGAGCGATCAGCTTGGTCTTCTTGAAGCGCATCCCGGACGTGCCGACGCCTGACGAACCGCGCGTGTCCAACGCGCGCGTGCCCTGGCTGGCGATGTCTCGCTACGCACCGTTCCGCAAACTGCTGCGGGCAGTCATCGCGTGGTCTGTGGCCTACGGCGGGATCACAGCTTTCACGGTGGCATTTCTCAAGGGGGAGGCGGGCATGTCTGAAGGTAAAGTGCTGCTGGTGAACTCCGTCGCGTTTCTTGGGGGGTGGAGCAGCCTGTGGTTTCTGGGGTCGCGGCTGGACCGCCTCGGCAGCAAGCCCGTGCTGAGCTTCTGTTTCGCGGCATGGATCGCCGTCCTGGGCGGTTGGCTGATGCTGGCTGGCGGTGTGTTTCCGGTGCGGCTGACGCTCGTGCTCCTGCTCCAAGTTTTGATGGGTTTACTCGCGGCTTTGGTGCAGATGGCCAATACGCGCTTGGCCATGGCGGTGATTCCGGCAATGGGGCGCAACCATTTCTTCGCGCTTTACTCGGTGATGAACAACGTGACGCTTGGTCTCGCCCCGATTGCGTGGGGCGTGCTCATAGATGCCGTGGGCGGGCGCGCTCCACGGTGGCTGGGCGTGGAGTGGAATCGCTATGCGATCTTCTTCGCGGCGGCCGCCCTGGGGTTCGGTGTCACGTTGGCCCTCGCCCGCCGGCTCGATGAGCCGAAGGCGGTGAGCATGGAGGCTCTACTCCGGGAAATCCTGATCCAATCACCGCAGCGGTTCTGGCTGCGCTTCTGGCCGAGGGGATGAGCGGCTTAGTGCGGAGAAAGAGACGGGCGGGGCAATGCTCACTTCGGTGGGATACCATCCTGTTCCACTTTGGGAGCGGCATTATGGAGGAAACGCCCAAGCAGTGGGTAGTTGGGCTGGCGGAGAGGGAGGGATTCGAACCCACGATACGACAGGGAGGCAAATGTCCAACACAATGCTTCACGAAATACTAGGATGTTGGTTGAACTTTCAATTGCACAGCCGTACTCTGCCATACCGATATGGCACATCTGTTTCAACAAAAGAAGTCCCCGTTCTGGTGGGTTTGCTACACCAGCAACGGCAAACGCATTCGCAAATCCACCCACCTGCGCGTGGGCGTCGGATCCGACACCCGCAAAGCCAAGATCATCGAGGCGGAACACACCCTCGCCGAGAGCAAGACCGGGCGCGCCGGTGGAGATAGAGATACCCAATGGGATTCGTGGGTTGGGGATTTCCTTGAAGCTCGCTACAGTGAACGGAAACTCACCTGTCGACGCTACAAGACCATCTGGAACACGCTCCGCATGTTCATGTCTGAGCGCGAAATCCTCACCCCGATCCAGCTCACCCGCGAACACTGCATGGCCTACCTCAACTGGCGCAAACAACCCAAGCACACCGACGGCAAATACCACATCTCGCACAACACCGCGATCCTCGAACTGAAAGTTCTGCGCCTCGTTCTGACCGAAGCGGTCCGCCGCGAGTGGATTCCAAGCAACCCCGCCAACAACCTCCGCATTGAGCGCGTCCCGCCCAAGGAAAAGCCCGCCCTTTCGGACGAGACGCTCGACGCCATCAGCGCCGCCATTGACAAGGAGAAGGACGCGGAGCTGCGCCAGTTCTACCGCAACAGCTTCGAGATCGCGCGCTGGCAGGGCTGCCGCCTCAACGAAACCTACCTCAACCCGATGACCGACGTGCAGATCAATACCGCCGAGGACGGAACACAAACTGGAACGATCAAATTCCGAGCCAAAGGCAACCGCACCCACACTGCCCCCCTGCACCCCCAACTGATCCCCCTGTTCACTAAACTGCAATCCGAGCAACACACTGAAACGTGGCAAAAACCCTTCGGCGGCGACACCAGGCCCTCGCGGTTGTGGTGGAATCTGCTTAAACGGGGCGGCTTTCGCGACAAGCATCCAGGCATCTGCTTCCACTGCCTGCGCGTCACCGCCGCCACGCGGCTGGTTCAAGCCAACGTCAGCGAGGCCAAGGCCATGAGGTTTATCGGCCATGCCTCTACGACTGTGCACCGCATGTACCAGAGGCTTCAGATGCCCGATTTAGAGGAGTGCTTCGCCGCTTTGGGGCCGCGGCCGCAGGCGAATACACATCCCGGATCCTGAACCCGGGGTTCTTGAACAACCACTGCTTGATCTGCGAGACAAAGACAAACCGCGCGTAGCGCAGCCCCATCGCGTTCTTCACCGCGGCCATGTACGTGCTGGAGCAGCCGAGCTCCGTCGCCGCCTGCTTGGTCAAAACTGGAGATTCGAGATTCATTTGTTTGCGCACACTATTATCAAACGTCTTCATTACGTCAAGACTTATTTTATGCAGAAGCGCCTCGCCCTAACTGGAGAAAGCGTTTGCAGTAATTGAAGACGATAGTATTTTAGTGAACATATGAAAACCCAGTTATCCATGACCCTCCTGTCCCAGATGGAAAAGAACCAAGTCACCGGCAAAGAGATCACGCGGCAGTCCGCGCTCCTCGGCCGCCGGTTGCCCAGCTCCTGGATCTCGCGCATCACCAGCGGCACCCAGTCCTGGGTGAGCCACAAGAACCTCGAAACCCTTGCCCGCTGCGTCAGCGCCGCCCCCTCGGATCATGCGGAGCTGGTTAAGGCCCACCTTCTGGACGAGCGCCCCGCGTTCGCCGCAAAGCTCGTCAGCGTCACCACCGTCAAGGACGCGAAGGAGATCACCGCCGACGCCGCCACCCTCTCTCAAACCAACCCCGCCACCCGCGCGGCCATCAACTTCCTGATCGGCAAGCCCGAATCCCACCACCTGCTGATCTCGCTCGCCGCTGCCCTGGGGATGAACAAGTAGCCGTTACCCTGCAAAAATCCGGGTAACGCTCTGGGTAACGTAGCAAGTTTCTGTATATGAATATGTTGCTGGCATTCTCACCGCTGCGTTACCCCGTTACCCGAAAAAACACACGCCTATACTAATACCCCAGCCCATGTTCGTCGGGAATCAGATGAATGGGAACAGCCCGCAACAAAGCAAGGTAAGCCCCAAATGGGCACATATTTCGGGTAACGCAGGTAACAAGGGTAACGCTACTCTCTATCTATCTATCTATGTACTTAATAGATATGTAGATAGATAGATAGATAGAGGCTCTGGCGAGCGTTACCTTTGCCGTTACCCCGTTTTTTGAAGGGTAACGCCCTCGGGAATAATCACCCGCGCCCCAGGCCACGCCACAACCACCCCCGCCCGCGCCCAGGGCCATCGCCAGCTCCCCAAGGTCAGAACGTGGGAGGGAAGCGACCACGGCGTGCCGGAGCAGCCAGAAGCCAATCCTGCGCGATCGCGCACGCGTTCAGCACCTACCACCCTCTCGATTATTCCGGCGCGATTTTTTCAAAACCCCACCCCCCTACTGGCGCGTGGGGTCTTTTTTCGCCGGGTCGCCTGAATCTATGGAAGCATTTCGGCCAGAATGTGAGGCTACATGGAGGCTGCCGGTTGGAATCGTCGCGTGTGTTCACGTCCCGGCTTCGTGTATCCGTGCTCGTTAGGGCATCCCACGCGGGGGCGACAACAAGCTGCCATCGAGGCGGTCAGTGTTGACTTAGAAACCGCCGGACAGGAAAAACCGAGACTCGAGCACCGTAGCCGTGTGGGTGCTGAGTGTTACGCATTGTTCACGACCCTCCCGACGAGGATTCAACATGATTTCGACCGATGATGGGCGCGGGTGATGAGTGCGAGAGCATCTCCAACAAAGGAACAACAGACAGCGGACGATTCACTCATCTGGTGAGTTGGCCCGGTCGGCGGCGTGGATGGAAACGTGAATTGCGAGAAATCAGAAAGTCGGTTCGGTGGAGACTGAGTTTTCATACCCCAAGACTGGCCGGATGAATTCATCCGCCCGCGCCGCCTCCGCAATCGCCATCCTCCCCGCTTTCGTGTGGTTCGTGTAATCCGTGGCTCACAAGTTTGGCGTCCTTCACGCCGGACATTTCCGCAGGTGTTCGAGGAGTTGGCCGAAGTCGCACGTGGCCAGGGCATCATTCGTTGCGCGGGCATTGGCGGTGATCAACCGGAGTTCTTCAGGTGTGGCGGGCTGGATGCCGCCATGGCGGATGGGGCCGGTGCAGACGGTGCGGTCGTAGGCCTCGGTGCGTTCAACTTATTCGCGCGCCAGTTCACGCAATCGGCGGGCGGTGGGCGTTTCGACTGGCGCGGCAAGGTACTCGCGTTGAAAGTTCATGGGGCAGGGTTTTTCCGTCGCCACAGCTTCCACACCAGCCCCAGGGTGAGGAGTTGGGTGGCGGCGAGAATAATGACAGTGGAGAAAAGCCACTCCTGGTAGGCGGGTGTGACGTCGGCTGGAGTGTAGTTGTACTGCACGACCGACGTGTTGGTTTTGGGAATGTGAGCGTGCTTGGGGGTTAGCGGTGGAATGGAGGTGATGAAGATGTTGGTGAACATTTTCCCATCAAACCGCTCGATGCTGATGTTTGTGGTGTATATGATGTCTGAGGGATTAGCCACGTGCGCGGGGGTGATGAACACGTTGGTGTGCATTTTCCCATCAGTAAACCGCTGGATGCTGATGTTGGTGTACATGAGGTTTGAGGGATTGGCCAGGTGGGCCATCGTGGAATGGTACTGGGCCTCGAGGATATCGAGGCTCGGTATGGAGGAGGTTAGCATATCAGTGGAGCAGCCAGAGGAGGCCTTTACCGACGGTGTTGATGGGGTTGGTGAACCCTTTGCCAAACAGGGTGAACCACGCCCAGAAGAATCCGGCGGCAAAGACGAGCAGGTACGCGAAGCCGAGCAGGATCTCCAGGCGCTCGCGCCATTTGCCGGGGCGGGCGTGGCGGCGGGTGAGGCGGTCAATTTCACGGCGGCGATCCCGGGCGTTCATGCCGGGCAGTCTCGCCACAGTTTTAAACAATGTCGAGGGGTTTGCGGATTCAGTTTCAGTCATAACAGGGTTGCTTGGAGGCCGGCGTTTTGGATGCCGGCGAATTCGACGGGAGGTTCAATCGGTTTGGTTGCGGGCGCGGCGGTGCGTTTCTCCAGGACGTGGAGTTCGTGTCGGCCAGAAGACGAACCGATGGAGGATGATTCCCGGCGCACGGAGATAATGGAGCATGTTCCCGATCCCGCGGGCGAGCGCATTGAGGCGGTATGGGAGGCCGAGTGGGAACAGAATCTTCTGGACGCCGCCATGCAGCGGATCAAGCGGCAGGTCAAACCAAAGCACTACCAAGCGTTCGAGCTTTACGCGATGAAAGGCTGGCCGCCGGCCAAGGTCGCCTCCGCGCTGGGTGTCACTATCGCCCAGGTCCATCTCATCAAGCATCGCGTTGGGAGCCTGGTGAAGAAGGAAGTGCGGCGGTTACAGGAGAAGGGCGTGTGAAAACACCGCGGCCCAAACGCGGGGGGAGGCCTCGGCTGTTCCGCCCCTACGAGGTGGTGCCAGCCCCAAGTACCGCGAGCTGAGCGACGCGGTAAAGTCGAAGGCGGGGCGTCAAAGGGTGCTTAAGGCGTGGGGGCGAGGTGGTGAAGCGATGTGAGAATTTGCTGGAAGGCAGGGCGAGGAGTCTGGTGCAATCGGGGCGTATGAGTGCGCATCAGGATAAATCAGAAGTGGCGACAGGATCGACAAACGAGAATCGGCCGAGGCCGTATTTGAATCCGGACGGGACGCTGGTGATTCCGATGCTGGCGGAGGCGAAGTATCACTGGTGGAAGCCGGGCGGGCAAACGGTGCAGAAGACGCTGGAGGAGTTGGGGGCGGCGGGCGGGCAGGATGGAAGGTAGGTCGCGACGCGCTTGAGGACTCGGGAATGCGTGTATGACACAAAATGGGCTTGGAGGTCGGGGGGATTCCGGATAGTATCCCGGCAGCATCAGGAGTGAGTTGGCCGCAGGGCTGACTCCGGCAACCGACGAGAACCACGGTGCTTTGGAAGTCGCAAGAGCGGCTTCCGATGCGCGGAGTAAAAACTCCGAAGGTTCTCAGGAAGAGATCACGCCTTCGCTGATGCGAATGGCGTTTTTTCTTCCCCCCAGCCCTCCTGGTGCGTTGAAGAGAACAACGCATCATGAACGCAGAACACATCGCCATTCGCGTGCAAGCCGCGAACAGCAATCATCACCTCTGGAATAACAACGGCACTTTCTGGTGTCATTACACGGTGCATCGGCCGGATTTTACGAAGCAGCGCGTCCGACGATCGCTGGGCACCGGCGATCTGGAACAGGCCCGCAGGCTGCGGGACGCACTCCTAGGCTTGCTGGGGCTCCAAACCCCATGCGCAGCGTGAAGGAACAAGGGAATCCAAACCACGAAAGAGCAAAGACCATGAGCAAGTATAGTTTCACTTCTGAATCGGTATCCGAAGGTCACCCGGACAAGGTGTGTGACTCCATCGCTGATTCGATCCTGGATGCCTACCTGGAGCGCGATCCGCACAGCCACGTGGCCTGCGAGGTGTTGTGCAAGGACGGGCACGTGATCCTGGCGGGCGAAATCAAGGCGCAGACCGACGACGTGGACGTGGAGGCCGTGGCCCGACGGGCGATCCGCGAGATCGGCTACACTGAGCCCAGCGAGTCGTTCAACGCGGACGGCGTGAAGATCCAAAACCTCCTGGGCGTGCAATCCGAACAGATTGCGCGGGGCGTGGAGGGGCAGGAGCAAGGGGCGGGCGACCAGGGAATCATGTTCGGTTTTGCCACGGACGAGACGCCGGAACTCATGCCGCTGCCAATCTTCCTGGCCCACCGCTTGACGCGGGGACTGGCGGAGGATCGAAAGAGCGGCCGTGTCGGCTGGCTGCGTCCGGATGCGAAGACGCAGGTGACGGTTGAGTACGACGCTGGCAAGCCGTGCCGGGTGACGGATGTGGTGGTGTCCACGCAACACGTGGAGGGGACGAACCAGGAAGCCATCCGCGCATACGTGCAGGACCAGTTGCTGCCCCGGCAATTGGGCGCGTGGCATCGCCGTGATCTGAAGCTGTTCGTGAATCCGACGGGTGAGTTCGCGCTGGGAGGTCCGGCGGCGGATGCCGGGGTGACGGGGCGCAAGATCATCGTGGACACGTATGGCGGGTATGCGCGGCACGGGGGCGGGGCGTTCAGCGGGAAGGACGCGAGCAAGGTAGACCGGAGCGCGGCGTATTTTGCGCGGTTTGCGGCACGGCAGATCGTGAAGGCCGGGCTGGCGCACAAGGCGGAGATTCAAGTGTCGTACGCGATCGGGGTGGCCAAACCGGTTTCGATCCTGGTGGAGACGTTCGGCACCGGGGACAAGGATCAGGCGTGGCAGTATCTGCAGCAGTTCGATTTTCGTCCGCGGGCGATCACCGAGAGACTGGGGTTGCTCCAGCCGATCTACCGGCAGACGACGAACTACGGGCACTTTGGGAAACCGGGGCTGAGCTGGGAGCATTGAGGCCCGGGAGCGAAGCTGGGTGGGCGCCGGCGTGACGTGACGCCGGCGCTTGAAGCGGGAGTAATAATCCTGATTGGGGGTCGGTGCATCTGCGCCGATGGAACAGAAGACGGTGAATTGAGTGGGAGGTGCGGTAGGTGGGCGACATGGCTTTAATCCCAACGTCTCGGAGGGATGTTCACTTGTGGCTGAACCGACTCAGGAATCGTGCTACGGCCGACTCAGCGTTCGGCGCCCTCCAACGGCTTGAGGCTGCAGACCAGTCGTCGTTCTTGAATCTGACTGACAGCGCCTGAGCCCGAGCAGCACAGGCAAAGTAGAAGTTTGGCAGGAGGCCAGCGCGGTACGCGAGATTGGGGAAGAAGGCGACGAAGTGAATGCACTGGTCGCGGTAACAGTAACTGCCGAGTCCGTAGCCCGCAGGCTTGCGGTGGAGTTCCTCGGCGTTCAGCTCAAGCGCCAGTTTTGTGCCTTCAATGGCCAAAACAGGTTTGATCGGGAAGGATTGCAGCAGGAATAGCCCCTGGCCAACCAAGGAATGGGCCTGGTTGCCCTTCATCTGACAGAGCGAAGAGCCGTCGCCGTAGGGAAACTCGACGGTCAGACCTGAGTCACTGCATGTCGCGAGAAGTGCGGGGGGGACGTGCATGTGCTGGGCGACGGCTTGTTTGAATTCCGGGGTAGCCCAAGCTGAGGGCTGCTGGCCGGTCCTTGAGATCAGGGGTGCAAAACTCAAAGCCAACTCGTCTGGGCTTGGCCTTGGACCGTTCTCCGGATGGCCACTGGCGGCGGTGGTGCCGCCGATCCTATCTGCCAACCCGCTACTTATCTTGCGAGCGTGAGATATTTGAAGCATGGCGGCGATACTAATGAGCGGGGACATCCATTCCCGAATGCCCTCGTGGACTCGGACAAGGGAAGACAGGCTGAGCATCCGCGACTGGGTGTCATACACGGGACCTGCCATGGTGGCTGTGGACATCAACGCGCTGACCGCTGCAAGTGCCGTCTCGGTCAGGTGCAGATCGCGCACCAAATCCGTCTTGACGCGGATACAGTAGGCATCATTGCCATCCGGATCGAACTCGCGTGCGATGACCTCGATATGCTGGGCGTTGCGATCCGGCCACCAGGTGAAGCCGTCTGTCTTCCTAATGGACCATTTTGCATCCACCTGAAGCTGGTCACGGTAAAGCCAATCTATGGTTGCGGTTCCGGCGTTCATGCGAGGGGTGTGGGGGGCAAGCTTTTGGGTGAAGAGCGTTTCAAGGCATCACGGGTTTGCGATTCTCGACGGCCTTTTGGCCATTGACGATGAGGCAGTGCCTTGGGGCTGCTTGGGTGGAAGAGGTGGTTCGTCGTCAGTTGTAAGGATGAAGCAGACGTTGCGGTCGCGGTATCTGTGGAGGCGGGGCATAAGCAGGTGCTGCGGTCATAAAGAGACCACGCGGTATTCGAGGGGCAGAGCGAAATCCTTCCGAAGTCGGTTTAGGTAGTCTGCGTCAGGTGGTGTCAGTGCGCGTCGACCAACGATTATCAGTCTTACGGGCAGGGTGTGGTTTCGGTCCGGGTGAAAAGCGTACTCGAGAATCTGCCCCAGTGCGTGCCGGATGACTGCTCGTGGTTCCAAGTCCGATTTGATTTCAAACAGTAGCAATTCCGCGGCGGTCTTTACACTGACATCAATGAAGTCCTGCTCACGCACAACCTGCGCTTGTGGATACTCGAGCTGCAGTTCCTGCATTAGCTTGGCCTGCATGCGGGCGTGTTCCGGAGTGCAGTCAACTCCGGATACTGCGCGGCGCGTGAATGGTTTCTGCGGTGGGAGAGTGGACGTCCCGGCTCGCCTAGCGAGTGCCTTGGGGGAACGTCCGATGTTTGCCTCATCGTACAGCATGTAACGTCTGAGGTGCTGGACCGGATCATCTGCGCTGGCGTACGTCTTGGCCGGGAAAGGAATCACGTTCTCCAAGCGGAAACGGACATTGAGGACGTGCTTGGCCCATTTGGCCGCGCCCAACGCCGATGCATTGCCACCCACAGCGAGGATTTCCTGCTGCATGATGTCGAACCATCCGCGCCTCTTGAACTCGTCCAACGCGTCCTCTGCCTGCTGGTTGTTGAGGCATTCGACGGCCTGGATGGTCGCGACGTAGCGACGCTTCTTGTCGGGCTGCTTGGTAAAGAGGGTGAGATCAACCGGTTGACCCGCTTTGACGAGCTTTGCATGGCTCTTGTTGATGCCCTCAATGAAGGCGTAACGCCAGCCGTCGATCAGCCACTCGGAGCGGAACAGCCAGTCCTCGTGACCAAAACCATTCAAGCGGTTGTAGGTTTTTCCACCCTCGGACTGTTTTGCTTCGCCAGTCGGGCGCTGCCACTCGGCAGAATTATATGCGATGCGCGTGATCTTTGGCATAGTTACGGGGTTCCGCTGTGCGCTGAAGCCTAGAGTTTGGTTTTGCCAGTGCGCTCCATTTCCATGAGGGCGCGAAGAGGCTGCCATTTGTGTTTTCGTAGAGTGTAGCTTCGCGGGGCATAGGAAGGGCTGGTTATGGCGTTGTGTTGGAAAAACCTTTACAAAATGGGCTGATTTACCGATATTGCTGCTGCCGTGAGCAAAAATCGGCCTCGTGCCGTGAGAACCTTCTGGGTTCCTATACTCATGGCTTTTTCTTTTTCTGCTTGGTTGGTGGAAACCGTTCCGCAAGGGCCAAGGGCTTTTGGTGCGTGAAGAACGTCCCTCCGGACGGGCCGAAGTGGAGATCATAGATTTCAGCGGTCTGCCCCCAAATGGCGTTCAAGAACCTATCCTCGCGAATCACCTGGCCCGTTGAAGGATCAAGTTGCTTCTCCCGCGTCGCAGCGTTCCACTTGACCTCGTAGAACCGTTGGAGGGCCCAGAGGAAGTAATCCACGGCTTGGAGGCATGGGGCTGCCTTGGATGGGAGGACCGTCACAGCCCAAGCATCGGGATGGCTCCGGCGGAATCCGAATGTCGTCTCGAAATCCTTCTCGGCATTCGCCAGGGCAGCCTTGATGGCTTCGTTGCGCGTGCTGTTGCCCCTCCTGGCGACACACACTTCGTAGCGGTCGGCGAGCCGGTGGAGCTTCCCGAAGAGTTCGCGCATGAGCGCATCGTAGACAGAATCTTCCTTGAAGCGGTAGCCGGGGGTGGCGGCACGCTTGGCGGCTTCGGCTTCAGCCAGTTTCAGTTTGTCGCAAATGACGGCGTGGAAACGCAACTGCGAACCGAAGCCGCGCAAGAGATCGAAGACGGGAATTCGCACCTCCGGCAGGTCATCTTTCGCGTGGAAGGCGAGGGCGGTCTTCTTGCGCTCGGGTTTGAAAGATTCGGTGCCGGCGAACATGGGATTGGCGAGCATGTTCCGCCTTAAGGTCTCCAAGGCGTCTGCCAGTGCTGTTGGATTCTCAACCTCCAGTTTGCCAAGCATGAAGAAACGGGAGCAGCCGAGTGTGTCCACGATCACCTTGCCGCGCTCTTGGAA